>NZ_DASXHN010000117.1:0-4657 GCF_036488505.1 Paraburkholderia sp. | reverse complement strand
CGCGCACGCCTGGACCGTACACGAGCGGAGGTCGCACGATCACGATCTCGAGATCCGACGCGCGGCCGTAGTCGACCAACGCGCGTTCGGCTTCCAGCTTGGAAATGCCGTATGGATCGACCGGCGCGGGTGGGTCAGCCTCTGCCATGGGCCCGGCGGTGCTGGCCTCGCCGACCGCCTTGATGCTGCTCACGAACACGAAGCGGCGCGCGCCCGCGCGGCGTGCCGCGGCGGCGACGCGTAACGCGCCGTCGACATTGGTCGCTCGATAGGCGGCAAGCGGATCGGTCACGCTCTCATGCATCACGTGCACGCGCGCGGCGAGATGGATCACCGCATCGCAACCGACGCCGACCGGCCAGCGCGCTTCGATGCCCGCGAAGTCGTCGACGTCGAGCAGCCATTCGCGCACGCCGTCGGCCGCGCTTTGCGCTCGACGCACCGCGCCGAGCACGCCGTCTCCGCGTCGCAGCAGCGCGCGCGACACCGCTTTGCCGACGAAGCCATTCGCGCCAGTGACGAGGACCTGCAGGCTCATCGGCGTGCTCGCGAACGCACGGCGAGCTCCGCGCGAGCCCGTGTCAGCCATGAACCGATGCGAGCGCTGTCGGGACGTGCCCCGCCCGCACGGGGCGGGAAAGGCGGATGAGACACGATACAATCTGGCATCAACGGTGCTTTCTCGGGAAGTCTGGCTGGAGCGTATTGTATGCGGGCGCAAGCGCGCCGCGGCCCTATTCGCGGCGCTGCACCGAGGCGCTAGAATGGCGTCGGCTCCCGGGCGGCACCGCACACGCGGCTCGCGCGGCGGGCGTGATAATAAAACGGACCTGCCCTCGCTGGCGCGCTGTTCGTACACTTGGTAACAACTCAAACATTTTCGCGCATGTGGAATTCGTGGTATCGATCCATCGTGCTCGACGACAGCACGATCTGGCCTGTCCCAAGGCCGCGCGAACAGGCCATCGCCCGCGCGCCGGCGAGCCGACGCCTGATCGCCGCGCGACGGCGCGGCCCGCCTCCCTGTAAATGCCCTGCCCTCGCTGCTCAGATCGCGCCCCTGCATGGCACGCGCAGCGACGGTTCATTCCGCTCACGTCATCCGGGCCGAGTGTCCGAAACCGTCGACATGTGGAACAGAATCTGCTGGTCTGGAGAAAAGAACGTGTCTGAGCCATTGGGACCCCGCCCATGAAAGTGCTCTTTGCGACTTACCCGATGGCTTTCCATACGCCCGGCGGCGGAGAGATCCAGTTGCTCGCGTATCACAAGCATCTGCCCGCGCATGGCGTGGACGTCACGCTGCTCGATCCATGGAAGCCGCGGTTTCTGGAACACGACGTCGTGCATTTCTTCTCGTGCGTCGGCGGCTCGGTGCACCTGTGCAACTTCGTCAAGCAACTGGGCTTGCCGCTCGTCGTGTCATCGAGCCTGTGGGTCACCGAAGACACGAAACATCTGTATCCGATCGGCGAAATCCACCATCAGTTTTCGCTGGCCGACCGCGTGGTCGCTAACTCGGAGATCGAGTGCGATACGCTCGCGCGCATCTTCGATCTGCCGCGCGAGAAATTCGTCAGCGTGCTCAATGGCGTCGAACAGAGCTTCTATGAGCCGGTCGCGCCCGAGCTGTTCCGTCGCGAATTCGGCATCGAGAACCGCTTCATCCTGAACGTGGGCAATATCGAGCCGCGCAAGAACCAGCTCGCGCTGGTCAATGCGATGAAGTCGTACCCGGACCTCAAGCTCGTGCTGATCGGCCATCAGCGCGATCGCGACTACGCGAACGCATGCTTCGCCGAGGGCGGCGAGCAGGTTCTTTACGCCGGCACGCTCGCTCACGATTCGCCGCTGCTGCGCTCGGCCTACGCGGCCTGCGAAGCGTTCGTGCTGCCGAGCACACTGGAGACACCCGGCCTTGCCGCGCTCGAAGCGCATGCGGCGGGTGCGCGCATCGCCGTGACCCAGGTCGGCTCGACCGAAGAGTACTTCGCGCGGCATGTCGCGTACCTCGATCCGTTCAATGTCGACAGCATCGTCCACGCGATTCGCGCGGCGCTCGCGCAACCGCGCGGCGCCGTCGCGGACAAGCCGCGCGACTTGAGCTGGCCGAGTGTGCTGTCTCCGTTGCAAGCGCTCTACGATTCCCTGCTGAACAAATGACGAACCCTGTGAAGAAACCCGTGACGAAACCGGTAAAGAACATCGTGAAGCGCTTCGAACTTCGTCCTCTGAATAACGTCGAGCCGTCCTCGAATCCCGAGTTTGCGTGGAACGCGATCAATGGCGATCCCCAGTTCGAACTCACCGGATGGCAAGACCTCTCGGGGCGAGCCGCGCGCATTTCGTTCGAACTCTCGAAGGAGGACATGCCGGCCTCGCCATGCATGATCTATTTCGACGCGGGCGCGGGCATGTCGGAGCATGCGACGATCGGGCTCACGGTCGATGCGCACGGCAAAGTGGATCAGGTGGTCGCATTTCCGCCGCTGGTCGGGCCGTTGCGGGTCGATCCGATCGCCCGCTCGGGACTGTTTTCGGTCAAAGGCTTCAACGTCGAACTGGTCGCGGACACCGACTGTCCGCAAGAGCTGCTGGAACGCGCGCGCCGCATGGCGTCGTGGCGCGGCGGTGCGCAGCCCGCGCCGGCTCCGTGCGCGGGCCACACATACCAGGAATGGATCGAACGGCACGAGCCGCCTGCATCGCTCTACCCCGAGTTGCGCGCGCGCTCGAAGAAGTGGGCGCGGCAGCCGCTGATCAGTATCGTCATGCCGACGTACAACACGCCGGCGAAATGGCTGCGCCTCGCGATCGATTCGGTCGTCGCACAGGTTTACGAGAACTGGGAATTCTGTATCGCCGACGACTGCTCGACGAACCCCGAAGTCAAAGAAGTGCTCGACAGCTACGCCGCGAAAGACCCGCGCATCAAGGTCGCGTACCGCACGACCAACGGCCATATCAGCGCATCGAGCAATACGGCATTGGAACTGGCCGTCGGCGAATTCATCGGCCTGCTCGATCACGACGACGAGTTGCATCCGCTCGCGCTCTACTGCGTCGCCGAGGTAACCAACGCGCATCCGGACGCCGCGGTGATCTATAGCGACGAGGACAAGATCTCGATCGACGGGGTCCGCTCGGACCCGTACTTCAAATGCGACTTCAATTACGACCTGTTCCTGAGCCAGAACATGATTTCGCATTTCGGCGTGTACCGCACGTCGACCGTCAAGGAAGTGGGCGGCTTCAGAGCCAGCTTTGAAGGCTCGCAGGACTACGACCTCGCGTTGCGCGTGATCGACCGTACCGGTCATCACACCGTGTATCACGTCCCGCGCGCGCTGTACCACTGGCGCATGATTCCGCAAAGCACCGCGGCCGGCCACGAAGCGAAGCCGTATGCGCATACCGCGGCGATGCGCGCGCTCGACGAACATCTCGCGCGCAACCAGATCAACGCGCATACCGAACACGCGCCCGGCACGGACGCATTCAACAAGGTCGTGTACGGCCTGCCCGACGTGCTGCCGTCGGTCGAGATCATCATTCCGACGCGCGATTGCGCTGGGCTCGTCGAACAATGCGTGGAATCGGTGCGGCAGAAATCGAGCTACCCGAACTTTCGCATCACGATCATCGACAACGGCTCGGTCGAGCCGGCCACGCACCAACTGTTCGAGCGCCTGCAAGAAGACCAGCGCATCCGCGTCGTGCGCGACGATTCGCCGTTCAACTACTCGGCGCTGAACAATCGCGTCGCGCTCGCGAGCACGGCGGAGTTCGTCTGCCTGATGAACAACGACATCGAAGTGATTTCCGCCGACTGGCTCGAGGAAATGGTGTCGGTCGCGCTGCAGCCCAATGTCGGTGCGGTGGGCGCGAAACTGCTGTATCCGGACGACACGATCCAGCACGGCGGTGTGGTGCTCGGCGTCGGCGGCATCGCGAGCCATGCGCACAAGCACTTCCCGAACACGCACCCGGGTTACTTTGCGCGCGCGCGCCTGCGCAACACGATGTGCGCGGTGACCGCCGCGTGCCTGCTGATCCGCCAGTCGATCTACCAGGCAGTCGGCGGGCTCGACGAACGATTACACGTCGCCTACAACGACATCGACTTTTGCCTGCGCGTGCGAGAGACCGGGTATCGCAATGTGTGGACGCCATACGCCGAGCTTTATCATCACGAATCGGCAACCCGCGGCGCCGAGGACACGCCCGAAAAAATCAGCCGCTTCAACGAGGAATCCGCTTTGGTCAGGCAGCGCTGGGAGCATCTGTTGATGAACGATCCGTGCTACTCCCCCAATCTCACGCTGACTGCCGACGACTTTTCCTTCGCTTGGCCTTCAAGGATCGCAAATCTTGCTTAATCTGGGACCGAAAAAAACCAAGACCGGGTGGCTCGGGGAATACCGCCACCCGTCGCCGGGGGAACTGTTCTGCCTGCCCAGCGCGATCTACTTTCTGATGAAGTTCAGAGCCGATCTCGCGCGCTTCAATTCCAAAGCGCTCAATGACCGGGTCACGTTGTACTTCTGGTGGGAAATGTCGGCGCGAGACACGTATCCGGATTTCGACTGGGTACTGCGCCGCGAAGATCTCGAATATCTGCGCCAGCTCGATAACGACACGCTGATCGAGCGCCATC
>NZ_DASXHN010000469.1:0-10633 GCF_036488505.1 Paraburkholderia sp. | reverse complement strand
CCGGTAACTGGGGGAGCGACCTGGCGCTGCTGATCAAGGCCAGCAAGGACGCAGGGGTGAGCGCCGATTACTACACCTATTACGCGCCCACGACCGGCGTGCCGACCGCCATGGGCGCGGCCGGTGCCGGCCACGCCAAATACATCGGCTATTTTGGCCCTAACACCAAGGGCATTCCTCCACAGGCCGATCAGGTGTTCGGTGGCTTCAGGAAGAAATACAACGACGACTTCTACATGATCGCGACCTACACCGGCATCGCGATGCTCAGCCAGGCGTTCAAGCAGACGCACTCTACCGAGCCGCTCAAGGTAGCGCGGGCGCTCGAAGGCATGAAGATGCAGAGCCTGAACGGCATGGTGGAGATGCGCGCGTCCGATCACCAGTTGCAGCAGCCCCTCGTGATCACCACCTGGGTCAAGGCGGATGGCAAGGACGTCAAATACGACCAGGAGAAAACCGGTTACGGTTGGCGAACCAACGCGGTGCTGAACGCGTCGTCCGCGACGTTGCCGACCACCTGCCAGATGAAACGTCCTCAGTAGGCGCAATAGCCTCGCGTCGGCGAACGATGGGCCGCATGCCGGCGCGGGATGATCTGAAAGCTTCGGAAACCAAGGAACCTTGTCCGTGGAATTTTTCATCATCTCCCTGTTGAACGGCATCAGCTATGGGCTGCTGCTGTTCTTGCTGTCGTCAGGGCTGACACTGATTTTCAGCATGATGGGCGTGCTCAATTTCGCGCACGCGAGCTTCTATATGCTGGGCGCCTATTTTGCCTACACGATCGCCGACAGAATCGGCTTCTGGCCGGCGCTGGTTTTTGCGCCGCTGCTGGTGGTGCTGGTCGGCGCGCTGGTCGAACGCTTCGGCCTGCGCACCGTGCACAAATATGGACACGTGGCCGAACTGCTATTCACCTTCGGCCTTGCCTATCTGATCGAGGAAGGCGTCAAGCTGGTGTGGGGCCAGGCCGCCGTGCCATACCGCATTCCGCCCGAGCTGGACGGCCCGCTGTTTCATGTATTCAGCTCGGCGTTTCCTACCTACCGGGCCTTCATGATGCTGGTGTCGGTGTCGATGCTGCTGGCGATCTACGTCGTGCTCACGCGCACGCGCATCGGCCTGGTGATCCAGGCCGCGCTGACTCATCCGCAGATGGTCGAGGCGCTCGGCCACAACGTGCAGCGCGTGTTCATGCTGGTGTTCGCGGGCGGCGCCGCGCTGGCGGGGCTGGCCGGCGTGATTGGCGGCAATGCGTTCGTCACCGCGCCGTCGATGGCTGCCTCGGTGGGCACGATCGTGTTCGTGGTGGTGGTAGTGGGCGGTATGGGGTCGCTCGGCGGTGCGTTCATCGCGTCGCTGCTGATCGGACTGCTGCAGACGTTCGCCGTCTCGATCGATGCTTCGCTGGCCGATCTTTTCAGCGTGTTCGGTCTGCATGTGACCAGTGCGACGCTGCTTTCCTCCGTCTGGAAGCTGAGCCTGTCGCAAACAGCGCCGGTGCTCCCCTATTTGCTGATGGTGGTGATGCTGATCGTGCGCCCCCGTGGCCTGATGGGCACCCGCGAAGGCTAGATGATGAAAACGACCATGCAGCAAAACTATCAGCCGGCGGCCACGCAAGGCCGTCCGCGTGCCTGTCGCCGTCGACTCGCGCAGTACGCGATCTGGAGCTTCGCCGCCGTCGCGATGCTGGTGCTGCCACTGTGCTTCTCCAGCCGGTTCGCGATCGCGCTGCTGTCGCAGATGGGCATCATGATTATCTTCGCGCTGTCGTACAACATGCTGCTGGGTCAATCCGGCATGCTGTCTTTCGGCCACGCTGTCTATTCGGGCCTGGGCGCGTTTATCGCGGTGCACGTGCTCAATTGGGTTGGCGCGGGCGAACTGCGGCTGCCCGTCTCGCTTGTGCCGCTGGTGGGCGGCCTTGGCGGCGCGTTGTTTGGCGTGCTGTTCGGCTATGTGACCACGAAGAAAGCCGGTACCACGTTTGCGATGATCACGCTCGGTATCGGCGAGATGGTGTACGCGAGTTCGCTGATGTTTCCGGACTTCTTCGGCGGCGAAGGCGGCGTCTCGACCAACCGGGTGGTCGGCCATGCGGTGTTCGGCATCACCTATGGGCCGGGACGCCAGGTGTACTACCTGATCGCGGTATGGTGCCTGCTGTCGATGATCGCGATGTATGCGTGGACGCAGACCCCACTCGGGCGCATCGCCAACGCCGTACGCGACAATCCCGAACGTGCCGAGTTCGTCGGTTACGACACCCGGCGCGTGCGCTATCTCGTGATGATCCTGTCGGCATTCTTTGCGGGCATTGCCGGCGGCCTGTCGGTCATCAACTTCGAGATCGTCTCCGCGGAGAATGTCGGTGCCGCGCAGTCCGGCGGTGTATTGCTGGCTACCTTCATCGGCGGCAGCGGCTTCTTTTTTGGTCCGGTCATCGGCGCGGTCCTGTACGTGCTGTTCGCCGTCGCGCTGTCCAGCCTGACCCATGCATGGCTGCTTTATCTCGGGCTCTTCTTCGTGCTGATCGTGATGTTCGCGCCAGGAGGCATCGCGAGCCTGCTGATGAAGCAGGTGCCGCTGATTACGGCACGCAAGCTGGGCCGCATGCTGCCGTCCTACTCGATGGCGCTGGGCGCCGGCCTGATCCTGCTGGCGGCGTTGATCCTCACCGTCGAGCTGACCTACAAGCTGCAGATCGACAGCGACAACGGCACCGCGATGACGCTAGCCGGCGTGGCCTTCGACGCCGCCTCGCTCAAGCCGTGGCTCGTCGCGGCGGCGCTATGGCTGGCGGGGGCATTGGGCTGGCGGGCGGTGGTGCCGCGCGTGCATCGGGCCTGGGACGACGTGCACGAACAAATGGCGGGAGGCGGGGCATGACGGCGGCACTCGAATTGAACGAAGTGCGTAAGCAGTTCGGCCAGACGGAGATCATCCGGGGCATCAACCTGAGCATTGCAAAGGGCGAGCGCCATGCACTGATCGGCCCCAATGGCGCCGGCAAGTCGACGACCTTCAATCTGATTTCCGGACGCAGCATGCCCACCTCCGGCTCGGTGAAGCTCAACGGCACGGAGATCGGCGGACTCGAGCCTTTCGTCATCAATCGGATGGGACTGTCGCGCAGCTTCCAGATCACCAATATCTTCCACCGGCTCTCGGTGTTCGAGAATCTGCGCTGCGCGGTGTTGTGGTCGCTCGGCTACAAATACTCGTTCTGGCACCGGCTGGCCCGGCTGCACGACGCGCGCCGGCGCGCCGAGGAAGTGCTCGAACTGATCGGACTGCAGCGCCAGCACAACACCCAGGCCGGTCTTCTGACCTACGCGGAACAGCGGGCACTGGAAATCGGCGTCACGATCGCGGGCGGCGCCGACGTGATCCTGCTCGACGAACCGACTGCCGGCATGAGCCATTCGGAGACGGACCAGGCCGTCGAACTGATCCGCAGCGTGACGGCGGGCAAGACGCTGGTGATGGTCGAACACGACATGGGCGTGGTGTTCGGCCTCGCCGACCGCATCTCGGTGCTGGTCTACGGCGAAGTCATCGCCACCGGCACCCCCGAGGCGATCCGCAACGACAGCAAGGTCCAGGAGGCGTATCTCGGCGCCACCCTCGGCGAAGGAGCGCACTGATGGACCGCAGCATGCTGGATGTTCAAGGCTTGCACGCCTACTACGGCAAGAGTCATATCCTGCAAGGCGTGAATCTGCATGTCGACGAAGGCGAAATCGTCAGCCTGCTCGGACGCAACGGAGTCGGTCGCTCCACGATGGCTAAAACCATTGTCGGCATGGTCAAGGCGGCAGGCTCGGTGCGCTTTCGCGACGCGGAGATTCTGGGTCGCCGCACGTTCGAGATCGCCCAGTTGGGTATCGGCTACGTTCCCGAGAATCGCGACATCTTCCCCACGCTGAGCGTTCGCCAGAACCTGTTGCTGGGCGAGAAGCGCAATCCGCGCCGCACGAAACGGCGCTGGACGCTGGCCGACATGTACCGGATGTTTCCGCGCCTGAAGGAGCGCGAGAACACAGCGGCGGGCGTGCTCTCGGGTGGCGAGCAGCAGATGCTGACACTGTGCCGCACGTTGATGGGCGACCCGGACATGATCCTCATCGACGAGCCCACCGAAGGCCTGGCGCCCAAGGTGGTGACGCTGGTCGGCGAGTATCTGCAGACGCTCAAGGAACGTGGCGTGTCGGTCCTGCTGATCGAGCAGAAGCTGGCTATCGCGCTCGACATCTCGCAGCGGGTCTATGTGATGGGTCACGGCCAGATCGTGTTCGAAGGCACGCCTGCCGATCTGAAGGGCAATGCGCAGATCCGCAAGGAATGGCTGGAGGTGTAGGCGCTGGCGCACCGCCGCGCGCGTCGCCCGATCCTGCGGAACAACAAAAAAGGAGCATCGCATGCGAGCAGCTATCGTCGGAGCCGGTTCTCTCGGCACCATCATCGGCGCACTGATGAATCAGGCGGGAAAAGAGGTCGATCTGGTCGATGTCTATCAAGACCACGTCGACGCGCTGAACCGGTCCGGCGCGACGATCACGGGGGCCATCGACCTTAACGTGCCGGTCAACGCGTATACCCCCGATCAGCTTGCGGGCACCTACGATCTCGTGTTCCTGCTGACCAAGCAGACCAGCAACCAGGAAACCCTGTCGCGGCTTTTGCCACATCTTCATCCCGATAGCTCGGTGTGCACATTGCAGAACGGCATTCCCGAGCACTCCGTCGCAGCCATCGTTGGCCGCGAACGCACGTTGGGGGGTGCAGTGGGTTTTGGCGCGACCTGGCTGAGACCTGGCGTGTCTTCTCTGACTTCGAGTTACGACGCAGTGAAGAATTTCGCGTTCGAGATTGGCGAGATCGACGGCGTCGTCCGCCCACGGTTGCAAATCATCCAGCAATACCTGGCGTGCGTCGGCAAAACCGAGATACGTACCGATCTGATGGGCATCCGGTTCTCCAAGGTTCTGATGAACGCCACGTTCAGCGGCATGTCCGCGGCGCTCGGCTGTACGTTCGGGGATATGCTGACCGATCCCAAGGCGATGACGTGCGTGGCGTTCGTCGCGGATGAATGCATCAAGGTGGCGCGCGCTCACGGTGTCCGGCTCGCGGTGATGCAAGGAGAAGACCTCGAGCTTCTGGCATTGCAAAACGCCGCGCAGATACCGTCGAAGATGCCGATTTACAGGAAGATCTGGGGCGCGCACGCGGGACTGAAGGCAAGCATGCTTCAGGACCTCGAGAAAGGCCGTGATACCGAGATCAACTACATCAACGGTCTGATCTGCGAGAAAGGCCGCGAGCGTGATGTGACGACTCCGTTCAATGTCAAGATCGTCGAACTGGTAACCGAGGCTCAGGCGCGACGTGGAGTCAATACATTCGAATGTCTGCGGCGGTTCGACGTGTTACTGCAGGTCCACGCGCGCAACCTGCCTGGCCATGTCGCATGGTAAGTCGCCGAGCTAGTCGCGCCCCGTTGACGATTGCGCGTCGAGGTTCCTTCGCCGATCGTTACGCGGGTATGCGACGCTGATCGAGCATTGCATCACGGAGCCGCCAGCGCTGAGCGACGCGGCGGCCCCGCACCGTCGATGGCGTCACCCCGTCTCGGTCCAGCGCATCTCCGAAGCCTTCAGATGGCTGCGCATCGCCGATTGCGCAGCGAGCGGGTCGCGCTCCTGGAGCGCGCGATAAATCGCCTCGTGTTCGTCGAGCGCCGCCGCCCAGGTTTTCCCCGTCTCGGCGTGCCTGCTGAGGCGCGCTGAAATTGGACTGTGCCGCTCGTCGAACAATTCGGCGACCATCCGGACCAGCACGAGATTGCCGGTCATCTCCGCGATACACAAATGGAACGCGCGATCGTGGTCGAGCGGGGAACGCCCCGCCTTGATCTGCGCGCGCATGCCATCGAGCGTCTCGTGCAGACGGGCCAATCTCTCGGGCGTAATCAGCGCGGCGGCCAATACGATCAGCGAGCCTTCCAATACCGCGCGGGCCTGCATCAACTCTGACGGGCTTTCGCCCAATGCGATAGTTGCATTGGGCGAACGCTCGGGCGGCCGGCACACGTAGACACCCGAACCCTGGCGAATTTCCACGGCGCCCGCGATCTCCAGCGCGATCAACGCTTCTCGCAACGAGGGCCGCGACACACCCAGTTGCTGGGCGAGATCGCGCTCGGGAGGCAAACGTGTGCCCAGGGCGAAGCCACCCGACTGAATCAGCGCCCGGATCTGGTCGGCGATGTGTTGATAGAGACGCTTCGTCTCCACCTGCTTGAGTTGCGTGCTTGTCAAGTGCCCTCCGTCGCTTCCCGTGCGAACGGCCGCACGGCGTTTTGGTCAGGCCAATTTACCATGTCGTGGCCTCGATAAGGATTATAGGTCAGCCGCGCGCGCGGCTGACAACAGCCTTCCAGTCCGGCCGGCGTGCCGCTTAGCCCGGGGTTCGCGCAACCGCGCAAGCCACGGCGGCGTGCGGAGCCGATCGATCGGCAGTACAAGTGGCTTGACCAATTGTCGCGACGTGCCTATGATCAATTTGCCCCGCCGTGCGCTGCCGCATCGGTGATGGGTTCGATCCGCAAAGAACAAAACCACGTACCCGCCTGTCCGGCGGCGTCACGAATTGGAGACAGCCTTGCTGGAATTCTCAACACGGTCGGTGCCGCGCCGCGCTCTATCGGCGCGCCCGCAACCCGGGCATGCCCGCCTCCCAGTCGCGCCGGGCGAACATCGCACGTCGGCCCCGTCTGCCGATACGTCAGCGCCCGCACCGGCAAACGCGCCGGCCGCCGATACGGCCGATCGCGCCGCACGGCCGGACGACAACGGCGAACTGTTGCGCCTCACAGGCGTGACCAAGCGCTTCCCCGGCGTCGTGGCACTCGACGGCGTCAGTTTCGACCTGCGGCGTGCCGAGGTTCACGCGGTGTGCGGAGAAAACGGCGCGGGTAAATCGACACTGATGAAGATCATCAGCGGCCAATACCCGCCCGACGATGGCTCCATCGTCTACAAGGGCAGCGAATGCCGCTTCGCGTCGTCGCTCGAAGCACAGGCCGCAGGCATCGCGATCATTCACCAGGAGTTGAACCTGGTGCCGCACCTGTCGGTGGCGGAAAACATCTTTCTCGCCCGCGAACCGCGCCGCGGGGTATTCGTCGACCGGGCGCGGCTGCGCGCCGACGCACAGCGCTGCCTCGACCGGCTCGGCGTCGACATCGCGCCGGGGACGCTCGTGCGCACGCTGTCGGTCGCGCAACGGCAAATGGTGGAAATCGCCAAGGCGCTGTCGCTGGACGCCGAAGTGCTGATCATGGACGAGCCGACCTCGTCCCTCACGGAGACGGAAACCGGTCAGCTCTTCAGGATCATTCACGAGCTCAAGCGCGCTGGCGTCGGCATCATCTATATCTCGCACCGGCTCGATGAAATGGCGGAGATCGTCGACCGCGTCACCGTGATGCGCGACGGACGCTACGTGTCGACGGACGTGTTCCACGAAACCACCATCGATAAGGTCGTCGCACGCATGGTCGGCCGTTCGCTCGAAGAGAAATTTCCGCCGCGCACCTCCGTTCCGACCGGCGAGGTGTTGCTGTCGGTCGACCAGTTGAAGCGCGCGAATGCGTTCGGACCGGTCAGCTTCGAATTGAGGCGCGGCGAAATCCTCGGTTTCGCCGGCCTGATGGGTGCCGGTCGGACCGAAGTGGCGCGCGCGATCTTCGGCGCCGATCTGCCCGACAGCGGCACGATCAGGCTAGGCGACGAGACCCTTACGATCCGCTCGCCGATCGACGCCATCCGGCACGGCATTGCGTACCTGTCCGAAGACCGCAAGGCCCACGGTCTATCGCTGAGCATGCCCGTCGCCAGCAATATCACGCTGGCCAACATGAACGCGGTCTCGAACCGGCTGGGCTTCATCCGCTTCGCAACCGAGGCCGCCGTCGCCAGACGCTACGTGGACGCGCTCGGCATCCGCACGCCGAGCGTCAAGCAGATCGCGCGCAATCTGTCAGGCGGCAATCAGCAGAAGGTCGTGATCAGCAAGTGGCTGTTTCGCGACTCACGCGTGCTGTTCTTCGACGAGCCCACCCGCGGCATCGACGTGGGCGCCAAATTCGCGATTTACGAACTGCTCGACAAGCTCGCGGCGCAGGGCATCGGCGTGGTCATGATCAGTTCCGAACTGCCCGAGATTCTCGGCATGACCGATCGTGTGGCCGTTTTTCATGAGGGCGAACTCGTGACGACGCTCGAGACCCGTCAAACCAGTCAGGAAGAAATCATGCACTACGCCTCGGGACGCAGGGGCGCTTCGGATACCTCGGGAGCTTCGCAATGAGCACGATTACACGTCCCAGCCCTTCGCTCGCCAACGAACGGCGCAAGGATCTGATCCAGAAGTTTGCCGCCTTCGCCAGCCTGATCGTGATGATCCTGGTGTTCTCGTCCACCAGCGAAGCCTTTCATACCGTCGACAACGCGATGACCGTCGCGCTGCAGGTGACCTCGATCGCCTACCTTGGCGTCGCCGCGACCTGCGTGATAATCACCGGTGGCATCGACCTTTCGGTGGGCTCGGTGCTTGCGCTCTCCGGGGTCGTGGCGGCTCTCGCGGTGAAGGCCGGCATGCCGGTCACCGTCGGCATGCTGCTGGGCATCGTGGTCGGCGCGCTGTGCGGCGCGGTCAACGGTCTGTGCGTGACGCGTATGCGCCTGCCACCGTTTATCGCCACGCTCGGCATGATGCTGGTGGCGCGCGGTGTGGCACTGCAAATCACCGGCGCACGCCCCGTGTCGGGACTCGGTCAAGCGTTCGGCGTGCTCGGCAACGGCGCGCTGTTCAGGATCGAGACGATCGGTGCGGACGGCTTTCCGGACGTGACGTTTCCAGGCATCCCCTACCCCGTGCTGCTGATGATCGTCATCGCGATCGCGGTGTCGATCATGCTGAGCCGCACCACCCTCGGCCGGCATATTTACGCGGTCGGCTCGAACGCCGAAGCGGCGCGGCTGTCCGGCGTCAATGTCGCGCGCGTGACGATGTTCACGTATGTGCTCTCCGGTGCGCTGGCGGGCGTTACCGGCTGCGTGCTGATGTCGCGACTGCTCACCGCCCAGCCGAACGAAGGCGTGATGTACGAGCTCGATGCGATCGCCAGTGCGGTGATCGGCGGCACTTCGCTGATGGGCGGCGTCGGCACGATCTCCGGCACGGCGATCGGCGCTTTCGTGATCGGCATTCTGCGCAACGGGTTGAACATGAATGGAGTGTCCAGCTTCATTCAGCAAATCATCATCGGCCTGGTGATCCTGGGCACTGTCTGGATCGACCAGCTTCGCAATCGCCGATGAAATCCATCGGCGGGTCGGACCGGCCGGTCCGTCACGCCGAGAAGTCCATGTACGACAACAAATCCTCAAAGGAGTAGAGACATGCGCACATTCCAACTAAGCCTGGTCGCCGCCACCGTGATGCTGGCAACCGGACTTGCTCACGCCGCCGGCGGCGAGATCGCGGTTATCGTGAAGACCTCGAGTTCCAACTACTGGCAGAACGTCCAGAAGGGTGCGAACGCGGCGATGGGTCAACTGAAGGGCTACACGATGACTTTCCAGGGTCCCGCGACGGAAACCGCGATCGCCGACGAAGTCAACATGGTCGAGAACGCGGTGAATCGCAAGGTGGCCGGCATCGTGCTTGCCCCGTCCGATCCGGACGCGCTCGTGCCGGCTGTCAAGAAGGCATGGGAGGCGCATATCCCGGTCGTCATCATCGATTCCGCGCTGTCCGATTCCGGCAAGCAGTATTACCAGTCGTTCCTGTCGACCGACAACAAAAAGGCCGGCGAACTGTGCGCGAAAGCGATGATCGATCGCGTGGGCCAGACCGGTAAGGTCGCAGTCATGTCGTACGTGGCCGGTGCGGGCTCGGAAATCGGCCGGGTCGGCGGCTTCCGCGACTATCTGAAGGCCCATTCGCAATTGCAGGTGGTGGGACCGTTCTATTCGAATTCACAGATGGCGACTGCTCTGAACCAAACCACTGACACATTGACCGCCAATCCCGACCTGAAAGGCATTTTCGGCGCGAATGAGCCAACCGCGGTCGGCATGGGCCGCGCGCTCGAACAGTCCGGCAAAACGGGCAAAGTGGTGGCGATCGGCTTCGACGGCAATCAGGATCTGCAGGGTTTCGTCAAGGACGGCACGCTTGCGGCCACCGCCGTACAGGGCTCGTACCAGATGGGCGAGCTAGGCGTGAAATCGGTGGTCAACCTGATCGAAAAAAAGCCGGTGTCGAAGAACCTCGATACGGGCGTGGTGATGGTGACCAAAAACAACATCGACAAGCCTGAAGCGAAGAACGTGCTGTATTGATCATCGTTGCGCGGCCGGGCGGCTCGATCGAGATCGCGCCCGGCTGCCGCGACAACAGGTACTCGAATTAACCCTGCGCCGCGCGAAACGGCGACGAAACAAGGATTGCTATGCTTACGGTGATATGCGAGACGCCAGGAACGCTGAGCGCACAGGACAGGCCTAAACCCGAAACCGGAGAAAACGACGTGCTATTGCGCGTCAAGCGGGTC
>NZ_DASXHN010000397.1:0-5642 GCF_036488505.1 Paraburkholderia sp. | reverse complement strand
ATGAACTGGTACTGCGTCGGGCTCACGGTGGAGTCGATCGTCAGATCCTGCACCGGCTGCATGTAGAGCGACCCGCCCGCGATGTGCGCGACGTCTTTCTGCAACTGGCGGATCACTGCGCTCGCGGTGTTGCTGCGGTCGTCGCGCGGCTGCAGGTTGATCAGCAGGCGGCCGCTGTTCAGCGTGATGTTGCTGCCGTCCACGCCGATAAACGACGTGAGGCTTTCGACGTCTGGGTTCTTCAGGATCTGCGTGGCGAGCTGCTGCTGGCGATCGGCCATCGACGCAAACGACACCGACTGCGGCATCTGCGTGATCGCCTGGATCACGCCGGTATCCTGCACCGGGAAGAAGCCCTTCGGCACGAACACGTAGAGCAGGCCGGTCAGCACCAGCGTGAGCAGCGCGACCACGAGCGTCGCGCGCTGCCGGTTGAGCACCCACGTGAGCGCGACCGCGTAGCGCGCGATCACCCAGTCGATAAAGCGGTGCGCCTTCGCCTCGAAGCGATGGCTTTCGTGCGGCGGAGTATGGCGCAACAGCTTCGCGCACATCATCGGTACCAGCGTGAGCGACACGACCGCCGAAATCACGATGGTCACCGCGAGGGTGATCGCGAACTCGTGAAACAGGCGTCCGACCACGTCGCCCATGAAGAGCAGCGGAATCAACACCGCGATCAGCGAGACCGTCAACGAGATGATCGTGAAACCGATCTGTTTCGAGCCCTTCAGCGCGGCTTCGAGCGCCGACTCGCCCTGTTCGACGTAGCGCGCGATGTTTTCGATCATCACGATCGCGTCGTCGACGACGAAGCCGGTGGCGATGGTGAGCGCCATCAGCGACAAGTTATCGAGCGAGAAGCCGCACAGGTACATCACGGCGAGCGTGCCGATCAGCGACAGCGGCACCGACAGGCTGGGGATGATCGTCGCGTAGATGTTCGCGAGGAACAGATACATCACGAGCACGACCAGCACCACCGACATCGCCAGTTCGAACTGCACGTCGCGCACCGATGCGCGGATCGTGGTGGTGCGGTCGGTGACGACCCGCACGTCGAGCGCGGCGGGTAGCGACTGCTGCAATTGCGGCAGCAGCTTCTTGATGCTGTCGACCACCTGGATCACGTTCGCCCCCGGCTGGCGCTGCACGTTCAGGATGATCGCGGGCGTGTTGTCGACCCATGCGCCGAGTTTGGTGTTCTCCGGGCCGTCGACGATCTTCGCGACGTCGGTCAGCATCACTGGGCGGCCGTTCTTGTACGCGACCACCGCGCTTTGGTACTGGTCCGCGCTGGTCAACTGATCGTTCGAGTTGATCGTGTAGTTGCGCGTCGGGCCGTCGAAGTTGCCCTTCGGCGTGTTGACGTTCAGGTTCGAGACGGTGGTGCGCAAATCGTCGAGATTCAGGCCGTACGCGGCGAGCGCGCGCGGATTGGCCTGAATCCGGATCGCCGGGCGCTGGCCGCCCGACAGGCTCACCAGGCCGACGCCCGCGACCTGCGAGATTTTCTGCGCGAGACGGGTGTCGGCGAGGTCCTGCACCTGCGTGAGCGGCAGCGTTTTCGACGTGAGCGCGAGCGTGAGGATCGGCGCGTCGGCCGGGTTCACCTTCGCGTAGATCGGCGGCGCCGGCAGATCCGACGGCAGCAGGTTGCCCGCCGCGTTGATCGCGGCCTGCACTTCCTGCTCGGCGATATCGAGCGGCAGATCGAGGCTGAACTGCAGCGTGATGATCGACGAGCCGGCGGAGCTTTGCGACGACATCTGGTTCAGCGACGGCATCTGCCCGAACTGCCGCTCGAGCGGCGCGGTCACCGACGAGGTCATCACGTCCGGGCTCGCGCCCGGATAGAAGGTCTGCACCTGGATGGTCGGATAGTCGACTGACGGCAGCGCGGAAAGCGGCAAAAAGCGCAGTGCGACGAGGCCGACCAGCATGATCGCCGCCATCAGCAGCGCGGTGCCGACGGGACGCAGGATAAAGGCGCGGGATGGATTCATGCGGTGAGTGCCGTGCCTTTACTTTATTGCGACGCTTGCGACGCGTGTCTGCCGTGATGCGCGCGCGCGCCGGACGCAGCCGATGCGCCCGCCGTACCCGATGCGCCACTGGCACGCGCCGCCGGAATCGTGATCTTCGCGCCTTCGCGCAGGCGGTCGGAGCCGTCGATCACGACCCGCTCGCCGAACACGAGACCGGACTTGATGCTGGTGCGCTCGCCGTCCACCGGGCCGGGTTTGACCGGGCGCACCGTGACCGTGTTGTCGTCCTTCACGACGTAGACGAACGGGCCCATCGAGCCGTTGAGGACCGCCGAGGTCGGCACGATCACCGCGTCCCTGATCGTGTCGACGAGCAGGCGCGTATTGACGAACTGATTCGGGAACAGCCCGTTGTCCTTGTTATCGAACAGCGCGCGCAGCCGCACCGTACCGGTGGTGGTGTCGATCTGGTTGTCCATCGTCTTGAGCGAGCCGACTTCGAGCGGCCGGGTGTTGCTGCGGTCGTACGCGGTGGCCGACAACTGCTCGCCGTCCTTCGTGTGCTGGATGATCTGCTGCAGATTGTCTTCGGACGTGGTGAAGATCACGCTGATCGGCTGCAATTGCGTAATCACGGCGATGCCGTTGGCGAGGCCCGATGTCACGTAATTGCCGGGATCGACCTGGCGCAGCCCGACGCGCCCCGACACCGGCGCGGTGATGCGCGCGTACGTCAGGTCGAGCTTGTAGCTGTCGATGTTCGCCTGATCCGACTTGACGGTGCCTTCGTATTGCCGCACCAGCGACGCCTGCGTGTCGACCTGCTGGTGCGCGATCGAATCCTGCGCGAGCAGCGTCTGATAGCGCTTCAGGTCGAGGCGCGCGGTGGCGAGCAGCGCCTGGTCGCGCATCAGCGTGCCCTCGGCGTTGCGCAGCGAGATCTCGTACGGACGCGGGTCGATCTGGGCGAGCACGTCGCCCTTTTTGACCATCTGGCCTTCCTTGAAATACACGTCCTGCAGCACGCCGCTCAACTGCGGCAGCACGGTGACGGTGGCGAGCGGGGTGACCGTGCCGAGCGCGGTCAGCACGACCGGCATCTCCCCTTGCGTCGCGGTCGCGACATGCACCGGCTGCGCGAGGTTGGCCATGCCGGCGCCGCGGCCGAAGCGGCCGGCGCGCGCGCCGCTCGCGCCCCCCGGCGCGCTCGCGCCGCCACCGGGCGCGCCCCACGGATGCCAGCGCCACAGCACGATGCCGAGAATCACCAGCGCCGCGACGATCAGTGCGATGTTGCGGCCGCGATGCCGTTTCACCGTACCGGGCGCGCCGGCGGCGGTCGGTTCGGAAGCAGGAGCGGCGGGGCGTTGGGTTTCCGGATGCTTTTGTTGTTGGTCCATCGGTTCGGTCAGGTGACTGGCTCTTTGATGTGAATTGCTCGCGCGGTTGTCACCGTTGAAGGGCGACGGACCGCGCGCGGGCGGTATGACAGGCGGTCCCGACAGCGGGCGCGGGTGGCAGCACGCTGAAGCGCGATGCTACCCGAGGCGCGGGACAGAGATGTTAACGCATGGTGAAAGCGCGGGGCAAAAGCGCGAGGCGGAATCATCACGGCCTGACGCGCCCGCTACCATCGACGCGTCTGCAACCGCACCGCTTTCCGCGCGGGCTTCGCGCCACGGGATGGGTGATCGTACGTTGCGGTGTCTGTAACAGTCCAGCCGTCTATTTTTCGTTTGATTACGAAGGTTACAGAAGGCGGGCAGATTGCCGGCTGCGCATAGGGCGGCGGTCTTATGCGAGATAAAGAGAGACAAAAGGACACCAAGGAAGAGATAAGGCGAGGGCAGCGCCCACGCACTACGGGCGAAGGGGCTGCCGGCTGGAACGTGCCGCGCGCCGTCCGCGTGCGACTTCGAGGCGAGCGTTGACGCGGCGCGCCCGCTCGCCGATACGTCATTCGTCGAGCCGGCGTCCCGGCGCGCCGCCGATTTCGTGCACGATTTTCTCGATGCATTCGAGCAGCGCCGGCGCGGCGGTCGACATCAACCAGTCACGCGGGCACTGATCGGCCGAGCCGCCACAGTTGACTGCGTAGCGCTCGCCGGACGGCCCGATGAAGCCGAGCGCGATCGCGTTAAGGCCCTCGTACCACTCGCCGGTGGCGAGTGCATAGCCGCGTTCGAGGGTGTCCCTGACCGCGCTCTCGAGCCGGTCGCCGATGTAGCCCCACTCGTCGCCTTCGGCGGTCTGCAGCCCGCTGAGCAGCCGCTCACGCTCTGGCTGAGCGAGCGCGGCGAGGTACGCGCGACCGATCGCGGTGCGGCTGAGGCTCATGCGCGAGCCGATTTCGAGCCGCGACACGAGCACCGCGGAGCGCGGCCGGATGGTATCGATGACGACCATGTCATAGCGGTCGCGCACTGCGAGATGCACCGACAGCGCGGTGCGTTCCGCGAGTTCGATCAGGAACGGGCGTGCGCGCGCGCGAATGTCGAAGTTGCGCAGAAAGCCGTTGCTCAGCTCCAGCACCGACGACGTCAGCACGAAGCGTTCGCTGTCCGGAAGCTGCAGCAGGAAGCCCGCGCCGACGAGCGTGGCGGTGATGCGCGAGACCGTGGGTTTGGGGATGCCGGTCAACTCGGCGAGTTCCCGATTGCTGAGTGGCGCGTGGGCGGCGGCGACGGCGCGCAGTACCGTCAGGCCGCGCGCGAGCGCGGTTACTTCGTCGCCGGTGCCTTCCTTTGGTTTGGGCTGGGCTGCTGCGGTGCCGGTGCGTGTTGGGCGGGTCATCGTTTCTTGGAACTGTATTTCACATTCATCGTGCGCAGCCTGCTAAGGGACGGCGCGTCACCATTGTATCGGAATGATTTTCCGATCGGTCGGGACCTCGATTTTGCTTGACTTAGTCAGCATAACCATAAAAAATGGAATCTCATTTCGAAGCGAAGCGGGCGCTACATTCACCACTCAGATACTGAGTTAGATGTCGATGAATGCGAGTTCAAGCGGTTTGCAGTTGCTGCGATGCGTGGCTGAGATCACTTCCCACTATCGATAGATTGCGGTGTTCCGCATCAGGCAGCTTCGCTTCTAATCCCTTCTCTCAGGTTCTAGCACGGCCCTCGGAATGGCTAGAACTTTTTTAAAGCGTCACGGCAACGTGACGCTTTTTTTTTGCGGTTATCGGCAGACAACCAAGTCTGCCGGACGCGGAAAAGGGTCGTTCGGAGACCACAAAGTCTGCGGCAACACGCATTCTCGTTGCGACGCACAGTTTTTAGGGGGCGGTCGGACTCCAGTGCGGCCTGCGGTGGCGCGAGCAGAGCGACGTTTTTCCCATATCGTTAAGTCCAACGGGGATGATATTGCGTCCCAAGCTGGCAGCGGGCGGTGATCTCTGGAGTATGTTTGTAGAGATGTGAGCTTTGGCGCCTCGCGTTGCCGTGGCTCCCGCAGTCTCGACAGAGAAGCTGCCTCGCGTCGATGAGGTTCCGCACCGGCTCCATGTCGGGTGCTTCGCATGTTGGAGCAAACCGATGTCGTGGGGGTAAGTACTCGGATTGCGGGCGCAGTGCATTCATCTTGATAGCACTGGCGGAGGGAGAACGCGCAAGCCATCGAAGGGTACAACGCTTACGTCGAGCAGCATGG
>NZ_DASXHN010000348.1:0-3801 GCF_036488505.1 Paraburkholderia sp. | reverse complement strand
GGGCTATGCTGGAAAATCTCAAGGATTTTGAGGCGCGGAAGGGTCGCCTTGAGCCCGATATTCTTGAGATCGGTTGGATTGGTCATGGCAAGGGATCCCTAGAGTACAATGCTGGGCTCTCATAGTAATGTGTTTTTGCCGTTCTGGTCATCTTCGATGGAATGAAGCGCGGCTCGTCAGCGGGCCCGCACGGTGAGTGAAATGATTTCTAAATCTCAATTGATTTACCGGGGGAGCCGCATGCGGGGTACCTTGATCGCTGTTGCGACTGTCGCGGTTCTTGCCGGATGTTCCACATACGACAGCCTGACCCAGCGCATCGCCCAGAGCATTACGCCGTATCGCATTACCGTTGTGCAAGGTAATTTCGTGTCGCAGGAAATGGCTGACCAGATGAAGGTCGGCATGACGCGCGCGCAGGTGCGCCAGGTGCTCGGTACACCGCTTCTCACCGACATGTTCCACGCCGATCGGTGGGACTACGTGTTCTACTTCAAGCGCGGCTCGACGTCGATCGTCCAGCAGCGCGACTTCGTCGTGTTCTTCTCGGGTGACCTCGTGACCCACTGGACCGGCGGCGAAGATCTTCCGACCAATCTCGAATTGCTGGCTGAAATCGACGGCGACCGGCGCGGCCGGCGGCCGATCGCGGCGCCGGTGCGCGCGGCGAGTGCGGCCGAAGCTGCGAACGCAGTGGCCGCCAGCGACGCCGCAGCGGCGGCAGCGCCGACCGCGATCGACACGACGCGCTCGCCGTCGGTCGACGGTGCGGTTGGCGCGGCCGCGCCGCCGTCCATGGACGCCAACGCGGAAGCCGCGCAGGCCGCCAATCGCGCGACCAGCGCGGCGTCCCCGTCGGGCGGTGTGCCGTCCGTGCGCTCCGGCGTGCCGACCACGAACGCGGGCGGCATCCCGACGCAAGGTCCGTCGGCAGCTGGCCAGCCACAGTTCCAGTTCCATCGTCCACCGCCGCCCGCGCCTACGGTGCAAAGCAATCCGGTCGGTCCGACGGGCTCGCCAAGTAGCGGCGGGCCGAACGCACAGCCCAGCGGCTCTGCGCCTGCGGCGGGAACGAGCGACTGATTTGCAGCAGGTGTTGCGGGGGAGCGGCGCGTAGCGCGTTACGCTCGCTGGAATTTCCGCTCATGTGGTGGCGGGCCGCGTCCAGGGTATGTCGCCTGAATGCGTTGCGCGGGGTTGCCTGATAACGCTTGCCTGATAGGGGCTGCTCGAGAAAGTTGCTCAGGCGATTTGCCTGAACGGTGCGCTCGGGGGGGCAATCTGCGCTGCATCTCCGGTGCGTTCGCCTGATGTGCTTCCCGGGACGTTCCCAGTTATATCTTTCGAATCGTCATCGTCATGAAAATTGCCATTGCTGGCGCATCGGGCCGGATGGGCCGCATGCTCATCGAGACCGTCCTCAACGATACCGGCGCCACGCTGTCCGGCGCGCTGTGCCGCAGCGGCGCGATGCAGATCGGCCAGGACGCCGGCGCGTTCCTCGGCAAGCAGACCGGTGTGCTGCTCACTGATGACATCGAGCGCGTATTCGCCGAGTCCGACTACCTGATCGACTTCACGCGTCCGGGTGCAACGCTCGCGCACGTCGAAGCGGCGCAGCGTCATAACGTCAAAATGGTGATTGGCACGACCGGCTTCGACAACGAGCAGAAAGCGCGGCTGCGCGCGGCGGCGGAGAATATTGGCATCGTGTTTGCGTCGAATATGAGTGTCGGCGTGAACGTGACGCTGAAGCTGCTCGAATACGCGGCGCGGCAATTGGCAACCGGCTACGACATCGAGATCATCGAGGCGCATCACCGTCACAAGGTCGACGCGCCGTCCGGCACCGCGTTGACGATGGGCGAAGTGATCGCGAACGCGCTCGGCCGCAATTTCGACGACTGCGCGGTGTACGGCCGCGAAGGCGTGACCGGCGAGCGCGATCCATCCACGATCGGCTTCTTGGCGATTCGCGGCGGCGATATCGTCGGCGACCATACGGTGCTGTTCGCGGGCATCGGCGAGCGCATCGAAATCACGCACAAGGCGGCGAGCCGTCTGTCGTATGCTCAAGGTGCGCTTCGTGCTGTACGCTTTCTCGAAGGGCACGCAACGGGCTTCTTCGACATGCAGGACGTGCTCGGCCTGCGTTGAGCGGGCCGGTTGTTGCGCAACGGGCGCGCGGCGTCCGGCGGGCGCTCCTGAAGTCACTTTCGCACGGCGAGGTCAGATGGCAGGCAGCAGCGGCATCATCCATTACCTGCAAACGAGCGACGCGATCACGCATGGTGTCGCGTATGTGCTGCTGGCCATGTCGATTGCGAGCTGGTGCTTTCTGATCGTCAAAAGCTGGATCCTCACGCGCGCGAAGCGTCAGGCCACCCCGGCGATCGCACAGTTCTGGCAGGCGCCGACGCTCGCCGAAGGCGTCGCTGTGCTGCGGCGCACCGACCGCGAGCGCGTATTCGCGCCGCTCGCCGAAGCAGCGCTGCACGCGGCCGAGGTGGATATTCCGGGCCCGCTGCTCGCCCGCGTCGACCGGGGCGACCGGGTGCTGCGGGCGTTGCGCCAGGCGCTCAGCGCATCGCAGCGGCGGCTCGAATTCGGCCAGGTATTGCTCGCGTCGGTTGGCAGCACCGCGCCGTTCGTGGGCCTGCTCGGCACCGTATGGGGCATCTATCACGCGCTCGGCAGTATCGCGGCGAGCGGCCAGGCGCAAATCGAAAACGTCGCCGGGCCCGTCGGCGAGGCACTCATCATGACCGCGTTCGGCCTCGTGGTCGCGATTCCGGCAGTGCTCGCGTACAACGTGCTGGGGCGACTCGGGCGGCAATTGTCGGAGGAACTGGACGGGTTCGCGCACGACCTGCATGCCTACGCGTGCGCGCCGGCTGAGCCGGCTCAGGCGCCGATCCGCTCGCATCAGGCTTCGGCCCACTAGTGTCCCGAGTTGGAAAAACGAGGCAATCAATTTCTCATTCTGGACACTAGAGACGAACGTCCACGCGGAAAGCTCAGGAGGCGAAATGGCATTCGGCGGACTGGAAAAAAAGCAGACGGCGGCGCCGATGGCCGAGATCAACATGACGCCGCTGATCGACGTGATGCTGGTGCTGCTGGTGATTTTCATCATCACGGCGCCCTTGTTCACGCATGCGATCCGGCTCGATCTGCCGAAGGTCGCTGCAGCGCCCGCGCGCCAGACACCGCAAACCATTTCCCTTTCAATCGATGCCGCCGGCAAGCTGTACTGGAACGGCAACGTCATTACGCTCGCGCAGATGCGCGGGCGGTTCGCGCAAGCGGGCAAACAGGCCGAGCAGCCGGAGATTCAACTGCGCGCGGAGCGCGCGACGCGCTATGAGGTGATCGCGCAGGTGATGGGCGCGGCACAGCAGGCGGGGCTCGAGCGGATCGGTTTTGTGACGGACCCGCCGCCGCCGGACGCCGCGCGTTAAATTGGGCAACCGTTGCGCTGTCGTTGCGCGCCGCGCGCGGACCGGCCCGCAGCACGCCTGCACGAATTCGGCACCACGCCCGCGCCATGCCCGCAAGAGTCCGGTACGAGTCGGGCGGGAGTCGGGCGAGAGTCCCGCAAGAGTCCCGCAAGAGTCCGCTACTAGTCGGGCATGAGTCGGAAGGAGTCGGGAAAGAGCCGGGCAAAAGTCGAGCAAGAGTCGGACCCGAGTCAGGCACGAACCCGGCGCGGGTCTCGCATCTAGCCGCACCACGCCAGCACGCATCGGGCACCACACCGCACACCACCCACACCACGCAGCGCGGCGTACCCCTCCGCGA
>NZ_DASXHN010000370.1:0-10677 GCF_036488505.1 Paraburkholderia sp. | reverse complement strand
TCAGTGCGGCTGCAGAGGACCACGTGCAGTAGAGGCGGGGCATTTTCGATAAAGAACGACATTGCGTCATGTATGGCTGGAAGGCTGACCTGATGATAGTCGTCCAGAAACAGGACGACTTCGTCGCCGACTTCGACGAGTTCATTGACCAGCGTAGAAACAACGGCGTGCAGCGGTACGAACACGGCATCGGCAGTCAGACTGATCGCCGCGGCGCCGACCTTTTCGCAGGCATGCCGTAACGCATGCGCCAGATAGTTGAGGAAGCGCGCGGGTTCGTCGTCTTCTGTGTCGAGCGAGAGCCACGCCACCTGCGCACCGCTCGCGCGCAGCTGGTCGAGCCAGGAGAGCGCCAGTGAAGTTTTGCCGAATCCGGCGGGCGCCTTGATCACAGTGAGACGTGTGTTCGCGGCGCGCTCCGCCAGACCGACAAGTCGCGGGCGAGCGATCAGGTCCACCGGCACGCGCGGTGGAAGGATCTTCGTTGGGAGGAAAAATTGCAACCCGCTCGGGGACATTTCTCCAATCGCGCGCATGTTTCATCCACCGTTGTTTGAGTCAGTCAGTTATTGGGGGCCGCGCTTGCCGCCGTCCCTCGTTTATTGAAGCGCATCCCCCATATTGGGGAAGGTAGTACTCTCAGGCCTCTCCCCCGACACGGGGGATGGTAGACCGCGCCACGCTGCGAGACCATACGCATACCGGAATTTAGATCGACTCACGCCCCCCGCCGGGGCAACGCGCGTTCCGATCACCGCCAGCAGGCTCACCGGCATGTTACGTGGATCGACCCGTTTTTCGCGCCATGATACGTCGCGTCGAATGCCACTGCAGGTGTCGTGCAGGAACCGGTCAATGCGCAGTCGCGAACGTCACTGAGCCAGCGCTCTTTATTATTTGGAATTGTGCGCCCGTTATCGATGGATACGACTCCGTGTTAGCCAAAGTCCCAAGAATCAGCGGTCACTTACGTGAAAAAACGGTGTCCATTGCAGCGGATCTAACGCCTCTGGTCGAACGGACGCTGGCGTTACTGACGCAGATCGACGGCTACAAGTTGCTCGCGCCGGCGGCGAAACGGGACGTTCAGGAATCTGTCGCGCTGTCGGCCAAAGTCTGGTTCGAGACGCTGTTGTCGGGCGAACGCCCCGCGGCACAGGGCATGGACGCCTTTCGGGAAATCAGCCAGAGACGTGACCATCAACGCGTGCCGCTGCAGAGCCATCTTCAGGCGTTGCGCCTGGGGTTGCGCGAAATCTGGAGCACCTACATCGCGCTCGGCGAAGTGGACGAGCGTATTGGGAAAGAACTTCTGGTCGAGGTCTCGCTGTACCTGCTGGATCACTTCGATTTCATTGCGCAGATCGTCGTCCGAGCCTATCTGGCCGATCAATACCGGCAGCCGCGGTGGACGGAGCTCGCCATTGCAATCGAGGAGGGCGCGCGCCGGTCCGAAAGCGTGCCGCATGATCTCGTCGCGCTCCTCGAGGAGCTATTGGCCGAGCCGGACCTGCTCTCGAGGCTCGAGGTCGAGCACGTTCGCGAGCAGCGCGGCACTCAAGCGGCCAGCGCACAAGTGATGAAGGTTTTCGGCCTCGATATCGACATCGACGACGGCGCGGAACTGTCGAAGGCTTTGCGCGATGCGCAGGAGAGGCTGGCGCATGCGTCCAGGCTCGCGGCTGTCGCCGAACTGTCCGCCTCGATCGCCCACGAACTCAACCAGCCGCTGCAGGCCATCGTCGCGCATGGACACGCCTGCGTGCGATGGCTCGCTGCAACGCCGCCCGGGCTCGACAAAGCCAAATACTCGGCCGAGCAGGTTGTCCGCGACGCGAATGCCGCGGCGGACGTGGTGAGTCGCATTCGGGCGCTGTTCAGACACACAGCTCCGCAAAGGGTCGATCTCGATGTCAACAAGCTGATTCTTCAGGTCTGCACTTTGATGGCCGACGACATTCAGCACAACGCGGTGTCGCTCGAAACAGTCCTCGGCGAAGGTGTGTCGAAAGTTAGCGCGGACGCGGTTCAGATTCAGCAGGTGATCGTGAACCTCGTGCGCAATGCGATCGAAGCGTTAGCGGCAATGGAGGAACGACCGAGGCTATTAGTGATCCGTTCACGGCGCGATGCGGGCAACGTCGTGGTAGACGTGGAAGATCGTGGCGCAGGACAGGTGAACTTCGAGAAGATCTTCGAGCCGTTCTTCACCACAAAAGAAACAGGCATGGGCATGGGGCTGGCAATCTGCAAGTCCATCATTGAAGCACACGCGGGCCGGATCTGGGCCGTGCGCAATGTATCCCGCGGGGTAACCTTCAGCTTCAGCATTCCGATCGACAGGACGAATGCAACCACATGTTGACGACGCCTGCGGTATCGTCAGCCGCCTGACGCAATCAGCGCGATCAGTCTCGCCTCGTCAGCACGGCATCCGGGCAACGTCCCAGCCTACAGTTTTATATCGGGCCGTGCTATTACATATTCATGTAATGCAGAACTGCGCCCCCTTTCCACCTGGTACCCGTTCCGGCGGCTATAATTTTTTTGTCGGCAGAACCACGTGAGACCATTCAGCAAATTATCGGGGACCGTCTGTGCCGACGTCAGGCTCGGTTTTCATCTAGCAACGGAGAAGGCGCATGGAATCCGCAGGCGAATTGGTGTACGTGGTCGATGACGACAGACGGGTGCGAGAAGCGCTCTCCGCGCTGCTACGCGCAAACGGAAGAGATGTCCGCGCATTCGACTCCGGCAGGGAGTTTCTAGGTGCGCCTCGTCGGAACGCCGTTTCATGTCTGATTCTGGATCTGCGAATGCCGGGCATGAATGGGCTCGAGGTGCAGAAGCTGGTCAGCAAAGACTCACAGATTCCCGTCATTTTCATCACTGGAATGGGCGATGTGCCTTCCACGGTGCTTGCGATGAAGGGCGGGGCGGTTGACTTCCTCACCAAGCCCCTCGACGAAGACGAGTTGATGCGCACGGTGGATGCTGCACTTGCGAGAGCGCACGTTCTTAGCAAGGAGGCGCAGGGTACAGCGGCGCTCCAGGCGCTCTACCGGTCGCTGACGCCGCGTGAGCAGGAGATTTTTCCGCTACTCGCAAGCGGCCTGCTGAACAAGCAGGCGGCGGCAGTACTTGGAATTACGGAATATACAGTGCAGGTGCATCGCGGCCACATCATGAGGAAAATGCGAGCGGATTCATTTGCCACACTGGTCAGGCAGGCGAGCAAATTGCAGCTCGAAACATCGCCCACGACTACTTTCTGCGCGTGACGCCAACGTCAATTTGCTGTCGGACTCGATGACCGGAGAATAAGATGTCCACGCCTCCGGCCAGAACGGTTGCCGTGATTGATGATGACCGACGCGTTCTGACGTCGCTGGCGAACCTGCTGGCCTCTGGTGGATATGGAACACGGGCTTACGAATCCGCGCTGGATTTTTTCGCCGACGGCTGTGCGGGTCTGGTATGCGTGGTTACCGATCTGGGCATGCGGCCCATTGACGGTATTCAGGTGCTCGATAGAACGGTTCATTCAGAAGCAGCGACGCCGGTCATTATTATCACGGGCAAACCGAGCGAGCATACGGAAGATTACTACTTGCAAAAAGGTGCGCTAGGTTTCTTCCGGAAACCCGTCGACGGAGATGCATTGCTGGACCTGCTCGATAGCATCGTTTAATAAGTGTCGCCTGATAACGGGCTAAACCTGAATTTTATATTGTTGTTTCTTGCGGCGACATTGCATATACATGTAATGTGGAATGCCTCTGCCGGCGTTATCGTGACAGGTCATACGACTACAAGCTTCGGACAAACGGAGCACGGGCCACAGTGACATGAATTCCACCCACGGGGACGACCTTGAAACAGTACATTCCCACTGCCAGAGGCAGCGTCCGAAAGCGTGCAATCGGCATGGCCGCGATCGTCGCGATGCTCGTGTCGGGGTGCGCGAACGCGCCGTCGATCAGCGTGCTCGGCGCGTACTTTCCGGACTGGCTGTTCTGTATCGTCGCAGGGGTTGTGATCGCGGTCTTTATTTATCTGATCCTCAAGCGTATGCGGGCCGACCATATGATGTGGCCTTCAGCCCTGGTGTATCCCACGCTGGTCGCTTTCCTCGCGTTCGCTATCTGGCTGGTGGCGTTCCAACATTGAATCTCGTTCGGGTGGTTGAATGGCGACCGTAGCCAGCAGAACATCGAAGAGAAAATGGCCGGCCATTATCCTGGTCGTGCTGACGTTGCTGCTGCTGGTTTTCGTCGTCCGGCAGCTTGACCGTGCGCCGCGCACCGATGACGCCTATGTCTATGCGGATACGATCAATGTTGTGCCCGAGGTCAACGGACGCATCGTCGAGCTGGCCGTGCGCGACAATCAGGCGGTGAAACAGGGGGATCTGCTGTTCCGCATCGATCCGCGTCCGTATCAGGATGCGTTGGCGCGGGGCAACGCGTCCCTCGTCGCGCTGGACCATCAGATTGAACTGACCCAGCGCTCGGTCAATGCGCAACGGTACAACGCGGACTCGGTGCGTGCGGCAGTCGAACGCGCGCGCGCCGCATCCAGTCAGGCGTCCGATACGCTGCACCGCATGGAGCCGCTGTTGTCACATGGTTATGTGTCGGCGGAAGACGTCGACCGTGCTCGCACCGCGCAACGCTCGACGCAGGCCGAACTCAGTGCCGCGCAACTGCAGGCGCAACAGGCGGCAGCGGCGGTCAGCGGCGTCGATGCGCTGGTCGCGCAACGTGCTGTCGTGATGGCAGAGATCTCGATTGCCGAACTCAACCTGGAGTACGCGACGGTGCGCGCTCCATTCGACGGACGCGTGGTGTCATTGAAGACATCGACCGGCGAGTTTGCAACGGCGCTCAAACCTGTCTTCACGCTGATCGACACCCGTCACTGGTATGTAATCGCGAACTTCCGTGAGACCGAACTCAGGGGCATTCGCGCGGGCACACCCGCCACGGTCTACTTGATGAGCGATCCGGGCCAGCGCTTCCAGGCCAAGGTCGATTCGATCAGCTACGGCGTCGCGAGCGATGAGGGCGGCCTTGCCTTGCCCGGCGGGTTGCCCCACATTCAACGCACGCTTAACTGGGTGCACGTCGCGCAACGCTTTCCGGTGAAAATCCGGGTCGACCAGCCGAACCCGGAGCTGTTCCGCGTCGGCACGTCGGCGGTGGCCGTGCTGGAACCCGGGCGCGCCGGCGATGGTAGCGGCCCATGACCGCCGCCGACTACGTGCCCGTGTCGCTGCGCGCTGCAAGCGCTTTCCTGGGGCGCGAGCTCGCGCCGTTCCCCGGACGTCTGAACGTGATGTTGCGTTGCGTCCTGACAAGCGCCATCGTGATCGTCGCGTCGATGGCGCTGGATGTGCCGTCGCTCGCACTGTCGCTGCTGGTGGTGTTTTACGTCACGCAGTCGAACGTAGTGGTCACGCGGCTGGTGGGCATGCTGTTCATTGTCGGATCGACGCTAGGCATCGGCACGTCAATTCTCGTGCTGAAGTTTACCTACGACTATCCGTTGCTGCGCATCGTGGTCGCCAGTCTGCTGTTCTTCGGCAGTGTGTATCTGCTTCGCGTGCTCAAGATCGGCGTGGTGTTTTTCATCGTCGCCATCGTCGTGATCTATGTGCAGAGCTTTGTCGATCTGACCGATCAGGCCGATCTGCCGATCCGCGCGGTGTTGTGGGTGTGGATCGCCGTCAACTATCCGATCGCGCTGGCGCTCTTGGTCAATACCTTGTTGCTGCCCGCCGAACCGCAACGGCAACTGAAGGCGGAAATGCATCGGCAACTTGCGGCGCTGGACACGCGTCTGGCGCAATTGATCGATGGCGCCGCGGGCACTGCGCCGATCACGCTGGCGAGTGTCCAGCAAGGCGCGCTGACGCTGCAGAAGCTGCTGCGGTTCACAACCATGCGTGATGCCGACTACCGCGAGCATCAGGCGTTGCAGCTTGCATGCATCGCGACCGTATCGCGCCTTTATCGCAGCGCGAGCGAGTTGCCGCCTACGCGGCCGGAGGCACCGGCCGCGCGGCTTGCGATGTTGCGCGAGCTGCGCGCGAACGCGCGGGCGCTCGATGAATCGGTGATGTCGGGCGAACCCTATCGCTACGCGGTCACCGCGACGCCTGAAGAGCGGGCCGTCGCCGATTCGATACCCGCGGCCGCTGAATTGCAGCGCGCGCTGCATGGCTATGCCGATCTGGTCGCAAGTGGTGCCGCCGCGCCCGGCAAGCCGCCCGCGAACGAGCCGATGGTCGCGCCCGACGCATGGACCAATCCCGCCTACCTGCGCTTTTCGCTCAAGACGCTGCTCGCCGTGCTGGTCTGCTACGTGTTCTACAACGCCGTGGACTGGCAAGGCGTCCACACGATCATGCTGACCTGTCTGATCGTCGCGCTGCCGAGCCTCGGCGCGTCGACGCAACGTGCGCTGTTGCGGGTGGGTGGGGCGGCAGTCGGCAGCGCGCTGGCGTTGTTCATGGTTGTGTTCGTCGTTCCCCATATCGACGACGTCGTCAGTCTGCTCCTGATGGCGCTGCCCGTTATCGCATTCGGCGCGTGGACATCGGCCGGGTCGGAGCGGATCAGCTATGCCGGCCTGCAGGTGATGTTCACCTTCTCGCTGGCCTTGCTCGAACAGTTCGGCCCAACCACCAACCTCACCGAAATTCGCGACCGGATGATGGGTATTCTGCTGGGTGTCGGCGTTGCGACCTTCGTCCAGATGTCGTTCTGGCGGGAGGGCGAGGGCGACGGGCTGCGGCAGAAGCTCGCCACTCTGTTGCGCGCGATTGCCGCCCAGCTACGCACGCCGCGGCCCGGCGTCGAAAGCGGGGATGAGTTGCCCTATGTGCAGCGCCAGTTGCACGTATGGGCCGTGCTGAGCGATTGCGAGGCGACGCTATCGCGCGTCGCACTTGAGCCCGGTTGGCGGGAGGGAGAGCAGGAGCAGTTGACGCTTCTCGCGCAAACGGTGGTCGCGCAGGGCCGCGAGATCATGCTGGCGGGCGATGCGCTGCGCAGCCATTTGGCGGCGCAAGCGGAACCGTGGAACGCACGCGCGATCGACGCAGCGCGCTCGACACAGGAACAGGCGTCGGTCGAACTCAACCGGTACGCGGATGGACTCGCCGCCAACCCGCCCGACGCGCACGCACCGCGACGCATCGGGATTGCCGCTCAAGCAGCCGGACCGACGCACCCGATCCAGCTCGCCGATCAGCCGCTCATCGCCGCTGCGGACGACCTGTCGCGCCAGCTCGCGGGGTTGCCGGACTGGTGCGTCGAGACAGCCATCGGGGCGCTCTCATCACCGGCCATAAGAACGTGAACGCCGCCAACGCTCGCTATCGTTCGCTGTCCCCCAACGGGGCGGAGGCGTGCCTTGGGGCGGCCCGGCGGGAGACATCATGAAGGCGCGCTCGGGTTTGCGCGATTGGCGCGGGCGCTTGTCATGCGTCGCGTGGATGTCGCTCGTGCTCTCGGGCTGCGCGCTGATCCACCAGAACGGCACGCCGTCCGCCCAGATCCAGCCGGAGCAGATCCATCTCGCCGACGATATCCATCTGGCGCGCGACGGCTGGCCGTCAGCGCGTTGGTGGACTGCCTACGGCGATCCGCAACTCGATGCGCTGATCGAGCGTGCACTCGCGGATGCACCGACGATCGTGCTCGCCCGCACCCGGGTGGCGGAGGCCAGATCGAACGTCGAACTGGTCAAAGCCGGTTCGAATCTTCAGGTGGTTGCGCTGGGCTCGGTCAATCGCGAGCATATTTCCGCAAACGGCTTTCTCGGCCCGTTCGCTAAAAACGAGCCGGCTGCGGGGCTGACGGGGCCGTGGTACACCCAGGGCATCGTCGGACTCGGCGCGAGTCTCGACATTGATATCTGGGGCAAGCAACGGGCGCAGGTGGCCGCCTCGCTGGGCGTGCACAACGCGCGCCTCGCGGAGACGTCGGCGGTCGAACTCGAAATCTCGACCGACGTCGCGCAGCTTTACTACGGCATTCAGACCACCTATCAGCTCATCGATCTGCTGGAGCAGTCGCAACAGGTCGCGGACTTCGCGCTGGAAACGCATGCGGCACGCGCGGCGCGCGGACTGGAGCCGCGGACCCGGGTCGAAGAAGCCCGCGCGCAACAACTGGCGGTGCAACGTCAGATCGTCGCGGCGCAGGGGCAGCTCAAGCAGTTCCGCGAATCGTTGCGTGCGCTGATCGGCGCCGGGCCGGCCGGTCTGCAGGAGATCGAGCCCGTGCCGTTGCCGCAGCCGCAGGCCGGCTTGCCGGCCATCTTGTCATACGAATTACTGGCACGGCGCCCAGACCTGCAGGCGGCGCGTTGGTATGTCGAGTCTTCGTTCGACCAGATCGACGCAGCGAAGGCGGCGTTCTACCCCAGCTTCGACATCAAGGCCTTCTTCGGCTTCGACGCGCTGCATTTGGCCGATCTGTTCACGCACGCGAGCCACCAGATCAATCTGATTCCCGGTCTGACCCTGCCGATCTTCGACGGTGGGCGCCTCAATGCGAATCTGGGCGGCGCGCGCGCGGCCAGCAACCTGCTGATCGAGCAGTACAACCAGGCGGTGCTCGATGCTGTGCGCGATGTCGCCTCTACCGGCAGCCGCTTGCAGGACCTGGATACAGAAGCGCGACTGCAGACTAAGAAGGTGCAGGCCGTGGCGTTCGGGCGAGACAGCGCCGAAGCTCATTACCAGCGCGGGCTGGCGAACCGCCTCACGGCGATGGAAGCGCGCCAGCCGGTGATTGCCGAGCAGGTTGCGCTCGTCAACCTCGACGGGCAGCGGCTCAGTCAGGAAATTGCGCTGACAAAAGCGCTAGGCGGCGGCTATCGCGCCGAGTCGCCCGTCGTACTCGAACCCCGCTGAACGATCGCCGGGCTGTACCCATCGCACTGGAGTCGATTGGTGGTGTCACGTCGATGCCAGCGCTTATGTCGACACCAGAAGCGGAGCTTCGCACGAGAGCGAGCAGGTGCCGAACCCGCGAAGGCTGCGGGTCTCGAGACGTTACCGCGGTCCAGTGCATGAGCGCGCGTCGACGTGTCCTGCGCTGAATCGACGCTTACGCTTTGCTTGTCCCGGGAAAGTGACGAGCTTGATACAGAACCGGCGCTTGCCGCACTGGATGTTGCGATCGAGAGCCGACGACCCGAGCTCGGCCGTTGCATCCATCATAGCGACAGGGCTTGTCAAGGCGGATTCAACCGGTCGTCGCAACATTTCCTAAAGGAGGTGTCAAATGGGACGACCACAGGCCGGGGTTCGGCACAGACGGGAACTGAGAATCAAGGGGCTACTCCAATGTAGCCCTTCAGGCCTGCTTGCAATGTGTCCACGTCTCCGAAGTCCGTGAGATGGAAGTACTCGGCCTTCAGAGTACCGAAGAAACTCTCCGTCGCCGCGTTATCGAAACAATTTCCTTTTCTCGACATACTTTCGCTTCATTCCGTAGCGCGCGAGGTGCCGCTCGGTGAGGTTGCATGCGGTAGTGCCAGCCCTAGTCCGAATGAAGCCGCGGTATAACCACACCTCCACGTTTCTTTACAGCTTTATGGAGCACACCCATGACCATCGGGAAGTCGGGACGATGGCTCGATTCGTAGGCAACAATTTCCCCATTGTAGAGATCCATGACTGGAGAAAGGTACAGCTTTTTCCCCGCGACGCGGAACTCGGTCACATCGGTAACTCACTTCTCGTTTGGTCTCGATGCGGTGAATTCGCGATTGAGGATGCGGATTTCGGGGAAGGCGAACGCTCGTTTCGGTGAAGTCGAACAAGCTGGAGGGCGGTACTGCGGAGGTGCATGGAATGTAGCGTGAGTGTTCGGGACCAGGCTACGCTGTCATCGGGCTTATTCTTTCGGCGCATCGAGTCGCCTTGCAGCGGAAGCTTGTGGCCTGATGCACGAAGCGATCGAGAATGGCGTAAGCGAGCGTCGGATCCTGTAGCCAGGCATGCCAGTATTCGAGCGGCAGAGCTGGTGATGATTGTTGAGCGTGTGCCAACGCGATCGTCGAGCAACTCGAGCAGATCGTTGCACGCGCCCGAATCGAGATCCTGCAGGCCCCAGTCACTAAGTAATAAAGCGTCCATTCTTGCGAGCTGCGCGAGGCGTCGGGTGAAGCTGCCGTCACCATGTGTGATCTTCAGTTCCTGGAACGCTCCATCTGAAGGCGTGGCCACAGGAAGTACGCGCTGGCGATCCGTTCGGTAGATATTCGGTCGCCGTCATTCTCGGTGCGATCATCCGGAGGAAGTCGAAGGTCTGCAGCGACTCCTGGTGTGCCGCGAGCTGCGCGACCGGCATGTCTGGCTGCCCGGTTTTTTAGGTGCCGGAAGTCCCTCTATCTTGGTGGGCAATTTACTGACTTAACGTGAAGGCTCTGACAGGGATAGTCTGGCTTGAGCTTGGGCTTGGTTTGAGAAGCGCTGCTCTTTCGGGTGCCAAAATGCGACCGAGGATGCTTAAGGTTTGTTGTAGCTGAAGGACTGGTCTCGGGGTCTGAAATCGACGGGGAGGTGGCTGATTCGACGCTTCTTTGCAAGCCGCTTGGGCCAAAGCTCTGCGCAAGCGCGCTGTTGGCGTAGCAGACTCCTACCGCCATGGAGGCAAC
>NZ_DASXHN010000366.1:0-3238 GCF_036488505.1 Paraburkholderia sp. | reverse complement strand
CGGAATCGCCCAGGTTCGGCGGGCAACGGTGGATTTGGATGCTTGAGCGGCGCGGTGTCTTCGTCCGACGCTTCCTGCTTGCGTCCGAACACCATCGCGACGCGGCCTTCCGGCGTGAACTTGATCACCATGTCGGAGCCTTTGTCGGTGACCCAGATGTTGTCGTGGCGGTCGACCTTTACCGTATGCGCGAACGACCACGCATACAGGTTGTGGCCGATCTCGCGCACGAAGCGCCCGTCGGGCGCGAACTCGAGCAGTTGCGCGGCGGCCGCGCCATACGCGGGCCCCGTGCTATTACCGCGCGACAGCACGAAGATGTGCCCATGCGAATTGAGCGCGACCCCAGAGCACTCGCCGAAATACGTATCCTTCGGCAAACGCACGGGGTTCGCAATCGAGTCATAAGCGATCGACGGCACGGCTGGCGTGTCCGCCGCAAACGCGGATGGCATCGCGAGTCCGGCGGCGCTGCCGGCGATCAGGCTCATGAAAGTTCGCCGGCTCATCGCCCGATGTTCCGCGCTGCCGCAGCACGGGCAAAACGATCCATATTGCTCGTTCATTCGCTGTCTCCTTGGTCTGTCAAGTCACGGCTTGCCGACTTCCACCCGCAAAGTGCAAAAGCAATCGTAGTGCACAAAACGCTTAATAGCTAACGCGTGTTGCGATTACCGGGAAACGTCGACTTCGCTATGCGGATCAGGTCTGCGTACTTTGCTACTATGTAAAACCGCGACTGCTTTCAACCATCAAACAAGGAGATTCGAATGAGTAAAGGTTATTGGGTGACGTCCTACCGCAAGACGAATGATCCGCAGAAACTGGCCGCCTATGCGCAACTGGCCGGGCCGGCCGTGGCGGCGGCGGGCGGCAAGTTCATCGTGCGGGGCGTGGCGGACGAGGCGCGCGAGCAAGGCTTGAAGGAGCGCACCGTCGTGATCGAGTTTGCGACCTACGAGCAGGCTGTCGCCGCCTACGAGAGCGAAGCGTACAAGAAGGCACTCGCCGCATTGGGCGATGGCGTCGAGCGCGATCTGCGCATTGTGCGCGGCGCCGAATAATGCGCGGCTTTTGCGCGACGAAACACGAATGACCGACGCGCGTTGCGCGCGATGAAATGCGAAGTCTGCGCGGCATGGCCGGTATCGGCAGGTTCGATTGGTACCGAAGCTTTGCCGCGCAGACTACTCAACTTGCCCGGTTCACTTCACGGCTCCCAACGCGAGCCCCTTCACCATATAACGCTGCAACCACGCGAATACCACCGAAACTGGCAGCGTCGCGCACAGCGTCGCGGCCATCACCAGATGCCATTCGACCACGTACTTGCCGGCGACCATATCGGTCACCTGCACGGTGAGCGTCTTGTTCTCCGGTGAGCGGATCAGCGTATACACCACCGCGAACTCGTTCCACGCATTGATGAACGTGAAAATCGCAGTGACGACGATCGCCGGCACCGCGAGCGGCAAAAACACCTTGAACACGGCCCGCGTGCGGCTGCACCCTTCGAGCCACGCCGATTCTTCGAGATCCTGCGGCACGGTCTGAAAGTACGACGACAGCATCCATACCGCGAAAGCGATATTGAACGCCGCGTACGACACGATCACCCCGATCTTCGAATCGACCAGATTGCCGTCGCCCCACGGAATCATCGCGGCGAGCCGGAACAGACCGACCACCAGCAGGATCGGCGACAGCATCTGCGTGACCAGCAGAAACTGGCGATATAAGCCGCGTCCGCGAAACGGAAAGCGCGCGAGCGCATAGGCGGCGGGCAGGCTCACCGCGAGCGCGAGCAGCGTCGACAGCGTGCTGATGATCGCGCTGTTGCGCAGCGCAACGCCGAAATTGGCCGCGTCCCACATGTCGATGAAATTACGCCACTGCCAGTGCACCGGCAGCCAGCGCGCCGGATAAACGAAGATTTCGGAGGCCGGTTTCACCGCGGTGAAAAACATGACCGCGAACGGAAACAGCACGACGATCACGAGCGGCGACAGCGCGAGCCAGCACCACAGCGAACGCTTTGTCCTGGTACTAAGCGTCATGACGGCACTCCTTCTTTTGTGCGTTGCAGACGCAGATAGGCGATCGAGAAGACGAACAGCATGACCAGCATGATCAGCGAAACCGCCGCGGCTTCGCCGGGGCGTCCGAGTCGGAAGCCGAGTTCGTACAGATAGGTGACGAGGATATGCGTGCCGTTGTCGGGGCCGCCTTGCGTCATCACCCAGATGATCGGAAACGAGTTGAACACGTAAATCACGTTCAGCAGGATCGCCATGTTGATGAACGGGCGCAGCAGCGGCATCGTCAGTCGACGGAACTGCTGCCATGCGCTCGCGCCATCGATGCGGGCGGCCTCGTAGATATCGCCGGGCACCGACGACAGCCCGCCGAGAAAAATCGTCACCGTAAACGGAATCGACACGAGTATGCCGACCGCGATTTCGACCGGGAACGCAAGCTCGGGTGTCGCGAGCCAATGAATCGGGCCGCCGATCAAGCCGAGCCGCTGCAACGTCACGTTGACCATGCCATAGTCGTCGTTGAATGCCCAACGCCATACGACGGCGGTCATCGTCAGCGACACGGACCACGGCAGCATCACGATCGTGCGCGCGATGCCGCGGCCGTGAAAGTCCTGATTCAGAATCAGCGCGACAGGTACTGAAATCGCGACCGTGCCGCCCACCACGCACACGGTCCAGACGATCGTGCGGCGTACGGACGACAGAAACACCGGGTCCTGAAACACGTCGATAAAATTCTGCGCCCCGGTGAAATCACGAATCGCGCCGAAGCGCGACACGTCGTGCAGCGATTGCCACACGATGTTGAAAATCGGATAGCTGATGATGAACAGCGCGAGAACGAGGCTCGGCGCAATCAGCAACCAGGGCGTGTGCGGGCGCGAAGAAACGGAACGGCTCATGCGTGCTCGATCATAGGACGCGCCCGCTTTAAGCAGCGGGCGCGACGGGATGGGCCGGAGAGTGCATCAACGGGTGAAGCGGGTGCGGCAGGTGGCGGGTGAATCGCAACGCGTGCCGCCGTAGCGACGGCGGCGCGCATTCCGTGCTGGTAACCACCTTGAAACCATCAGGCAAAAAGCGGCGCAAGCAAGCGGCCAAAACCGCGTATCAGTGACCGAGCGACTTGTTCGCCTGCGCGGCCGCTGCGTTCAACGCGTCAGCTGGCTTCGCCTTGCCGAGGTAGATCGACTGCA
>NZ_DASXHN010000327.1:0-2261 GCF_036488505.1 Paraburkholderia sp. | reverse complement strand
GCGCGGAGTTATCGTGCGGTCACGGTGGGCGCGTCGTCCGTTCAGACCCGGCTCGCGGCGGGGCGGGATTTTGCCTTGCCGGCCGCGACACTTGACCGCTTGCTCTCGAACCTGCTCGATAACGCTCACGCGTACGGCGCGCCGCCGGTTGTGATCGAAACATTGCGCGGGGCGAATGGCTGGATTCTGCGCGTCATGGATAGCGGCAGCGGGATCGCGGCGCAGGATCTTATCAAGGCGAGCCGGCCGTTTGTGAGGCTGGACCCGGCGCGAGGCGGCAGTGGCCACAGCGGGCTTGGGCTCGCCATTGTGGAGCGGCTGGTGCGGCGGGCGGGCGGCGACTGCGACATCCGCAATCGCGAGGAAGGCGGCCTGCAGATCACGATGCTCTTTCCTTTCGATGTCGTGGCGCGCTCGGCCGAGATGCTGCATGGAGACGTGCTCCATGAAGCGCGCATGATGTGATTGTGTAATTGGCCTTCGCAGGGTGCTCGCGCCCAGTGGGCGCGGGTTCGGCCACCGGCAGAGCTCAGTTGCCCCCCGGGAGCGCCGGCAATCCAGCCCTGGCGCGAGCGAAACGCTAGTCGAACAAGGTATTAAGCGCGGAAGCCGCTTCACTGTCGACAGTGTTGTACGTCACCGTGGCTGCCTCGAAAATGTAGTGCGTCGTGTATTTGCCGAACCGCGCCAGGATTTCCTCCTGAATCACTTCGGGCGCGACGTCGAGACGCAAATACCAGGCAGTCGAAGAGAGTCGCGTCTGGAACGCACCATATTCGGCGAGCAAGTGATCGAATGCTTCAGCGTCCTGATCGCGGCAGACAATGACCAGATTTCCCTTCATGCACCCCTCCTGATAACGGCAGATATCGAACTCGAAGATCGATAATACCTGCTGTCACGCCGCTTCCCCAGTACGCTGTTCGGCCAATCTCTCGCTTAATTCCTGTTTTGACTTCGCGTCAGGCTGTTTCAGGATGTCGCGGCATAGGCGGCTTGCTATCCGCCGGATGCACTTCGGTGCGGTCGCGCCCTCCCGATTTCGCCGCATACAACGCCAGATCCGCGCGCTTGAGCAGGTTTTCGGCGGTGTCGCCGTCGCTCAGCTCCGTAATGCCAATGCTTACGCTCAACGTGGTGTCGTCCGGGAGATAGGCGCAATGCTCCTGGTTGAAGCGCTTGCGCAGGCGTTCGAGAACCGTGTGGGCATCGGCGAGTGCTGTCTGCGGCAGCAGCAGCCCAAATTCCTCGCCGCCCAATCGGCCAACACCGTCGCTCGCGCGCAATTGCTCTTCGCACATCCGCACGAAATGCTCGAGCGCGCGGTCGCCGGTTGCGTGGCCGAAGCGGTCGTTGACCTGCTTGAAATGATCAAGGTCGGCGATTGCAACCGACATAGGCACGCCCGCCGAGCATGCCAGATCGACTTCGCGGCGCAATGTATCCAGGAAATAACGCCGTGACAGCGCTCCGGTCAGCGCGTCGTGGCGGGCTTCGGCAGAAAGTAGCGCATTGGCCGACTGCAACTGGTCGGCGAGATGACGCGTGGCCCGGTGTAACCGCCGCTCACGCAGGTACGACACGGCAATCACGATTGCGAGCAGGCTCACACCGAGCGCCGTGATGAACACAAGCAGCCGGTCGCGCCGTTGATTGCTCACGATTTCCGCCCAGTTCGGCAGCGGATGGACAATATGCGCGGCAAGTCCCGAGTTCAGGCCGGTGCGCTCGTCGTAAAGAGAGGGCGCGGTGCCGTCGTCGGCGGCAAAAAAGGCGCGCGAGAGCACGGGCGGCAGCCAGGGCGCATCCATCCGCACCCGTTCGCCGATGTTCGTAATCCGGAACGTGCGAAAGTCGACCCGGCGATACGCATCCAGCCGCTCCGCCCGCGACATCCGCAGTACCGGTGAATCGGGCAGCACGCGGTTTTCGAGCTGGCTTTCGTGCGCCATCACGATCACGCCGTTGTTGTCGGTGACGAACGTGCCCGCCCGCGCCACCCAGTGGCGCAAGCGGTCGATGCTCACTTTCGCGATTACCGCACCCACCAGGAAGCCGTCGCGATATACCGGCGTCGCGATGAAAATCCCGGGATCGCCGCTCGCGCGGCCGACGCCGTAGGTTTCGTTGAACGCGCCGAGCAGCGCTTTGCGGATATAACCTCGCGCCCGCATGTCGACGCCGACAAAGCTGTTCGTGTCGATGCCATTGCTCGACGCGACGCAAAAACCGTCGCTATTGACCACCCACACGTAGTCGAG
>NZ_DASXHN010000325.1:0-6596 GCF_036488505.1 Paraburkholderia sp. | reverse complement strand
GCGCGGATAAAACCTTCAGACCTTCGTCAGCCAGTGGGCGTACTTGTCGCTCTTGCCGGACACCACGTCGAAGAACGCGGCTTGCAGCTTTTCCGTGATCGGGCCGCGCGCGCCGCTGCCGATCGTGCGGTTGTCGAGTTCGCGGATCGGCGTGACTTCGGCGGCGGTGCCGGTGAAGAACGCTTCGTCGCAGGTGTAGACCTCGTCGCGGGTGATGCGCTTCTCGACCACCGGAATGCCGAAGTCGCGCGCGAGCGTGATGACCGTGTCGCGCGTGATGCCATCGAGGCACGACGCCAGGTCCGGCGTGTAGAGCTTGCCGTTGTTGACGAGGAAGAAGTTTTCGCCGGAGCCTTCGGAGACGTAGCCGTCGACATCGAGCAGCAGCGCTTCGTCGTAGCCGTCGGCGATCGCTTCCTGGTTCGCGAGGATCGAGTTCACGTACCAGCCGGACGCCTTCGCGCGGACCATCGATACGTTCACGTGATGGCGCGTGAATGACGACGTCTTCACGCGGATGCCCTTGGCGATGCCGTCTTCGCCGAGGTAAGCGCCCCACGGCCATGCGGCGATCGCGACGTGGATCGTGTTGCCCTTGGCCGATACGCCGAGCTTTTCCGAGCCGACCCAGACGATCGGGCGCAGGTAGCAGGATTCGAGCTTGTTTTCGCGGACCACCTCGCGCTGCGCGGCGGCGAGCGTTTCATGGTCGAACGGCACGTCCATCTGGAAAATCTTCGCCGAGTTCAACAGCCGCTTGGTGTGTTCCTGCAGACGGAAGATCGCGGTGCCGCCGCCGGCTGTCTTGTAGGCGCGGACGCCCTCGAAAACGCCCATGCCGTAATGCAGCGTGTGGGTCAGCACATGGATCTTGGCATCGCGCCAGTCGATGAGCTTGCCATCCATCCAGATCTTGCCGTCGCGGTCGGCCATTGACATACGATTCTCCAGCAGGTGCGTTGTGAGGTGCGGCCATGAGCGCCAGGGCCTAGCCGGGAGCGCTATTTTAGCGTCATTTGCACACGCAACGGGCATTCCAGCGCATCGCCGCGCGCATCGTCATGCGCATCGTCATGCGTATCCCGGCACCCGTCGCGGAAGCTATAATCCAGCGCACGCATAATTCGAATCGGTATGCTTCAAATCCCTTTGCGCCAGAGGGTGCCCGCCGCGGGCGCCCAGCAAACCGGCGCCGCCCCGGCCCTGCTGACGGCGCAGTTAGCGCCGCTTCTCTTCGTCTGATGCTCGCTCGACTGTCCGCTACCGATCGCCATGCTTTCCGTCAAGGTATGCGCGACTACGCGCCCACGCTGATGGCGATCTGCTCGTGGGGGCTCGTCACCGGTGTCGCGATGAGCAAGTCCGTGCTGACGCTGCCGCAGGCGCTCACGATGTCGCTGCTGTGCTACGCCGGCTCGTCGCAGCTCGCGGTGCTACCGCTGCTCGCGGCCAAACTGCCGGTCTGGACCGTGCTGCTCACCGCGGCGATGGTCAATACCCGGTTCGTGATCTTCAGCGCTGGTCTCGCCCCGCATTTCTCGTATCTGCCGATGTGGCGACGCATCGTGCTCGGCTATTTCAACGGCGACGTGATCTATCTGCTGTTCCAGAAAAAGAGCTTTGCGATCGGCTACCTGCCGGGCAAGGAGGCGTACTTCTGGGGCATGGCGGTGTCGAGCTGGCTGTCGTGGCAGGTGTCGTCGATTGTCGGCATCCTGCTCGCCAGCCTGATTCCCGATAACTGGGGGCTCGCGCTCGCCGGCACGCTCGCGCTGCTGCCCATCATGGTGTCGGCGGTCGCCACGCGCTCGACGCTCGTCGCGGTCAGCGTCGCCGGCATCGTCGCGCTGCTCGCGATCGATCTGCCGTACCGGCTCGCGCTGCCGCTCGCGGTGATCACGGCGATCGCCGCCGGCAGCGTGGCCGACCTGATGATCGAGCGCGCGGATCTGCGCCGCATCCGCCGCATGAGCCGCATGCGCGACAGCACCCGAGACCCCCGATGACCTCCACGCAGATCTGGCTTGCCATCTTCGGCATGACCTTCGTCACCGCGCTCACGCGCGCGCTGTTCCTGATTGGCGGCGAGCGCACGGTGCTGCCGGAGCGCGTGCAGCGGGTACTGCGCTATGCACCGGCCGCGGCGCTCGCCGCCGTGGTGCTGCCCGACGTGCTGACGACGCCCGAGGGCCTGTCGTTCGGGCCGTCCAACCATGAGTTCTACGCGACGCTGGGCGGGCTCGCTTGGTTCTTGTGGCGCCGTACGATGCTCGGCACGATTGTCACCGGCATGCTCGTCTTCACGGTGCTGCGCCTCGTTATGTAGTGGCCGCAGCGAGGGCCCCAGCGACGGCTTTCACGTCGCGGCAAGACCCGTGCGAGCAGCGGACGCAAATATGCGGGATTCGCCCCGTCGCGGGCCGGAAGGCCGGTTGCATCAGTTAAAATACCCCTTTCCGGGTTGAGCGCGCCGCAGCGACGCGCCACTGCCGCGGCCCGGCCGCCGGCGCCCGATCCCGCGGAACCGTTGGGCCGAAGCGCGGGCGTTTTTCCGCACCGGGCCCGGCGCGCAGTCCGCCACCGCCTTCTCATCAACTCGCATACTCAAGCCCATGAACAAAGTATTGCGTCTCTCCGACCTGATCGCCGAAGGCAAGCTGTCCGGTCAACGGGTGTTCATCCGCGCCGATCTCAACGTGCCGCAGGACGATCAGGGCAACATCACCGAAGACACCCGCATCCGCGCCTCGGTGCCGGCTATCAAGGCCGCGCTGGACGCAGGCGCCGCCGTGATGGTGACCTCGCACCTGGGCCGTCCGACCGAAGGCGACTTCAAGCCGGAAGACTCGCTCGCGCCGGTCGCCAAACGTCTTGCCGAACTGCTCGGCCGCGACGTGCCGCTGGTCGCGAACTGGGTCGAAGACGGCGTGAAGGTCGCGCCGGGCTCGGTCGTGCTGCTCGAGAACTGCCGCGTGAACAAGGGCGAAAAGAAGGATTCCGACGAGCTCGCGCAGAAAATGGCCAAGCTCTGCGACATCTATGTGAACGACGCGTTCGGCACCGCGCACCGCGCCGAAGCCACCACGCACGGTATCGCCAAATACGCGCCGGTCGCCTGCGCGGGCCCGCTGCTCGCCGCCGAACTCGAAGCGCTCGGCAAGGCGCTCGGCGCGCCGAAGCGTCCGCTGGTCGCGATCGTCGCCGGCTCGAAGGTGTCGACCAAGCTGACCATTCTGAAGTCGCTCGCGGACAAGGTCGATCAGCTGATCGTCGGCGGGGGCATCGCCAATACGTTCATGCTGGCCGCCGGCCTGAAGATCGGCAAATCGCTTGCCGAAGCGGACCTGGTGAGTGAAGCGAAGGCGATCATCGACGCGGCGAAGGCCCGCGGCGCCTCGGTGCCGATTCCGACCGACGTCGTCACGGCCAAGGCGTTTTCGCCGACCGCCAAGGCCGAAGTCAAGGCGGTCGCCGACGTCGAGGACGACGACATGATTCTCGACATCGGCCCGCAGACCGCGCAGGCGCTGGCCGCGCAGCTGGAGAAGGCCGGCACGGTCGTGTGGAACGGCCCGGTCGGCGTGTTCGAGTTCGACCAGTTCGGTAACGGCACGAAGACGCTCGCGGATGCGATCGCACGTTCGTCGGCGTTCTCGATCGCGGGCGGCGGCGATACGCTCGCGGCGATCGCCAAGTACGGTATCCACGATCAGGTCAGTTACATATCGACGGGCGGCGGCGCTTTCCTCGAATTCCTCGAGGGCAAGAAGCTGCCGGCGGTCGAAGTTCTGGAATCGCGGGCTTAACGTGGCGACGCGCTCCCCTACGGCGAAGTCGATCAGAACGCGAGGCGCGCAAGCGCCGCGCGATACCACGGCAGCGACGGCAGGGGAGCGCGCGAAGCGCGCCACCGGGCCGGCGGCAGCGGCCGGACAACAAGCGGCCGCACAGCCCGGTTCCACGCCGACACCGCAGCCCAGCGGCGCACCCGGCGCCAACCCGACGGCACCGCACGCGCCGCTCTCGAATACCACTTCATCCAAAAAAGCGACGCCGCTGGCAAGCGGCGCGCGACCTCGTGCAGCATCTTCCGATGCGCAGACTTCGCAGCAGCTCCGCAGCGCTCATCCCAGCGATTCCATCCAGACGAGGAGACTCATGCATCGCGCCACCAAGATTGTCGCCACTATCGGTCCAGCTTCCAGCACGCCGGAAATCCTGCTGCAAATGATTCAGGCGGGGCTCGATGTGGTGCGGCTCAACTTCTCGCACGGCACCGCGGACGATCACCGCCAGCGCGCCGAATTCGTGCGCGAGGCGGCCCGTCAGGCCGGCCGCGAAGTCGCCATCATGGCCGACCTGCAAGGCCCGAAAATCCGCGTCGGCAAGTTCGAAAACGGCAAGGTCAACCTGGTTGCCGGCGAGGCCTTCGTGCTCGACGCCGACTGCGAAGTCGGCGGCCAGCAGCGCGCCGGCCTCGACTATAAGGATCTGCCGCGCGACCTGAAGCCGGGCGACGTGCTGCTGCTCAACGACGGCCTGATCGTGCTGGACGTGCAACGCGTAATCGGCAGCGAGATCCATACGATCGTGAAGATCGGCGGCGAGCTGTCGAACAACAAGGGTATCAACCGCCAGGGCGGCGGTCTGTCGGCCCCCGCGCTGACCGCGAAAGACATGGAAGACATCCGCACGGCGATGTCGCTCGGCGTCGATTTCATCGCGGTGTCGTTCCCGAAAAACGCAACCGACATGGAAATGGCCCGCCAGTTGGCCAACATCGCCGGCGCGCCGTACGGCATCAAGCCGAAGATGATCGCGAAGATCGAGCGCGCGGAGGCGATTCCGGCGCTCCAGGGCATTCTCGACGCATCGGACGGCATCATGGTCGCGCGCGGCGACCTCGCCGTCGAAGTCGGCAACGCGGCCGTGCCGGCGCTGCAAAAGCGGATGATCCGGATGGCGCGCGAATCGAACAAGTTCGTGATCACCGCGACGCAGATGATGGAGTCGATGATCCACGCGCCGGTGCCGACCCGCGCGGAAGTGTCGGACGTCGCGAACGCGGTGCTCGACGGCACTGACGCGGTGATGCTGTCGGCGGAATCGGCGGCTGGCAAATACCCGGTGCAGACCATCGAGACGATGGCGGCGATCTGCCTCGAAGCGGAGAAGTCCGAACAGTCCGAGCTCGACAAGGATTTCCTCGACCATACCTTCACGCGGATCGACCAGTCGATCGCAATGGGCGCGCTGTTTACCGCCTATCACCTTGGCGCGAAGGCGATCGTCGCGCTGACCGAATCGGGTTCCACCGCGCTGTGGATGTCGCGTCACTGGTCCCACGTGCCGATTTTCGCGCTGACGCCGCGCGTCGGCAGCGAGCGGGCGATGGCGCTGTACCGCAATGTGACGTCGCTGCATCTGGATACCAACACCGACCGTGACATCGCGCTCCAGCAGGCGTTGGAAACCGTGGTCGGCAATGGCTATGCGTCGCGCGGCGATATGGTCGTGCTGACGGTCGGCGAGCCGATGGGTCAGGCCGGTGGCACCAACACGTTGAAGATCGTCCGGGTCGGCGAACCGTACTGATTACGCTGGACCGTCCGATCGGCACAGGCGGGATCGAGCGAAGCAGAGCCGTCCGCGTGCGCGGCGCCCATCTGACGCGATGCGGCGGCGTGTGCGACGGCGCACCAACGCACGCGCATGAGCGCTGGAATGCGATCTGCTTCGCGATAAAATCGCCGCAAAAGATGCCGACGGCAAAGAATTCGTTTCAATCTTAGGAGTTACAGCATGCCTCTCGTATCAATGCGTCAACTGCTGGATCATGCCGCCGAAAACGGTTATGGCCTGCCGGCATTCAACGTGAACAACCTTGAGCAGGTGCAGGCGATCATGGCCGCCGCCGACAAGGTCGACGCCCCGGTGATCATGCAGGCGTCGGCCGGCGCGCGGAAGTACGCGGGCGAGCCGTTCCTGCGTCACCTGATCGAAGCGGCGGTCGAGTCGTATCCGCATATTCCGGTCGTGATGCACCAGGACCACGGCCAATCGCCGGCGGTCTGCATGGCCGCGATCCGCAGCGGCTTCACCAGCGTGATGATGGACGGTTCGCTGGAAGCCGACGGCAAGTCGGTCGCATCGTACGAGTACAACGTCGAAGTGTCGCGCAAGGTCGTCGAGGCGGCGCATTCGATCGGCGTGACCGTCGAGGCCGAGCTGGGCGTGCTCGGTTCGCTCGAAACGATGAAGGGCGACAAGGAAGACGGCCACGGCGCCGACGGCACGATGACGCGCGAGCAGCTGCTGACCGATCCGGAGCAGGCCGCCGACTTCGTCAAGCTGACCCAGTGCGACGCGCTGGCCATTGCGATCGGCACGTCGCACGGCGCGTACAAGTTCAGCAAGAAGCCGACCGGAGATATCCTGTCGATCCAGCGCATCAAGGAAATCCACCAGCGCATCCCCAACACGCACCTGGTGATGCACGGCTCGTCGTCGGTGCCGCAGGAGCTGCTCGCGGAAATCCGCGAATTCGGCGGCGACATGAAGGAAACCTACGGCGTACCGGTCGAGGAAATCCAGGA
>NZ_DASXHN010000310.1:0-6880 GCF_036488505.1 Paraburkholderia sp. | reverse complement strand
ATCTCGGCCAACCTCGCGTATCTGCTCGCCGAAAAAGGACTCAAGACGTTGCTGCTTGACGCGGATATGCGCAAGTCCAAGGTCCATCGCTATCTGTCCGGTAATACCAGCAACGGCTTATCCGGGGTTCTCGACGGCTCGCTCGATTCGGCCGACGTGATTACCAAGGCGACCGACAATTTCCATGCGTTGCCGGCCGGCAAGAAAACCAACAAGGCGGCCAAGCTATTGAGAGGCGACAACTTCGGACCGGTGATCGCGTCGCTGCGGGAGGAATACGACGTGGTGATCGTCGATTCTCCACCCGTGCTGCCGGTCACCGATGCGGCCGCGCTGTCGAGATTCGCGGACATGACGCTGTTCGTCACGCGGCAAGGAGAAGTGAGCTACGCGGAAGTCGCCGAATCGATGTCGCGGCTCGCGAAGGTCGGCACGAAGGTCGATGGCCTCGTGTTCAACGGCTTCACGCCTTCGCCGCTGCGCTACGGCTATTACTCGAATGCTTACCGGTACATGTCCGAGCAGAGCTGAACAGCGCCAACAGGCGACGGGCCACTTCGGTGAGTCACACGATAGGCGCGCGTCGTCGCAAACAGGGATATACATGGGACTTCTTTCGATGCTGACGGGACCGGTAAGCAGCCGACTGGACAACCCGAGTCCGGCCCACCGCGTGGTTCCGAATGCAAGTGGCGACCTGCGAGTCGTCTGGTTCATGGGCCCGAGCTCGAGCAACTGGAATGGCGTGAGTCAGCATAGCCTGATATTTATTCGGGCCTTGAAGAGGATCGCCGGTTTCAATGTCGAGACGATCGAAATTCCCGCGCAAGCCAGGTCGTTCAAGCGCTACTGGTGGCAGTTCGTCGTGTACCCGCTGCTTGCGATCCGGGCATCGCGCTCGAGCGGCATGGTCGTGCTTTATCAGGAGGATTTGAGCTTCCTCGTGCCGCTCGTGCGTGCTGCCGGCGGCAAGGTCTGCGTGTTTTTCCATCACGTGCAACGCAAAGGGCAAGCCCGCGGGGTCCTCGAGCGGCTCAAGGAGTTGTATGTCCGCGCGATCCGGCGGCAGGTCGCGCGAGCGAATCTGGTGCTCGTCGAAAGTGAGGTGACGTCCACGGAGTTGCGCGAGGTGGTGCCGGTGGCCCCCGAGCGCATCCTGATCATGCCTTGCCCGTTCGAAGACAAATATTCGCCGCTCGACGAACCGACGCCAGGCGCTGCGCGGGCTCGCGCGCGGGAGATCCTGAAGCAGCACCTCGGTCTGGATATCGGCGATGCGATCCTGTTGCTGAATGTCGGCTCGGACGAGACCCGCAAGAACAACGTGACACTGTTTCGCGCGTTGGCGCGGATGAAGCGCAACGATCTGGTGATCGTTCGCGCGGGCCAGCCGTTCAACCTGGCCAATCGCAAGGAATGCACGACGCTCGCCGATGAGTCGGGCATTCGCGCTCACTTTCTCGATTCCGTCAGCGACGAAGATCTCGGCTACCTGTATCAGGCAGCGGACATGTACGTGTCCGCGTCACTGCACGAGGGCTTCGGGCGGACCGTGATCGAGGCGCAGATCGCCGGTATTCCAGTCGTGGCGTCCAACATGCCGGTGTATCGGGCGTCGATGGGCGATTCGTTTCTACCGGTCAGTGATCCGTCCGATCCGGACGCATGGGTGAGCGCAATCAATCGTCTCGCGACCGACCCCGCGCTGGCGGACCGCCTGATCGAACGCGGCAGGGTCAACGCGCGGCAGTACTTTTCGGATGTGCTTTGCGCTTCGTTGCGCGACGGTCTGGTTAAAGCGACCGGCGCTGACGCTGCCAACGGCAAGCACACCGCTACAAAATGAAAACCGGACGCGCCATGCAAATCCGCCAGGTCAGCGAGCCGACCCTTTCCCTGACACACATGATCGTGCCGGTCGTGGCGGTGCTCGCGTTGCTGTTCAACACCGCGCTGCCACGCCTCGGCTACGCGCAGGCCAGCGCGACATGGACCTTCGTGATGGCCGCGCTGGCGGTCATCTATCTGGTCGCGACGCGACCGCTCTTCTCGGTGTCGATGCTGTATTTCATGATGATCGCAATGACCGCCTTCGTCGCCGGCATCGGCATCGAGGCGGGCGGTCTGATGATCGAAACGGGCGTGCGCGGCGAGCCGAACGGTGCTTTTAGCCGCCTGCTGCTGTTCTACGTCGTTTTCGTCGGTTGTGCGCTGTACGGCTTTAACCGCTCGCTGAAGATTCGCGATCCGGACGTGCCGGTCGCGCTGATCACCGCGGAGACGCGCAGCGTGGCGCTCGGATTCGGGCTTGCGCTGATGATCATCGGCGCCGGGGTTGCAGCGGGATTGACGCAAGGTTTCGCGCTGCTCAACGGCGTGAACCGATACACGCTGCGCAACGAAAGTACCGGCACCGATAGCGTGTTGTTCAACACGTTCCTGAACAACCAGGTCTTTCTTGCGCTGCTTCTCGGCGCGCTCGCGACCAGCAAGAACCCGATGGTCAGATGGTCTTCGATCGTCCTGATCATTGTGACGACCAATCTTTACATCCTTCACGGCGAGCAGTTCATGTCCGTGCTGCACTTCGGTCTGTCGGTGCTTGCGCCGGTGGTCGCGGTGCTGCTGATGCGAGGCAAGCCCGTGCTGCGGTATATGGCGATCGGGGGCGGCGTCGCGCTGATCATCGGTATCGTCTCGGTGTTTTCCGCGTACCAGGGCCAAGGGCTCGATGTGCAAAACACGATCACCGACCGCTCGCTGTTGCAAGGGCAGGTCTGGTATGTGGTCGACTACGACGCGCATCTGTTTACTGCACCCCCGCTGGGCGGAGCGCCGGCGTTCTGGCGTTTCGCCGAGTCGCTGCTGCAATTGAACCAGCCCGGCTTCGACGACAGCATCGGCTTCAGCGGCTTGCGCGACGTGATGGTCGCGTACGGCGAACCGCACCTGATCACCACGTATATCAAAGATGACGTGACCTTTACGATGGGGCAGATGGCAGTCCCCGTCTTCTGGTTCGGGTTCGTCGGCGGCGCGCTGTTTATCGCGTTCACGGGCGTGATATATGGGGCGCTTTGCGCATTGCAGATCGTGTTCGCGCTGCGCGGCGGTGTGATCATGCTCTGGCTCATTGTGAAACTGTTGAGCTACGCGAGCTCCGGAATCCAGCAGGGCGACTATTGGTCTTTCTTTAGTGTCCGCACGCTGTTTTACGTGGCAATGGCATTCCTTTGGTGGGTACTGGTCGATTCGCGGGCCGCGCCGACCAAACTGAAACGGTGGGTGGCGGAGTGAAATCTTTTCGGACCCTGCTGTTTTCATCGCTGTCCGGCGTCGTGTGCGAAAAAGGCATTGGCGCGCTCGCGGCGGTCGCGAGCAATCACCTGTTCGCCACGCTGTACGGCGCGCAGTTCTTCGGCGAATTGCAGTTTGCGTTGTCGCTCGCTTATGTCGTCAGCAGCGCGGCATTGATCTTCAGCGCTCAGGCCGTTTCGCCGATCTTCGGCAGACATCCGCGACTGCGGCACCTCGTGTTTTACCGTGCTTTCCGCTTGCGGCTGGGTTCGACGCTCAGCGTGACGCTGCTGTTTCTGCTTGTCGTCGCGTTGCTGACGGAGTCCTCGAACAACGCATTGATGCTGATCGCCGGACTGGTGATGCTGTGCGAACCGATCGCGCTCGGCTCGCTGATGGCCTACGCGGAGACCAAGCCATGGGTGATCACGCGAGCCAAAGCGTACGCGAGCGGCGTGCGGGTGCTGTGGCTGCTCGGCGCCGCGCACGCGTCGGTCGGTGCGGTCATCGCGTCGTTTGCATGGCCCCTCGAAGCCTACGTGGCTGCTGCCGCGCCGTTCAGCCGCTATCGGACGCTCGCATTCAACCGGCCACCGTCGCTGCACGGTTCGGACACGATCAAGCGAACCTTGATCGTCCGCGGACTCAGGATGTGGCCGGCGATTGCCGCAAGTGTGCTGGTGCTGCGGATGGACCGCCTGTTGCTCGGCACGCTGATGTCGAAAGCGGATCTCGGCATCTATGCGGCTGCGGCGTCGCTCGTCGAACAGTGGAACTCCGTGGGTACGACGCTCGCGCTGGCGCTTGCGCCGACCATGGTGTTCGCCGCTCGCGGCGACGAGCAGCTTCGCAAGGCGCTCAAGTTGAGCGCGTATCTGGCGGTGATCGCGGCGATCGCACTGGTCGGCAGCCTGTTCGTCGGACGCACGGTGTTCCTGTTGATCTATGGACCCGCGTTCCAGGCCGGCATCCCGGTGATGATCTTCGGCACCGCATGCTCGATTGCGACGTTCGTGGACGCCGGGCTCACCACGTGGCTGATCGGCGCGCGGCATTACCGTTTGATGACCATCAAATTGCTCGTGACGATCGCTGCGATCGGCGTCGCGCCATTCGTGATGCCCACCGCGCTGATGATGTATTCGCCGGCGGTGGGGACCGCGTTATCCATCATTCTGTTCTGGGCTGCCGTCTTCGGGCAGGGACAACGTTTAAAGGTGGCGCAATGAAGGTCTGCCTGTGCAATAACCGGTTTCCGCCGCACGTTGTCGGCGGCACCGAGATGGTCGTCTACGATCTCGCGGTCCAGCTGCGTGACCGCGGGCATGACGTTTCCATTTTCACGTTGTCGGATGCACGCTCGGCGCAAACAGCGGTCGTGGATGGTCTTCGCCTGCACAGCATGCCGAATACGAACATCTATAACCAGTTCTCCCACGCCGAGCGCAGCGGGCTCAAAAAGGCCTTGTTCGGCGCAGTGGACACCTTCAACCCACTCGTATTCCTCTACGCGTTGCGCCATTTGCGGCGCCTCGATATCGACGCGCTGTGCACGAACAACCTCAAGGGAATGGGACCGGCCATATGGCTCGCCGCCTGGTGCTTGCGGATTCCGGTCGTGCATGTCCTGCATGACTACTGGTTGGTCTGCCCGACCTCGACGATGTTTCGCGACGGCCACGCGTGTGAGCGCGCCTGTAACGGATGCCGGACAGTTTCGGCCCCGAAGGCGTGGTTTTCACGGCTGGTCGGGCATGTGGTCGGAGTCAGCAACTTTGTGCTGGAGCGCCACCGACGGCAAAACTTTTTCGCCGCTGCGCAGCCCTGCGTGATTCATAACGCGCGGCAACCGTTCAGCGCGGTCCCGGCCGCGTTTACCGAACCACGTAAGCCGTTCCGGCTCGGCTTTATCGGGCGTACCGACGCGACCAAAGGTATTCGCGAGTTTTTCGCGGGCGCGGCGGCGGCCCAAACAGACAACCTCGAACTGCACATCGCGGGGCGCGACAACGAACAGATCCTGGACCAGCTGATCGCGGAGTACCCCGGTCTGCGGGTCGTGCGTTATGGGTTCGTTCCAGCACAAGACTTTTACCCGCTTGTCGACCTCGTGGTCGTCACGTCGATGTGGAACGAACCGTTCGGAATGGTCGCTTTCGAGCCTTGGGAATTTTTTAAGCCGTCCATTGCGTTCACGTCGGGCGGACTGCCAGAAGTATTCACCGCGTTTCCCGAATTGACGGTGCCGCGAGGCGACGTCCAGGCACTGGGAAAGCTGATCCGCCGATTCATCGACGACCCGGCTTTCTACCGTGACATCGCGCATCGTTGCCACGACCGGCGCAGTCACTTTCTGCCGCCGCGACAGCTGCAGCAGTTTGAAGCGGTGCTGCGGGCCGCCGCGAGACGGGGCGAGGAGGCGGGCGCTGGCGTCATTGAAGTCGACCGGGACGCTCGAAGCTGATCCAGCGTCCACGTGATTTCGCAACCCACTAGAAAGATTCAAGACCTATCCAGGTTCGGAGGCGTCATGAGAAAGCGCGTACTGATGGTAATGACTCGGGACATCCCCCAGGCTGCGTCTAACGGACGCGAACGCACGTTGTGCTTCATCCGCCAGGCGATCGGCATGAATGCGGACGTGCGCGAACTCAAGATACCCTCCGTATTCGAAGCGGGTGCGCTCGCCTCAAAGCTGCGCGCGGCGCTGCGGGTGGCCGGCGGGCTGGTGACCGCCAGTCCTTGCGCGCTGCAAGTCGCGATGTTCGCCGGTGTCGACGGAAAGCGGCGACTTGTCGAAGCAATTGAAGAGTACAAGCCCGACGTGATCTATTTCGATGGTATCCGGATGGTCGACTATGCTGCATTCGTTCGCCGGCGCTATCCGTCGAGCCACATCATCAGCGACCTGGACGACCTCATGTCGCGACGCGCCAATATTCTGCGGACCGGCAATTTCGCGTTGTCGGCCGGCTACCTGGCGAAGTCGATTCCGCCGGCAATCGTCAAGCTGATCAATTCGCGATTCGCCCGTAACATGCTGCTCCGATACGAGGAATATGCGCTCAAAGGCCATGAGCGGCGGGCGGCGGCTGCGTCGAACGCGGTGACCCTGGTGTCGACAACGGATGCTGATGCATTGGAGCGTATCCTGCCCGATGCGGTGAAAAAGCGCGTGCACGTGATCGCACCGCCAGTCGACTCGGTCAAGCCGGTGGCGCGGCCCGTCGATCCGGTCAGGTTCGTATTCGTCGGTGCGGACAGCCAGTTGCAGAACCGGCTCGCGATCGAGTACCTGGTCGCGTCGTGGAAAAAGCTCGAGTTGAGCTTGCCACTGGTCATTTACGGGCGCATGTCGCGTCAATACGAACCGGTGCCGAACGTTGTGTTCGCCGGCTTCGCAAAGACGCTCGATGAGGTTTATACCCCCAACTCGATTGCGCTATGCCCGACATTTCTGCGCGGCGGTATCAAGTCGAAGGTGCTCGAGGCTATCTCGTTCGGTTGCCCGCCGGTCGGCAATGACGCCTCTTACGAAGGTCTGAATTTCGAAGATCAGGCGCTCGCGATGGACGAAGGACGG
>NZ_DASXHN010000221.1:0-7679 GCF_036488505.1 Paraburkholderia sp. | reverse complement strand
TTCAACGTCAGTGCGCTGCAGATTCACGGTGCGAACCTGAGCGCGAACAAGCTCGGCACGCTGAACACGGCAAGCGGTATCGAAGCCGATGACGCGACGCGTCTGTGGGAGCTGTGGTATCAGCAGTCGTTCCTGAACAGGCGGGTCGACGTAAAGATCGGTCAGCAGAGTATCGACCAGGAATTCATCACCAGTACGTATTCGGCGCTGTTTCTGAACACGATGTTCGGCTGGCCCGCGCTGCCGTCGTACGACCTGCCATCGGGCGGCCCCGCATATCCGCTCGCGGCTCTCGGGGTGCGGGTGCGCGGCCAGATCACGCCGTCGCTGAGCGCGCTCGCCGGCGTGTATTCGGGCGATCCGCTCGGCAACGACCTAGGCAACATGAGCGGGACCAACTTCAACGTGCACAACGGCGCGTTGTGGATTGGCGAGTTGCAGTACGCGATCAACCAGCCGCCCGACGGCGCAACGGCCGGCGCGGGCAACCCCGGCCTGCCGGGTACTTACAAGATCGGCGTCTGGTACAACAGCAACCGGTTCGACGATCGGCGCTACGACAACACCGGTGTGTCGCTCGCGAATCCGGCGTCGACCGGCATCCCCGCGAGTCACAGCGGCAACTACAGCATCTACGCGGTCGCCGATCAGATGGTCTGGCGTCCGAACCCCGTCGAACCGCGCAGCGTCGGCGTATTCGCGCGGGTGATGGGCGGGCCGGGTGACCGCAACCTCGTGAGCGTCGCGGCCAACCTCGGCGTCGTGCTGAAAGCCCCGTTCAAGGGCCGCGACAACGACAGCGTGGGCCTCGCGTTGACCTATATCAAGGTCGGCAATCACGTGAACGGACTCGATCAGGACTTCCGCGCGTTCAGCGGTGGCCCGTACGGGGTGCGCACGAGCGAAACCGCGCTCGAGGCGACCTACCAGTATCAGATCAATCCGTGGTGGCAACTACAGGCCGACGCGCAATACACGTTCAATGCGGGCGCCGGCCAGAATCCGAACGACCCGACGCAGCCGCTGCGCAATACGTTCGTCGTCGGCGCGCGGACCACGATCAATTTCTGATACGGACTGCGGCGCACCGTACGCCCGGTATGCGCACCCGCCATTGCGATCCGCGATGGGCACGAGTGGTGTGCGCGCGGGAATCGGGTGCTGCGGCCATGCTTCGGCCATGCTTCGGCGTGCCTCACCATGCATCGGCCGTGCTTCAACCGTGCTTCGGGTAGCGCTTCATCACAGCGTCCCGGCGCCTTTGCCCGTCGAGCGCAACGACAGGTCCTGCACCATCTGCTGCGCCAGATAATCGCACGTCGGCCGGTCCGATTTGGCGCTGCGCGCGACCACGATGTCGAGCGGCGCGATCTTCGGCAGCCCCTGCGCTTCGCCCAGAATCACCAGCCGTGACGGCACGCTGCAACGCGTAAGCGCGATCACCGACAGCCCGGCGTCGACGGTCGCGACCAGCCCCATCAGGCTCGCGCTGCTGAATGCCGCGCGATAACGGATATGCGCGGCGTCGAGCGCGACCAGCGTGTGCTGCCGCGCCAGGCAGCCCGGCTCGTACAGTCCCACCGGCAGCGGCGACACGGCCAGCACCGGCGTATCGGCCGACGCCCCCACCCATACCATCGGCTCGCTGCGCACGAATTCGCCGCGCAGCTTGCGGTCGCGCGTGACGAACGCGAGGTCGATCTTGTTGTCCGCGAGCATCGGCGCGAGCGCCGTGCTTTGCGCGCAGACGATCTCGATCTCGACGCGCGGATAGAGCGTCGCAAAACGCCGCAACACCGGCGATAGCAGCGACGACACGTAGTCGTCGGGCGCGCCGAGCACGACCCGGCCGCTGACCTCGGGCCGCACGATCGCCGACCACGCCTCTTCCTGTAACGCGAGCGAGCGCCGCGCGTATTCGAGCAGCGTATTGCCCGGCCGCGTCAGCGCGAGGCTGCGCGTATTGCGCGCGAACAACGTCGTGCCGAGCATCGCTTCGAGCCGCTTGATCTGCATGCTGACCGCCGCCTGCGAGCGATGCACGTTCGCCGCCGCCTTCGTGAAGCTGCCCGCGTCCACGACCGCGACGAAGCTGCGCAACAGGTCGATGTCGAATTCAGGGTTCACCATTTATCAATCCGGCTTATGGAATTTCTCAATTTAATTCGTTTGTGAGTGGCCAGCAAGCGGCGCAATACTCGGGTCATCATTTCGCCGGAGCTATCGCGCATGTCCCTCACCCCACGTCAACAAGGCGCCATCGCGCTGGCGAGCGGCGGACTGATGATGGGCACGCTCGGCGTTTTCGTCGAGGAAGCGCGGCTCGATGCGCTGACGCTGGTGTTCTTTCGCTGCGTGTTCGGCTTTCTGTCGCTTGCCGCCTATTGCGTGTGGAAGGGCTTTTTCACGCGTGCGCAGTTCACCCGCCGCACTGCCGTGCTGGCGCTGATCTCCGGCGTGTTGATGATCACGCAGTGGGTCGGCTTTTTCGACGCGATTCATCGCACCAGCATCGCGGTCGCGACCGTCGTCTTTCATGTGCAACCGTTCTGGGTCGTGCTGATCGGCGCGGCGCTCTTCAACGAGCGGCTGGGCGTCGACCGGCTCGGCTGGATCGCGACCGCGTTCGCCGGGCTCGTGCTCGCGTCGGGTGTGGCCGCTACCGATAATCTGCAAGGCCACACGAGTTATCTGATAGGCGTCGGTGAGGCACTGCTCGGCTCACTGCTTTATGCCGCTGTCACGTTGATCGCGAAGAGCGTTGGCGAATTGAGGCCTCATCTGCTGACGCTGATCCAATGCGCGGTCGGCGTGCTGTGTCTGCCGTTGATTGCATCACTGACTGCGCCGCTGACGCTGACCCATATCGGCCCGATGCAGTGGTTCTGGCTGATCGGCATGGGCGTGCTGCACACCGGACTGTCGTATGTGCTGATTTACGGCGCGCTGCCGAAGCTGACGACGCCAGTTATCGCGGTGCTGTTGTTCGTCTATCCGCTGACCGCGATCGTGGTGGATGCGGTGGTGTACGGCCGCGCGCTATCGCTGTCGCAACTCGCGGGCATGGTGCTGATCGTCGCCGCGAGCCTCGGCGTCAATCTCGGCTGGCCGCTGCTATCGCTGCTGCACTCGGGCGGGCGGACGCGCAGTCACGCGAAATGAGTTGCGGGAAACAAGCAGGGGAACGAGCGCGCGGAACAAGCGCGAGAGCAAGCGCGCGGAACAAGCACGGCAACAAGCGCAGGAACGAGCGCGCGAAACAAGCCACGTGAAAGCGGCGCGCCGCGCGCTTGCGGCTTCGACGCGCGGCCTGCACCGCGCGATCCCTCACTGCGGCAGCGTCTCGCCTTTGGTCTCCGGCGCGAACGGAATCACGAACAAACCGATCACGAACGCGAGCGCCGTCAACGCGACGGGCACGCCGAGCGTCTGCATGTGCAACACCGCCGCACCAAGCAGGAAGTTCACGCCGGCGCCGATAAACCGCCCGAACGACGTGCAGAACGCAAACGCGGTCGCCCGCACGCGGGTTTCGAACTGCTCAGGCAGCCACAGGCTGAACAGCGCGAAATTGCCGCCGAAGAAGCCCAGCACGAACAGCCACGCGATAAACGGCGCGAGCCCGTTCGGCAGATAGAACGCCCAGCCGAAGCTCGCCGCGATCGACACCGCCATGCCCACGAAATACACCGCGAGCGTCTTCTTACGACCGATGCGCTCGGCCAGCGGCGGTAACGCGAGACAGCCGAGGATCGTGCCGATCGACAGCAGCCCGGTGGCGAGCGACGCGGTGCGGATCGAATCGCCCTTCGACATGCCGGCGCGCGTCGCAAGCTGGATCACCGCGGAGGGTTCATACACCGCGCCCGCCCACAAGCCGATGATCGCGATCGTCAGCAGAATGCACGCGACCCATGTGCGGCGCCGGTAAGCCGGCCCGAGGATTTCGCGCATCGGCTTCACGCGGGCGACGCTGGCATCGGCCTTCTGCCACTTCTCCGGTTCCTTCACGCGCAACAGAATCAGAATCGCGACCACCACCGGCACCGCGCCGGTCAGGAACATCGCGCGCCAACCGAAATGCACGCCGATCGTGTAGTTGAGCGCGGCCGCGAGAAAGAAACCCGCGTAGTAGCCGGTCTGCAAATAGCCGGCGCCCATCTTGCGACGGTCCTCCGGCCATGCCTCGGCCACATAGGTGCCGGCCAGCGCCCACTCGCCGCCGATTCCGACGCCGGCGATGAAGCGATAGATGCCGAGCTGCCATACGTTGGTCGACGTCGCGGCCAGTCCGGTGAAAATCGCGAACGTGAAGATCGTGGCCGCGAGCACCTTGGTGCGGCCGAAGCGATCGGCGAGCGGCCCCCAGATGAACGACAGACCCCAACCGACGAGAAACAACGCGAACAGGATCGAACCTGCCAGACCGACGTTGGCCGGCGTCGCCGCGAAGCCGGAGCGCGGCAGCAATTCGGTCAGCGCCGGCGTCAGCACCAGCGCGTAAATGAACGAGTCCATGCCGTCGAGCGTCCAGCCGGCCCATGCGCCCCAGAACCCTGCAATCTGCGAACGGTTGAGCGGCGTGCGCCGCCTTCCGACCGCGCGGTCGGTCAATGTATTCATCGTGCTCCTCCTGCCTACGGTTGGCGAACGTAACGAAAAACGACGGGGTGCGCGCTTGTTGAGTGCGCGGCGATGTCCTCATACTTTTACGGTGACGAAGGGCACCGCTCGCATGCGGGTCTCCGGAGGTGGTGCGCGATTTCTTTCCGGGTTTGCCCGCGCTGCAAAGCGCGTCTTTTTATATACAATATTTGAAATCATGACTGACGCAACTGAAGGTTTTCCCCTGGAGCCGGCCGCGAATGGGTCGCTGCTTCCCGCGGCGCCCCCCCGCGCGAGCACTTCGCATGTGATCGCCCGCGCGCTGCGCGCGGCGATCGTCGATGGCACGCTCGCGCCTGGCGCGCCGTTGCGTCAGGACGCGATCGCGCGCCATTTTTCGGTGAGCGCGATCCCGGTGCGCGAAGCGCTGCGCCAGCTCGAAAGCGAAGGCTGGGCTCGGGCGGCGGTCCATAAGGGCGCGACGGTCGCGCCGCTGTCCGCCGACGAAGCGCGCGAAATCTACGAGATCCGCTCCGCGCTCGAAAGCCTCGCGCTCAGCCTCGCGATTCCCCATCACACCGCCGCGACGCTGCGCGAGGCCGCCAGCCTGTGCCGCGCCGCCGAGCGCGAAGGCGATCAGTCGCTCTACGTCGCGCGCAACGAAGCGTTCCACATGAGCCTCTATGCGCCCGCCGGCCGCCCGCATCTGCAGGACATGATCGGGCTGCTGCACCGGCGCGGCGAACGCTATCTGCGGCTCAAGTTCGGCTTGCCGTCTTACAAAGGCGAGTCCGACAATGAGCACGCCGCGCTGCTCGACGCGGTGCGTCGCCGCGATATTGCCGCCGCGCAATCGCTCGTCGTCGCTCATCTGCTCGGCACCGGCGAGTTGCTGTATCGCTTCCTCACTGAACGCGCGCAAGCCGAAGCCGCGCTTGCGAATCAACCGAAGCCGCGTGGGCGACGCCCGCGTGCCACCAACGGGAGTTGACCGAGCCGATGAACCACCCCGCCGACGCCGCCGCGTCCTCCGCCGCAACCGCACCCGCCGCCCGCTCATGGACGACCCGCCGCGATGAAAAGCTGCGCCGTCTCGCGGCCATCGCCCCCTGGCTCGAAGACGGCGTGCTGCCCGCGCGCCGCATCGTCGACGCGCTCGAAACGCTGATCCAGCCCGGCGATCGGGTCGCGCTCGAAGGCGACAACCAGAAGCAGGCCGATTTCCTGTCGCGCTCGCTCGCGAACGTCGACCCTCAGAAACTGCACGACATCCACCTGCTGATTTCGAGCATCGGCCGTCCCGAGCATCTGACGCTGTTCGAGCGCGGCATCGCGCACAAGGTCGATTTCTCGTTTGCCGGGCCGCAGAGTCTGCGCGTCGCGCAACTGCTCGAAGACGGGCAGCTGGAGATCGGCGCGATCTATACGTACGTCGAGCTGTACGCGCGGATGTTCGTCGACCTGAGCCCGCACGTCGCGCTGCTGTGCGCGGAACAGGCCGACCGTCACGGCAATCTGTACACCGGACCGAATACCGAGGACACACCGACGATCGCCGAGGCCGCCGCGTTCCGGCACGGCATCGTGATCGTGCAGGTCAACGAGATCGTCGACGAACTGCCGCGGGTCGATATTCCGGGCTCGTGGGTCGACGTGGTGGTGCAGGCGGACCGACCCTACGCCGTCGAGCCGCTGTTCACGCGCGATCCGCGTCACATCGGCGATCTGCAGGTGCTGACCGCGATGATGGTGATTCGCGGCATCTACGAGCCGTACGGTGTGAGTTCGCTGAATCACGGCATCGGCTTCGATACCGCGGCGATCGAATTGCTGCTGCCGACCTATGGCGAATCGCTCGGCCTCAAAGGCAAGATCTGCCGCAACTGGACGCTCAATCCGCACCCGACGATGATCCCGGCGATCGAGTCCGGCTGGGTCGACAGCATCCATTGCTTCGGCAGCGAGGTCGGCATGGAGGCGTATATCGAAGCACGCCCCGATGTGTTCTTTACCGGCAACGACGGCAGCCTGCGTTCGAACCGCGTGCTGTGTCAGCTGGCCGGGCAATACGGCGTCGACCTGTTTATCGGGTCGACGTTGCAGATCGATGCCGATGCGAATTCGTCGACCGTCACGCGCGGACGGCTGGCTGGTTTCGGCGGCGCGCCGAACATGGGCCACGACCCGCGCGGCCGGCGTCATTCGAGCGAGGCGTGGCTGAAACTGCTGAAGGGCGACGGCCCCGTCGCGCGCGGCCAGAAGCTCGTCGTGCAACTGGCCGAGACGTACAAGAAAGGCGGCGAGCCGACCTTCGTCGATGAACTCGACGCGGTCGCGGTCGGCGCCAAAAACGGCATGCCGGTCGCGCCGGTGATGATCTACGGCGACGACGTGAGCCATGTCGTCACCGAGGAAGGCATCGCGCATCTGCACAAGGCCGAGGGCATCGACGAGCGGCGCGCGGCGCTCGCCGCGGTGGCCGGCGTCACACCCATCGGCCTGCGCGCGAAGCCCGAGAAAACCGCCGAGCTGCGCCGCCGCGGCATCGTCGCGTATCCGGAAGATCTCGGTATCCGGCGCGGCGACGCGAAGCGTTCGCTGCTCGCGGCGCGCAGCATCGACGATCTGGTCATGTGGTCGGGGGGCCTGTACGCGCCGCCCGCGCGCTTCAGGAGCTGGTGACGATGGCGCCCGCTGCTGCTTTGCTCGAACGTTCCGATTTAGCGGATGGCTGCCGCGAGCTTGCCGCATCGCCGTTTGCCGACGATGCGCAAGTTGCGCGTTACGCGGTCGCCGCGCTGATCGACGAAGCCGAACTCACGCCCAAACCCGCGCTGGTCGACCAGCGCGGCAGCGGTGCGCATCGCGATCTCGACCTCGCGACGATGCGACGCTCGGCGTGTGCGCTCGAACCCACCTTCGCCGCGCTCGCACGCGCGGCGCGCCGCCGCGGCGAACCGTCCGCGCTGCTGCGCACCGAACTCGCGCAGATCGGCCGCGCAGGCGAACAGCAGATGCTGCGCGCGACCGGCGGCAGCAACGCGCATCGTGGCGCGATCTGGATCATCGGCTTG
>NZ_DASXHN010000212.1:0-3659 GCF_036488505.1 Paraburkholderia sp. | reverse complement strand
AAATACGGTAGGATACTGTACATGCATACAGTACTTCCCACCCATGCCAGCCATCCTGTCCCAGCCAGAGGCCATCCACCCGTCGCTTTGGCGTGCCTCGCAGCTCGCGTGCGGCCGCGGCCGCATCGTCGAAACAGGGTATCCGGTCCTGTCGGCGGAATTACCCGGCGGCGGCTGGCCGGTGGGTGCGCTGATCGACCTGCTGGTGCCACAGGCTGGCGTGGGCGAACTGCGGCTTCTGCAGCCGGCGTTCGGCGCGGTGGGCAAGCGGGCTATCGCTTTCCTGCAGTCACCGCATACGCCTGACGCACTCGGGCTCCATTACATCGGCGTGCCCATCGCGCAACTGCTGCGCGTGGACACGCAGACAACCGCCGACGCGCTGTGGTCCGCGGAGCAGATCCTGCGTGCCGGCAGTTGCGGCGCCCTTATTTTCTGGTCCCAGTACGTGCAGGCGTCGTCGCTGCGCCGGCTTCATCTGGCCGCGCAATCGTCCGAGACGCTGTTCGTCATGGTGCGGCCGCTCGCGACCGCGCAGGATGCATCGCCGGCACTGCTGCGCCTCGCGCTCAAACCATCGGCCGACGGCCTGAGCGTCGAGATCGTGAAACGACGAGGGCCTTCACGTGCAGAGCCCCTGTCGATCCCTCTTCAACCCACACCGATTCTGCTTTCCCGTCATGCGCGTGTTTCTCGCCGTCCACCTGCCAAAGTTATCGCTGGAGGTCTTCAGACCGAAGTGGTCGTCTGAGCCGGCTTGCGGCAGCGCCGTGCTGGAGAAAGACAGCGTGGTCATCGCCGATGCCGCCGCGCGTTCGGCGGGCGTGAGACCGGGTCTGAAACGCGGTGGCGTGTTGACCCTTTCGCCAGGAACGGAGATGTATGAGCGCGACATGACTCGCGAAGCGGCCGCGCATCGCGAGGTTGGCATTGCGCTCATGCGCTTCTCGCCGGAAGTGGCGCTGCTCGATGAAGCGACGGTCATCGTCGAAATTGGTGCGAGCCTGCGGCTTTTCGGCGGCCTGCTCGCGCTGTGTCACGAAGCGCGAGCGATCCTTCATGCGCTAGGTTTCACCGCGCGCATCAGCGTAGCCCCCACCGGCCAGGGCGCATGGCTGCTCGCCCGGCATCGCAACCGGCGGGTGCTGAAGCCCGCATCGCTCACGCGACGGCTGTCCGCCCTGCCGATGGCGGCTGTCCCCGAAATCCGTCCGTTCTCCAGTTGGTTCGCGGGCCTCGGCTGCGAACATATCGGCGACGTACGCCGCCTGCCACGCGCCGGCCTGCAGCGCCGCTGTGGCGAGCATCTGCTGGACTCGCTCGACCGCGCTTTCGGGACCGCGCCGGAACTGTTTGACTGGATCGAGTTGCCGCCCACCTTCTCGGCGCGCATCGAGATGCCGGACCGGCTCGAACATGCGGATGGTGCGGTGTTCGGCGCGCAGCGGCTGATCGTTCAGCTATGCGGATGGCTGTGCGCGAAGCAGCTTGCCGTCACCGGAATCCGGCTGCTGCTCGAACACGAACGCGGCCGTGATGCGATCGCACCGACCGCGATCGACATCGCACTCGGCGAGCCGGCCTGGCGCGAAGAACACCTGATGCGTCTGCTGAAGGAGCGGCTGCATCGGATCGAACTCACGGCGCCGGTCATCGCGCTGCGGCTCGATGCATCGAACGTCGAGCCGGCCGTGCCGGCGTCGGACACGCTTTTTCCCGAACCGGGCGGCTCGAAAGAGGATCATGAACGGCTGCTCGAACTGCTGGTCGCGCGGCTCGGCGAACAGAACGTGCGCAAGCCCGCACCGACGGCCGATCATCGTCCGGAGATGGCGAACCAGTGGGTGCCGGTGTCCCGGCAGATCAAGCCCGGGCCGCTGCCGCGGCATCTACCCCGCCCGGCCTGGATGCTCGACGCGCCGGTTCGTCTGCTGATGCGCCGGCATCGCCCGTTCTACGGTTCGCCGTTGCGGATGGTGTCGCCGGGAGAGCGCATCGAGAGTGGCTGGTTCGATGGCGAGCTGGTGACGCGCGACTATTTCGTCGCGCAGGCGGACGATCAGAGTTGTTACTGGATTTTCCGGGAGCGTGTCAGTAGCCGCGACGCCGAAGAAGAGCCACGCTGGTTTTTGCACGGCCTGTTCGGATAAGCGGCGATGGACACGACCTTCAACCTGCTGCCGGCGTATGCCGAGTTGTTCTGCTTTTCCAACTTCACGTTCCTGAGGGGCGCGTCGCACGCGGAAGAACTGGCTGAGCGCGCCGCGCAACTCGGCTACACGGCGCTCGCGATCACCGACGAATGTTCGCTGGCCGGCGCGGTGCGGGCGCACGTGGCCGCGAAGGAAGCGAAGCTGCCGTTTATCGTCGGCTCGTATTTCCGTCTGGTCAATGCCGATGGGTCGCCGGCGTTCGGCCTGATCCTGCTCGCGCAGAACCGCAATGGATACGGCAACCTGTCCGAACTCATCACCCTTGCGCGCATGCGTGCGCCAAAGGGTGAATACCGGCTCACGCCGCAGGACCTGTCGCGCCCGGACAAGGCGTATCGCCACCTGCTCGGCATGCAGGACTGCATTGCCATCCTGGTGCCGGATTATCCGGCCAGCGAGGACGCACTCGACGCGCAGGTCGAATGGCTCGATGCGACGTTCCCCGGCCGCGCGTGGGTCGGCCTCGTGCTGCATCAGCGCGCGATGGACGACATTCACCGCGGCGCCGTCGAATTCGTGGCCCGTAACCGGGGCCTGCCGGTCACTGCGCTTGGCGAAGCGCTGATGCACGTGCGATCGCGCAAACCGCTGCAGGACACGATGACCGCAATCCGGGTCGGCAAACCGGTTCACGAATGCGGCTACGATCTCGCACCGAATGCGGAACAGCATCTGCGCTCGCGGCTGCGTCTGGCCAATCTCTATCCGGAAGATGCGCTCGCCGCGACAGTCGATATCGCCCGGCGCTGCGCGTTCTCGCTCGACGAACTGCGTTACGAGTATCCGGACGAGCTGGTGCCCGCCGGTTTTACCCCCACCGCGTATCTCAGGCAGGAGACCTATTTCGGTGCGCAACGGCGCTTTCCTTCCGGCATTCCCCACGACGTGCAGGCGCAGATCGAGCACGAGCTAGAACTGATCGCGGACCTGCAGTACGAGCCGTATTTCCTGACGGTCTACGACATCGTGCGTTTCGCGCGCAGCCAGCACATCCTGTGTCAAGGACGGGGTTCGGCGGCCAACTCGGCAGTCTGCTACTGCCTCGGCGTGACCGAAGTGGACCCGTCGCGCGGCAACATGCTGTTCGAGCGGTTCATCAGCAAGGAGCGCGGCGAGCCGCCGGATATCGACGTCGACTTCGAGCATCAGCGGCGCGAAGAAGTCATCCAGCACATCTACCGCAAATACGGCCGCGACCGCGCGGCGATCGCGGCGGCGGTGTCGACCTATCGTCCGCGCGGGGCGCTGCGCGAAACCGGCAAGGCGCTCGGCGTCGATCCGCAGATCGTCGATGCGGTCGCGAAGTCGCATCACTGGTTCGATAACAGCGCGGACCTGCTGAAGCGCTTCGAGGAATGCGGGCTGAACCCGCAAACGCCGCTCATCCGCGCGTGGGCCACGCTCGCCGCGCAACTGTATGGTTTTCCGCGGCATCTGTCGCAGCAT
>NZ_DASXHN010000109.1:0-5740 GCF_036488505.1 Paraburkholderia sp. | reverse complement strand
TTCCAGGCAATCGGCCGCATGGAAGTGGCACAGGTCAATCTTCCGGTCGGCGTGCTCATCTGGGTGATGATCATCCCGATGCTGGTCAAGATTGACTTCGCGGCGATGACACAGGTCAAAAGCCAGTGGCGCGGCATCGGCGTCACGCTGTTCGTGAACTGGTTCGTCAAACCGTTCTCGATGGCGCTGCTCGGCTGGGTCTTCATTCGCCATGTGTTCGCGCCATGGCTTCCCGCCGATCAGCTCGACAGCTACATCGCCGGCCTGATCCTGCTGGCTGCAGCGCCCTGCACGGCGATGGTGTTCGTCTGGTCGCAACTCTGCAAGGGCGATCCGTATTTCACGCTATCGCAAGTCGCGCTCAACGACGCGATCATGATCGTTGCGTTCGCACCGCTCGTCGCGCTGCTGCTCGGCCTGTCGGCCATCACGGTGCCGTGGGATACGCTGATCATTTCGGTCGGTCTGTACATTGTTATTCCCGTCATCCTCGCGCAACTGCTGCGCCGCAAGCTGCTTATCCGGGGCGACGCGCATTTCCGGCATGCGGTTGCCCGTCTCGGTCCCTATTCGATCGGTGCATTGCTCGCGACTCTCGTGTTGCTGTTCGCGTTCCAGGGACAGGCGATCGTCATCGCACCGTTGGTGATCGCGATGCTCGCGGTGCCGATTCTGATTCAGGTGTTCTTCAATTCCAGTGTGGCTTATCTGCTCAATCGGCGGCTTGGCGTCGCGCATTGCGTCGCTGGCCCGTCGAGTTTGATCGGCGCAAGCAATTTCTTCGAGTTGGCGGTGGCCACGGCGATCAGCCTGTTTGGATTTCATTCGGGCGCCGCGCTTGCCACGGTGGTCGGCGTGCTGATCGAAGTGCCGGCGATGCTGCTGGTGGTCGGCATCGTCAATCGTTCACAGCACTGGTACGAGGCAAACCATAGGGCTAAAGGACAAAGTGTATGAGCGTCACCATCTATCACAACCCGGATTGCGGCACCTCGCGCAACACATTGGCAATGATTCGCAACGCCGGTATCGAGCCGGAGATGATCGAGTATCTGAAAAACCCGCCCGATCGAGCCACGCTGAAGGATCTGATCGAGCGCGCGCATCTCACTGTGCGCGCCACGCTGCGCGAGAAGGGCACGCCCTATGCCGAACTCGGGCTCGCGGAGCCATCGTTGAGCGATGAGCAGTTGCTCGACGCAATGCTGGAGCATCCGGTCCTCATCAATCGCCCGTTTGTCGTCACGCCGCTTGGCGTGCGTCTGTGCCGGCCCTCCGAGCTGGTTCTCGACATCCTGCCCGCCCAGCAGAAAGGTTCATTCACGAAAGAAGACGGGGAGCAGGTCGTCGATAGCGAACGAAGGAGGCTTCTCTAATGATGCAGGACCTCCCGAACGTTAGCGCGCCGCACCTCGACACGCCCGATCTGCGCAAGCTCGAACCTCGCACGGTTGCGAGACACGCACCGCGAATTCTTCTGCTGTTCGGCTCGTTGCGCGCCACCTCGTACAGCCAGCTTCTCACGCTCGAAGCCGAACGCATCTTGCGTCACTTCGGCGCGGATACGCGGATATTCGATCCGCGCGGCTTGCCGCTCGTGGACAGCGTGCCGGCCGATCATCCAAAGGTCGTCGAGCTGCGCAAACTCTCGGAGTGGTCAGAAGGGCAGGTGTGGTGCAGCCCCGAACGTCACGGCACCATGACGGCGGTATTCAAGAATCAGATCGACTGGCTGCCGCTCGAAAGCGGCGGCGTTCGCCCCACGCAAGGTCGCACGCTGGCGGTGATGCAGGTGTGCGGCGGTTCGCAATCGTTCAATGCCGTCAACGCGCTGCGCATTCTCGGCCGGTGGATGCGTATGGTGACCATCCCGAATCAGTCGTCAGTGGCAAAAGCGTGGCAGGAGTTCGACGCAAACGGCCGGATGAAACCCTCTGCCTATTACGATCGCGTCGTCGACGTGATGGAGGAGCTGTACAAGTTCACGCTGCTGGTGCGTGACCGGTCCGACTATCTGACCGATCGCTACAGTGAGCGAAAGGAAGCGCACCCGCACCTTGCGACGACACTGGCAGCCGCCGCCATGAATCAGGAAATGGTCAATGCCAATGCGGACGCTGACGACGAAACGGAGTGACCGCGGTGGCGCTCGCGCAGCTATCGCGACATGGGCGCTCGCCATTGCGCAGCTTGTCTCCTGGGGTTCGATTTACTACGCGTTCTCGCTTTTCGTCGTGCCGATGGAAAGTGCGATGGGATGGAGCCGGACCGCGACTAACGCGGCACTGTCGGTTGGCCTGCTGATCTCGGGATTGGCGGCTTATCCGGTCGGAACGTGGATCGATCACGGCCACGGCCGGCGCGTGATGGTCTGTGGGACCGTGCTGGCCGCGGCGATGTTGGTGCTGTGGTCGCACGCACATAGCCTCGTCACGCTGTTCGTTGTCTGGATCGGCCTCGGTGTCGCGATGGCCGCGACGCTTTACGATCCGGTTTTCGCCGTGATCACGCGGGACTTTCCTCGCAGCTTTCGCACGAAGATAACGTTCGTCACGCTGGTCGCCGGTTTCGCCAGTACCGTCTTCATCCCGCTGACGCAGGTTCTGCTCGATCGTCTCCAATGGCGAGACGCGCTTCTTGCGCTAGCCGGCTTCAATCTGGCTATCTGCTTACCGATCCATTTGTTCGCAATCGGTCGCGATGCGCCGCGCGAAGACGATCGGGACTACAAGGCCGCGCTGAAGGCGACCAATGCGGCAGCAACCGGGCGTGCTCTGCGAACGCCGACGTTCTGGGCGTTGGCTGTGTGTTTCACCGCTTACTATGCGACATTCGCGGCGCTAACCTTCCACCTGGTGCCGCTGATGACGGAACGCAGGGTCTCGCCGGAACTGATGCTGACTACGATGGCCGTCATTGGTCCGGCGCAAGTTCTCGCGCGCGTGCTCTGGTTCACGATTGGCCGTAACGTCCGTCCTTCGATTGTCGGCATGGTGATCACGACGGCATTTCCGGCGTCGGTTCTTGTTTTGATGTACGCAGGCACGTCCCCGGCGTTATTGATTCTGTTCGCAGTCGTCTACGGCGGTGCGAACGGGATGATGACGATCTTGCGTGGGACGATCGTGCAAGACCTGATGTGGACGGAAGGTTACGGAGCGGTGAGCGGACTGCTATCGATGCCCTCGAACATCGCCAAGGGCGTCGCACCGATTTCGGCTGCGGCGATCTGGACGGCCGGCGGCAGCTATGTACCGGTCGAATGGACCGTACTGATGGTGTCGCTGGTTTCAGCCGCCGCTTTCATCGTCGCGATGCGCGTCACGCCCGGCAAAAAGTTTGACGAACACCAGGCAAATTTTGAGTGAGCAGACGGCCATGCGCATAACCGAGGCCAACGACGCCGCCGACTAGCCATCGCGGAAGCCCGGCCGCCTGGGTCGCGAGGGTGCCGATAACCAGATTCAACCTGCGAGCCCCGCGGCGAATTCGCGATATGAATGCAGCGGACGGCCGACGAGCTTCACCAGACGCTCAACGTCGCCGTCCTCGGGCACCATGCCGTCGCTGACAAAACGCTCAGCCATCACGCGCATTTCATAGGCCATCCATTTCGGCATGAAGTTCTCCAGGTTCTGCTGGAACGCCGTCGGATCGTCGCCGCCATAAGCCACGGAGCGGCCAAGAACCTTGGTCCAGATGTCAGCCACAGCCGGGCCAGTCAGCGTGTCAGGGCCAACGAGATTAATCGTTTCGATCGGCAGGTTGCCCGCAGCCTGGTCGCGGCGGATCAGCTCGATCGCGGCGACCTCCGCAATGTCGAGCGTGTCGACCATCGCGACACCCTTGCTGCCGATCGGCATCGGATAGAGGCTGTGGTTGAGGATGACGTCCTTGACCATGATGTCGTTTTCGATGAAGTAGGCCGGACGCAATATCGTCGCGCTGAAGTCCATCGCTTTGAGCATCTGTTCGGCACCGGACTTGACAGCGAAATGCGGAACGTTGACGAAGCGATCCGCGTTCATCACTGACAGGTAGACGACCCGCTTAACGCCCGCGTCGCGCGCAATGTTCAAGACAATGAGCGCCTGGGTGTATTCGTCGGCTGCGACCGCATTGAGCAGAAACAGCGTGCTGACGCCAGCGAAAGCGCTGCGCAGCGATTCGATGTCGAGCATTTCCCCCTGCACGACCGACACATTGGCGGGAAAGCTGGCCTTTGAGGGATCGCGGACAAGCACACGCACGTCGGCGCCGCGGTTGACGAGTTGGTCGACGACGTGGCGTCCGACGCGGCCGGTAGAGCCAGTAACGAGGATAGTCATGATGTTCACTCCGTGGTTGGTTGGTACGTCTCCAAGATAAGTGGTTCGCCTGTGGTCCACAAGCTGCTATAAATAGACACTCTGTCTCGTGGATGGAACGCATGGATTTGCTGGCTCTTGCCGATTTCAGTCTGGTGGCCCGGTATCAGGGCTTTGGTCTCGCTGCTCGAGCGACGGGGCGTCCTAAAGCGACGCTGTCGCGCAGGGTTTCCGAACTGGAGAGCAGCCTGCAGTTGCGACTGTTCGAACGCAGCCCGCGCGGCTTGAAACTCACCGAAGAAGGGCGCGCGCTGTATGAAAGAACAGGCGCGCTACTTGCCGAACTCGACGAGAGCGTTGGCGCGATCGCATCGGGCAGCGATGAGCCAAAGGGCCGGCTGCGCATCAGCGCGCCGATACTTTTCTCTCAGATAGCGATGGGCAAGCTGGTTGCCACATTCGCGCTGAAATACCCGGCGGTTCGGCTTGAAGTCACGTCCGAGGATCGCGGTGTGGACATGGTCGAAGAAGGGTACGACCTGGTGATCCGGGTCAATCCCGACCCGGATGAGAGGCTGGTCGGACGGATATTTTTGCGCGATCGGCTGGTGGTCGCGGCAAGCCCGGGTACGGCACGGCCTGCGGATGGCTCTGCTGTTCCCGCTATCGTTCGCGGGATAGACGATCAGAGAACATTCTGGAATGTTTTGGGGCCCTCTGAAACGTCGCGTATTGCGATCACACCGGTTGCTCATTTGTCATCGCTGATGATGGTCCGCGATGCAGTCCGGCTCGGTGTGGGCGTCGCGTGCTTGCCGGTTTCGCTTGTGAGCCGTGATCTGGCGGCCGGCACTCTGGTTAGCTGGGGGGACGTGGATGGTCCGGAAATCAATCTTTGGACGCTGTATCCGTCGAGGCGACTACTGAGCTCTCGTGTCGCCGTCTTCCTCGAACACCTCAAGGAAGCGTTCCCGTTAGGGGGGAAGCCGGAGGAACTGGCGGCGTTTATGGAGTGAAGTGGTGATAGTGGGGAGACTACGGCTGCTCGCGGAACGTGCGGTAAACCGGTTTGTACCCGCGGCGACGGATCCAGGCGCGCCAGTAGGCGCCGCGCTGACTGATGTACGCCATTTTCAAGCTTCAGAAAACATTGATGAAATGCTTGGTCTGGATTCTCGAATTCCGGCAGACTTCGCGGCATAGGCCAATTTCGACGCCGCTCCCGCTAGCTACAGACGAAAAAAAAGCACCGCGGTTGCTCGCAAGTGCTTGATTTCCTACTGTCAAATTTGTTGGTGGGGCGTGAGTGACTCGAACACTCGACCTACGGATTAAGAGTCCGCTGCTCTACCAACTGAGCTAACGCCCCCAACAGAGGCGAAATTATGCAGTAACTTTTCGCGCGTGCCAAGCCCCTCTAGCAAATTCATTAC
>NZ_DASXHN010000104.1:0-8743 GCF_036488505.1 Paraburkholderia sp. | reverse complement strand
CGCGTCAGAAGTGTGATGGCCGTCAGTGCAATCGAAATCTGGATCAGCGTAGTCGCCTGTGCCCAGCGGTGATGACCATGCATCAGCTTTTCGCTTTGAGCGTCCTGATCCGCAACGGCTTTTTCGATCGCTTCCGCGTTGGCGCGAATCGGTTCTTTCTGCTGCTTGTATTTCTCGACATCGGCGGCGAATTTGGCATGCGCCTCGCTGTTCGGAGCCGACAACGCGGCGCCGAGTTCCGCGAGGTTTTCCTTCTCGCCCTTCGCCTGATAGTACGACCACTGGTTCGCGGCCTCGGTCTTCTTGATGGCCGCTTCGTTCTTGTAATAGAGCGCCAGATTTTCGCTGGTGCCGCTCTGATAGGCGTAGATCGCGCCAATCGTGGCGAGGATGGCGGTCATCACCGCCATGCGGCTCGCAAACGGATCGGCGTCCTTGTGCGCGCCATGGCCTTCGCCGACGTGTTCTACCGCATGGTCGTGCAGACCATGCACTTCAAATTCATCTGACATGCAACACTCCGGACAAACGGGTTCATTGTTTTAAGCAGATCGCGCCCCGGCGGAGGCCCGACATCAGCGCCCGCATCTGCATGGCACAAGCGTAGCAGACGTCGGTGCCCGGCGCGTGAAGCGCACGGCCGGATCGCATTGTATGCGGCAATAAACCTCATTGGCCGGAGCACGGTGTGTGCCGGTTGTTCACATCAGAGCTCGCGTCGTTCGGTGGCCCTAGTGACCCGCCGAACGACGCGAGACTTACATGGTGATGACGACACGTCCGCTCGTGCCGGCGGTGACTGCTGCGTAGGCTTCGCGCGCATGCTCGAGCGCAAAGCGCTGCGCAATCGCAGGCGGCTGCAAGGCGCCGCTTTCGAAGCCTTCGACCAGCGCAGTCATCAGCGGCGCGGACTCCGCCACGCCGAGCTTGGCGCTATCCACACCCAGCAGCTGCGTTTCGTTGTGATAGAAATCGATCATGTCGAACTCGACGCGGCGCTTGCCCGTCGCGCTGATTTCGATCACGCGGCCACGGCGCCTGACGAGGCCGAGCGCCGTCTCGAACATCACGCCGCCCACCGAGTCGTACACCACGTCCACGCCGCCGTTGCTCAGTGTCTTGACGCGCTCGACGGTGTGCTCGTCAATCGGCACATACTCGTCGATCAGACGGCCGGCGGGCGAAGCGGCGTCGGGCCGGTGCCGGTCCACGCCGATCACGCGGCAACCGCGCGCTTTCGCAATCTGCACGACCGCGCCGCCGACCCCGCCGCCCGCGCCGATCACGGCAATCGTTTCGCCCGCCTTCAGTTGCGCGTAGCTCACGGTGCCGAGCCATGCCACCACGAAGTTCACGCCGATTGCCGAGGCCTGCTCGTGGCTGAGCGCGCTGGGCTTGCGCGACAACGCCGCAAGCGGAATCCGGATGAACTCCGCGTGCGTGCCGTCGCGCGTTAAGCCAATGTCGCCACCGGTGCCCCAGACTTCGGCGCCGATCCATTCAGCCGGACCTTCCACGACCACGCCGCTGAAATCGCGGCCCGGCGTGCGCGGCAGCTGGGTGTGCTCGAAGTGCCCCGAGACGTTTTTGGCGTCGCTCGGATTCACCGACGCGCTTTTCACCTGCACGACGGCGTTGTCCGCGTCGGCGGAAGGCGTCGGCAGGTCGACGTATTCGAGTACTTCGGGGTTTCCAAAGCTCTTGAACTGAATGGCTTTCATCGACAATGCTCCTGATCGTGTGAGGTGCTGCATCGAGCAGCGTGAAAGTCATTCTAGATGGCAGGAGCGTCACGATTGAGACAAGAACTTTCGATTTTCAGACAACGTCGCCGGGACTCTGCCGGCCCCGTCTGACGCCCGTTCGCTAGCCGGCTGCCTGCGAACCGCTAGCTTCGCGCGTCGCGCTCAGGGTTTCCTGCGGATCGAATTCGGTGGGCGGCGCGCCGAGTTCGCGGCGGAACATGTCGCTGAAGCTGCTCGGCAGATAGCCGAGCGCGCGTGCAATGCTGCTGACCGAGCGGCCCTCGGCGAGCCCCGACACCGCGACGGCGAGCTGCACCTGGCGGCGCCATTCGGAAAAGCCCATACCGAGTTCTCGCGTGAAGAGGCGCGAGAGGGTGCGTACGCTGGCGCCGACGGACTCGGCATGCTGCTCGAAGCTGATCTCGATCGAAGGGTTGTCGATCACCGCGCGGCACAGCGCGTCGAGCCGGCGGTCCGACGCTTCGGACGCATCCGGCAAGGGAACGCGTAGCGACGAACGCGGTGCGTGGGCGAGTTCGAGCATCGCGAGCTTGTAGGCCGTCTCCAGGTAGCTCTGGTCGCGTGAGCGCGTGTGCTCGAATTCGGCAATCGTCGTGATCAGCTCGCGCAGCAGACCGTTGATTTCGAAGACGTCGCTCATCCGGCTCAGATGCGCCACGTTGCGTTCGTGCAGGTAGAGATTGCGCATCTCCACCTCGCTCATCATGTGGATGGAGTGCACCGTGCCGGCCGGCAGCCACACGGCACGCTGCGGCGGCACCACCAGCGCCTCGCGGTCGACTTCGACCCACATCACGCCCGCGATCGCATACAGCACCTGCGCCCAGGTGTGCGAATGCGGCTCGATATGCAGGCCACGCGGATAGTGCCGCGCGAGCGAGTGGGCGTCGTCGTCTTCGGGCAGTTCGGGGGGGCGGGCTTTGGGCACGGCGTTTCAGTTGGGTAGGCGGGCTGGCGCCCCGTGGGTTGAACGATACACCATCGCGCGAGCTGCCTGAGGCCACGCCAGCAGGTGCATCACGGATTCCGGCAGGGCGCTTGTGCGGCGCTTTCCGGCGGTGGCATAAAATCCGCGCGGGCGGCGACGGATTTTATTGCGCGCCGCGTTTAAGCAGCAACGGAGCTGGTCCGCCGGCGCGGGTCGGGGTGGATCGGCTGGCAGTCGTCACAGATTGATTGAGCGCCGCAGCCGGCAGCAAGCCCGGACAAGATTCCATACACGATACCAGGCAAGCATAAAACGCACGTCAGGGAGCAACGGCCAGTGAGAAACGCCCGGGTCACGACACGATCTGTGCAGACGCAGCAGTGCCGGCCACATGGGCCGCGCATGTCGCGGGACGGCGCGCCTTGAGCCAGCGCGACCCCGATGCGGAACTCGTCGCGCGGGTCGGCGAGCAGGACCAGGCCGCCGTGCGCACGCTCGTGTCGCGCAAGCTGCCGCGTCTGCTCGCACTGGCGACGCGCATGTTGGGAGACCGTATGGAAGCGGAAGACGTCGCGCAGGAAGCGTTCGTGCGCATCTGGAAACAGGCCTCGAACTGGCAAGAGGGCGAGGCGCGCTTTGACACGTGGATTCACCGTGTCGCGCTGAACCTCTGTTACGACCGGTTGCGCGGGCGGCGTGAGGATCCCGTCGCCGAGCCGCCGGACGAGGCCGACCCACGCCCGTTGCCCGAGCTGCAACTCGAAGCGCGGGCGCGCGACGAACGCGTCCGGGCGGCGCTGGCCGCGTTGCCGGTGCGTCAGCGCGAGGCGCTGGTGCTCAATTACTACCAGGAGCTTTCGAACCTCGAAGCGGCCGCGCTGATGGGCATCACCGTCGACGCGCTGGAAAGCCTGCTGGCGCGCGCCCGCCGCAATCTGCGGGTGCAACTGGCAGGCAGCGGCTTTAGCAAGGACATGCCATGACACCTGAGAGATTCCGAACCATCGTCGACGCTTACGGCGCCGATCCGCGCCGCTGGCCCGAAGGAGAGCGCGCGGCAGCCGAGCTCTGGGCCGAATCGCACCCGGCCGAGGCGGACGCGCTGCTGGCCGGGTCGGCGAGCCTCGACGGCTGGCTCGCCAGCCAGACGGTCGCGCCGCCCGGGCATGAACTGGTCGAGCGGGTGATCAACGCCGCCGCCACGGCCCCGGCCAACCCGGCGAGGCGGCCTCGCCGCGACCGCCGGCAGCGCGTGCGGCTCTGGTGGCAGGGCGTGGCGTTTGCCGGCATCGGACTCGCGGGCGGTCTCGCGGGTGCGTTTGCGGTGTCGTTCTTCGTGATGGCCGGCACACCGCCCGCCGGGCATGAGGCGTCCTACACAACGAGCAGTTTCGACGGGTCCACCGCCGACTGGAGCGGCGAATGAACGGCCGTGGATGGAAGCTTCTGCTGGTTGGGTCGCTGGTGCTCAACGTGTTCATTCTCGGCGCAATCGCGGGTGGCGCGTACCGCTGGTTCGCGGTGCATGGCGGCCGAGGCGCAGCGCCTGCGCAACACACCGCGCTGCGCTATGCCGCTGACGATCTCTCGCCTGAGCGGCGCCAGCAGTTTCTCGACGCCCTCAAGGGCGCGCGACGCGAGGGGCGGGACTACGTTCGTGACGGACGCGAGGCGCGCCGCCAGGTGCTGGACCTGCTGGCCGCGCCGCAGCTCGATCGGGGCGCGCTCGACGCGGCGCTGCAGAAGACCCGCGACGCCGATACCGCGTTGCGCGCCGAGGTGGAGGGCAGCGTCGTGGATTTTGCGGCGTCGCTGACAACCGACGAGCGCCGCGAGTTCGTCGATGGTCTGAAGCAGCGTGGCCAGTGGCGCGAGCCGCAGAAGTCCGCGGCGAAGAAGCCGGCCACGAGCGAGGCGAGCGAATAGACCGTGCCGGCGCCGTCAACAAAACCTGAACCATGTGCGACGGATTTTCGTGTGACCTTCGTTTAAGGAAGGTACAGCAAGGCTCGAAGGAAAACGCATGATCACGTCACTCCACGACAATGCCGCGGCGATTGCACTGAACCGTTTCGGTCTCGGCGCCCGCCCGGACGATACGCCGCCGGCTGATCCCAAGGGCTGGCTGCTCGCGCAGTTCGAGCAATATCAGGCGACGCCGGCGGCGTGGTCGAACCAGCCGACTTCGGTTGCATTGGCCACGCAACTGGGCGAGCAACGTCAGCAGAACGCGGCCAAGGCCGACGCAGACGCGCAAGCGAGTGCGGGGGCGGGGGCGAGTACGAGTACGAGCGCCGCTTCAGCCGCCAGTGACGCTGCTGCCATGCAGGCCGAAAAGCTCGCCGCCAACAAGGCGCTACGCGTTGAAATCCGCGACGTCTACCGCACGGCGGTCAATGCGCGCGTCGTCAGCGCGTTGTCGACGCCCACGCCGTTCGTCGACCGCCTCGTCTATTTCTGGGCGAATCATTTCGCGATCTCCACCGACAAGCCGCAGGTCACGGCACTCGCCGGTACGTTCGAAATGGAAGCGATCCGTCCGCATGTGCTAGGCCGCTTCGACGACATGCTGATCGCCGTTGAGCGTCATCCGGCCATGCAACTGTTCCTCGATCAGACGCGCTCGGTCGGTCCCGACAGCGCGGCGGCGATGCGCGCCGGGCAACGCGATCCGGATCACAAGCGCGGTCTCAACGAAAATCTCGCCCGCGAAATCATGGAACTGCACACGCTCGGCGTACGCAGCGGCTACACCCAGGCCGACGTCACCGAATTCGCCCGCGCGCTGACCGGGTGGAGCGTGGCGGGCGTGAAGGGGCCGCAGCCTGGCGGCGCGGCGCCAGGCGCATTCGTGTTTCGCGCGGCGCTGCATGAACCGGGTACGCGGACCATCCTGGGCCGCCAATACGATCAACCGGGCGAAGCACAGGCGCTCGCGGTGCTGCACGACTTCGCGGCTTCGCCGGCGACGGCGCAGCACATTGCCGGCAAGCTTGCGCGTCACTTCGTTGCCGACAATCCGCCGCCGGCCGTGGTGGATCGTCTTGCCCGTGCTTTCGAGCGCAGCGGTGGCGATCTGCCCACGGTGTATCGCGCGCTGATCGATTCGCAGGAAGCGTGGTCGCCCGTCGCGGTGAAATTTAAAACGCCGTGGGAATGGACCGTTTCGGCGATGCGCGGCCTCGGCTGGCAAGACCTCGGCAATCTGCAAGGCGCGCCGTTGCTCACCCAACTCGGCCAGCCGGTATGGCGCCCAGGTTCGCCGGCCGGCTACGACGATATTGCCGCCAGTTGGGCCGCGCCCGACGCGCTGGTGCGCCGGGTCGAAGTGGCGCAGCGCTTTGCGGCGCGCGTGGGTGACCGGCTCGATCCGCGCTCGCTCGGTCAGACGTTGCTGGTCGGCTCGATCAGCGAGCCGACTGCGACAGCGGTCGCGCGTGCCGAGAGTGCCTCGACCGCGATTGCGCTGTTGCTCGTGTCGCCCGACTTCCAACGGAGATGAACGCCATGCTGACCCGCCGCCAATTCCTCAACGTCGCCGCCGCCGGTGCCGGCGCGATGCTCGTTGCGCCGCAGCTCGCCTTCGCGCGCGTCGAGACCGAGCGCCGCTTCGTCTTCGTGATTCAACGGGGCGCCGCCGATGGTCTCAACATCGTCGTGCCGTACGCCGAGCCGGCTTATACGAGCCTGCGCGGCGCGCTCGCGATCGATCCGTCCAGCGCGACGAAGCTCGACGGCACCTTTGCGCTGCATCCGTCGCTCGCGCAGACCGCGCAGATGTACGCCGCGGGACAGGCGCTATTCGTGCATGCCGTGGCGTCGCCGTATCGGGACCGCTCGCATTTCGATGGCCAGAACGTGCTGGAAACGGGTGGCGCATCGCCCTATCAGGTGAAGGACGGCTGGCTCAACCGCCTCGTTGCGCAACTGCCCGCGACACACGAAAACGCCATTGCCTTCGCGCCGACGGTGCCGATGGCGCTGCGCGGCAAAGCGGATGTGACATCGTATGCGCCCTCGGGGTTGCCGCAGGCGCCGGACGATCTGCTGGTGCGCGTCTCGCAGTTGTACGACCAGGACGCGCAATTGCGGCCGCTATGGGAATCCGCAATGGCGGCGCGCGGCCTCGCTGGCGACGCCAGTGCGCGCCAGGATCCGGCGAGCCTCGGCAAGCTCGCGGCGAGTTTTCTCGTACGCGACGACGGACCTCGCATTGCGATGATCGAAACCGGCGGCTGGGACACACACAGCGCGCAAAACCCGCGTCTCGCGAATCAGTTGAAAGCGCTCGACACGATGATCGCCGCCTTGCGCGACGGCATGGGACCGCTCTGGAACAAGACGACGGTACTGGTTGCAACCGAATTCGGCCGCACGGCAGCTGCAAACGGCACGGGCGGCACGGACCATGGGCAGGGCTCCGTCGCGATGCTGATGGGCGGGGCCGTCAACGGTGGCCGCGTGATCGCCGACTGGCCCGGTCTCAAACCCAACGAGCTCTATCAGGCTCGCGATCTTCGGCCTACCACCGCGCTCGATGGATTGATCGCGGGCGCCGCCGCCGAAAGCCTCGGACTCGATCCGCATCGAACGGCGGCAAGCCTCTTCTCGCAAGCGTCGCAAGCAGGCACCCCGCAACCGCTCACGGGTTTGATCCGTAGCTAACGCGCCGGCTTGACAGGCTTCGTATGACAGGTTCACGGCGGCATCCACAATCTGCACGCGTTTCACAAAATCTCCATCGCAGCTGCGGATAATCTGAAAAGAGGTTTTATTACGTAATGCTTTCGTTCGGTGTCGTAAACCCCCTGCAGATTTACGTTTTGCATACGACTCGCCTTCAAACGAGTCAGCGTCCAGGATGCGCAGAGCGTATTTGAAGTGTTCGAAGTCATTTTCCGTTCAAAAGAGCTATGATCTTTGGCGTTGCTAGTCCGCGCGGTTTCAGGCGGCGCATGCCACCTGGCCCTTTGCCGCGCAATGATTTCTTCCCCCGCATAATTGTTGTTCCCCGCTAACAGGCGCAACGGAACAGGCTGGAGTATTGATGAAAACGCTGTTTTTGCAGGCCCCGTCGTATGACGGTTTCGATGGCGGCGCGGGTTCGCGTTATCAGGCGAAGCGCGAGATCCGCTCGTTCTGGTATCCCACGTGGCTCGCGCAGCCGGCGGCACTCGTGCCGGATAGCCGCGTGCTCGATGCACCGGCTGATGGTCTGTCGGTCGAAGCCTCGCTTGAGATCGCGCAGCAGTATGAGCTCGTCATCATTCACACGAGCACGCCGTCATTCCCTACGGATGCGATGTTTGCGCAGGATCTGAAGAAGCGCAAACCGTCGGTGATAATCGGCATGGTGGGCGCGAAAGTAGCCGTCGATCCGCACAACTCGCGGACCGCTAGCGAAGCGATAGATTTCGTCTGCCGTGAAGAATTCGATTTCACCTGCCAGGAAGTGGCGGCGGGCAAACCGCTCGCGCAGATCCAGGGCTTGAGCTATCGCGCTGCGGACGGTTCGATCGAGCACAACGAGGCGCGCCCGATCCTCGAGAACATGGATGAGCTACCGTTCGTGGCGCCCGTCTACAAGCGTGACCTGAAGATTGATAACTACTTCATCGGCTATCTGAAGCATCCGTACGTCTCGATCTACACGGGCCGCGGCTGCCGCTCGAAGTGCACGTTCTGCCTGTGGCCGCAAACCGTGGGCGGGCACCGCTACCGGGTGCGTTCGGTCGAGAACGTGCTCGAAGAGGTCAAGTGGATTCGCGACAACATGCCTGAAGTCAAGGAGATCATGTTCGACGACGACACCTTCACCGACTTCAAGCCACGCGTCGAAGAGATCGCACGCGGGCTGGGCAAGCTCGGCGTGACATGGTCCTGCAATGCAAAGGCCAACGTGCCGTACGCGACGCTGAAGATCATGAAGGAAAACGGCCTGCGTCTGCTGCTGGTGGGCTATGAATCGGGCGACGACCAGATCCTGCTGAACATCAAGAAGGGCCTGCGTACGGATATCGCACGACGCTTCAGCGAAGACTGCCGCAAG
>NZ_DASXHN010000086.1:0-18323 GCF_036488505.1 Paraburkholderia sp. | reverse complement strand
CGTCCGCTTTGGTCTCGTCGCCGTCGCGCCAGGCCAGCGCCAGGACCAGCGCGTCGTGCGGATCGAAGCCGCAATCCAGAAACGCCGCCAGCGCGGGAATCCAGTCTTCCGCCAGATGGCCCTCCAGACTGTATTTCTCGCCGCCCAGATGCAGCGTCGCCGCGTTCTCGGCGGCGACGATCACGCCTGCGCCCTGCACCTGCCAGCGCGCCACCTGCTCGCCATGCTGCTGCGCGTCGGCGACGATGATCAGGTCGCCGCCGTTCGGCTCGTCCGGCGCGGTCAGGCAGATGCGCCACGGCGCGTGGGTTGGCGGCCACTCGCCCAGGCGGGCGCGGATCCGCTCGGCGGCTTCGGTGAGTTCATCGGCAGGCGGCCAGAAGAGGTCGCGGCCAGTCAAAGGCAAAGTTTGCGTCATGCGGCGCTCCCGTCTTGGTGCCAGAACGGCATGCCGACCACCGGCGTGCTCGCGTGCGCGCTTTCGCGCTCGGCCATCGGCCCCGCCAGAAAGGCCTGGCGGCCCGCTTCGACGCCCAGCGCAAAGGCGCGCGCCATCGCGTCGGGGTGCGTCGCCTGCGAAACGGCGGTGTTCAGCAGCACGCCATCGAAGCCCCACTCCATCACTTGCGCCGCATGCGACGGCACGCCGAGGCCGGCGTCGACGATCAGCGGCACGTCGGGCAAGCGCTCGCGCAACACGCGCAGGCCGTACGGATTGATGACGCCCTTGCCGGTGCCGATCGGCGCGCCCCACGGCATCAGCGCTTCACAGCCCGCATCGAGCAGGCGGCGGCCGATCACCAGATCTTCGGTGCAATACGGGAGCACCTTGAAGCCGTCCTTGATCAGCTGCGTGGCCGCTTCGATCAGGCCGACCGGATCAGGCTGCAGCGTGTAGTCGTCGCCGATCAGTTCGAGCTTGATCCACTCGGTTTCGAAAATCTCGCGCGCCATATGCGCGGTCGTCACCGCCTCGCCGACAGTCAGGCAGCCGGCGGTATTGGGCAGCAGCGGCACGCCGTGGCGCTTGAGCAGGTCGAAGAAACCGGCTTCGGCGCCGCCCTCGTTCATCTGCCGGCGCAGCGCGACGGTGACCATGCCGGGACGCGCGGCGTCGATCGAGTCGGACAGCGACTGCAGCGACGGGTAGCGCGACGTGCCGAGCAGCACGCGGCTCGCGAAGGTTTGACCGTACAGCGTGAGTGCGTCGGCGCTCTGTTGAGAAGTCATTTGCATCATCCTGGTTTGCCGCGAGGGATCGGCGGCAATGGGTTTCGGCGACGGATCGATCGGCGGCGAGCAAGCCGCCAGAGACGCGCGCGAGCGCTCAGCCGCCCGCCACCGGTTGCACGACGTCGAGCCGGTCGCCCGGCTCGAGCGCGCGCGCCGCATGCTGTGAGCGCGCGACGAAATCGCCGTTCAGCGCAACCGCGAATGGCGGACGCGCGCCATAGGCAGCAAGCGCATCGGCGACAGTCGCGCCCTCGGGCAGCGACAACGGCTTCTGATTGATATGAATGTCCATGGTGGTCGAATACGGTTCAATCGATGGCAAAAGCGGCGTGGCGCCCGGCGCGACAGCACGATGGCGCGCCGCGCTCAAGCCGGCTCCCGCGCGAAATCCTGCTGGAAAAGCTCGCTCCAGCGCGCGTCGCGCCGCCAGCCGGCGAAGCCGTCTGCGTCGCCGACGCGGCCGTCGAGCAAGGCCGCCGCGAAGCGCGCCGCTTCGTCGGCGACTTCCGGCGCGATCATATAGCCGTGCCGGTACAGGCCGTTCACGCGCAAGGTGCGCGCGCCGTCCCACAGCAGGGCCGGACGGTGATCCGGCAAGGTCGGCCGGCATTGCGAATTGAGCTCGAGGATGCGTGCTTCGCCGAAGCCTGGATGCACCGAGAACGCCGCGCTCAGCAACTCGAGCGCGGAGCGCACGCTAACCGGCGACATGTCCTCGCCTTCCAGTTCGGTCGCACCGATCACATACAGGCCGTTCTGCTTCGGCGCGATATAGAGCGGATAGCGCGGATGCAGCAGCCGTACCGGGCGGCTCAGCTGCAGCCCAGGCGCATGCACGCGCGCGACCTCGCCGCGGATGCCGCGCAGCGTCGGCAGCACGGGTTTTGCGCCGAGTCCGCGGCAGTCGATCGTAATGCCCGCGTCGGGCAGCGATGCATCGTCGATGGCAGTGTGCCAGTGGGTGTCGACACCGCGCTCGGCGATGCCCGCGGCCAGCGCGCTCAAGACCTGGCGATTGTCGAGCTGGCCTTCTCGCGGCAGCAGCCACCCCTGGTTGAAACGGCCGGCGAGCGCGGGTTCCGCGTCGCCCAACTGCGCGCCCGCAAGCGTGACGAAGCCACCGTCGAGCAGCTCGGCAGGCGCGTTCGCCCGCACCCGGCGCTCGAACAGCGGCGCCTCGGTGCGGTCCGCGTGATGCCAGACGACGAGCGTGCCATTGCGTTGGAAGAATACCGGCTCAGGCAGTTCGGCGAGCACTTGCGGCCAGCTTTCGAGCGAACGCGCGCCGAGGCGCGTGATCAGCAGCTCAGCGCTCGCGGCTTCGGCGAGCGGTGCAAGCATCGCCGCGGCGACCCATGCGGCGGCCTGCGAGCCGGCAGCATCGCCACGCTCGTATAGCGCGACGCGATGGCCGTCGCCGGCAAGCCGCCATGCGACCAGCCGGCCACAGAGCCCGCCGCCAAGCACGGCAAAGTCGGGACGGGTGGCATGGCTCATCGGGCGCGCTCCGTTTCATAGCGGCAGACAACGCCAAAGCGGCACGGCGCGCCCGAGGCGGCGTGACGAAGAGAGAGAAATATGTCTGAAGAATAGGCGGTCATCGAGTCCTTTCCGTACGGCCAAAAAAACGCACGTACCCAGGACGAAACCGGCGGGTGAGGCCGGCCGGGCCATACGCACGCACGTCATGTGCGCTTGCCGCCCGGCGGGGGATGGAAGACGGATGCTTCCGGAAACTTCCCGCGCCGGTATTACCCGGATCGGGTGCAAAGGGTCTCTCTCAGCCTCGCCGCCGCGTGATTGGAATCATGCCGGCAGTGTGCGAAGCACCCCTGTTTCGTCGAAAAGTCATTAGACCATAAAAGGCGCGGCGCCCGCAAACCAGCGCCCCCGGTGCGCACCGCAGCGCCGGACGTGCGCGATCCGCACCTTCTTCGCGATCCCGATGCGGACGCGCTCGTCGCTCTGGCACAATGCCGAGACCGGATGCCGCAAAGCTACGATGCGCAGTTGCGGCGCGAACGGCGTGCGACGCAGTCCATCGCGGCCCGCGCAACGACGTCATCCGGCAAACCCGGACACTATCGAGGCAACGTCGATGCAACACCAGGGCCGGGCGCGGGCAGCGAAAATTAATCCTCGCTTAAGGGCATCACGCCAGAATCGGCGCGCGCCTGGATTCCCTGAATGCCCGTCTGGCGGGCACGACGGCCGGGCCGCTACAGCTCCCGCCGCAGCGCGGCTTCGCGACAGGCGCAGCTGCCGACAACACAGCCCGACGCAGCCCGACCCGACGCACCGGCTCGCCGGCTCGGCCGCTCGGGCCAGCACTTCATCAGGACGCTCATGACACCACATACCTCAGCCAGCCGCGAGCTGCCGCACGACGAAAAAGTCTCCGCATGGAGCCTGATCAAGCCTTACTGGGTCTCGGAAGAACGCCTGGTCGCATGGGGGCTGCTCGTCACGATCATCGTGATGAACCTGCTCGTCGTCTGGATCAACGTCCGCCTGAACCGCTGGAGCGCCGACTTCTACAACGCGCTGCAAGCGAAGAACGTGCGCGACTTCCCGCATCTGCTGATGATCTTCTCCGGACTCGCATTCGGCTTCATCATCCTCGCCGTGTATGGGCGCTATTTGCGCCAGATGCTCGGCTTCCGCTGGCGTCAGTGGCTGACCACCCGCTATCTGAACGAATGGCTCAACGACAGCGCGTTCTACCGCATCGAGCGCGACCGCCTCACCGATAACCCCGATCAGCGGATCAGCGACGACCTGCAGTCGTTCGCGACCACCACGCTGTCGCTGACACTCGATCTGCTGTCCACCGTCGTCACGCTGGTGTCGTTCATCACCATCCTGTGGTCGCTCGCGGGGGCGCTGACCATCTCGCTCGGCGGCATGCCGCTGCAGATCCCCGGCTATATGGTGTGGGCGGCCGCGCTCTATGCGGTGGTCGGCTCGCTGATCACGCAGAAGGTCGGCCATCCGCTGGTGTCGATCAACTATCAGGCGCAAAAAGTCGAGGCGGATTTCCGTTTCGGCCTGATCCGTCTGCGCGAGAACGCCGAGCAGATTGCGTTCTACAACGGCATGGAAACCGAGAAGACGCGCGCGCACTCGCTGTTTCGCCGTATCCGCGACAACTGGTGGCAGGTGATGAAGTACACGAAGCGTCTGACCTTCGTGCTGAGCTTCTATGGCCAGATCGCGATCATTTTCCCGATCGTGGTCGCCGCGCCCCGCTACTTTGCCGGCGCCTTCACGTTCGGCGTGCTGATGCAGATTTCCAGCGCGTTCGGCACCGTCAGCGATTCGTTTTCGTGGTTCATCAACAGTTACACGAGCCTCGTCGAATGGCGCGCGACCGTGAACCGGTTGCGTGAATTCAAGCGCATCATGCACGCGCCGCGCCTGAAGGAATCGGTGTCGCCGGCAACCGAGCATGGCGGCATCAATCTGCATTTCGTCGACGCCAACCAGCTCTCCACCGACAGCCTGAAGCTCGCGCTGCCGAACGGCACTCCGCTGTCGCGCATCCGCGATATCGCGATCCGGCCGGGCTCGCGCTGGCTCGTGCGCGGTCCGTCCGGTGCCGGCAAGAGCACGCTAATGCGGGCGCTCGCGGGCCTCTGGCCGTTCGGCGACGGCTCGATCGACGCGCCGGTCAACGCGCGCATGATGTTCATCCCGCAGGTCAGCTACATGCCGATCGGCACGCTGAAGGCGGCGCTTGCTTATCCGTCCGCGGCCGATACCTACACCGATGAAGAATGCAGCGACGCGCTGATCACCTGCCATCTGTCCGAGTACGCGGACCGCCTGCAGGAATCGGGGCACTGGACCCGCGTGCTGTCGCCGGGGGAACAACAGCGCTTCGCCGCCGCGCGCGTGCTGCTGCACAAGCCGGACTATCTGTTCCTCGACGAAGCGACCAGCGCACTCGACGCGGAAAACGAGGCGCGGGTCTATCGCCTCTTCACCGAGCGGCTGCCGAAGGCCGCAATCGTCAGCGTCGCGCACCGCGATTCGCTGGCGGCGTTCCATCACGAAACGCTCGAAGTCGAACGCTCGCGCGAGGCCGTGGCGGCGTGAGTGACACGATCAGCGGGAACGGCACGAGTCCGGCTAACCACATCACCGACGCCACCAACCACGCGACTGCCGCGCGCGTCGTGCTGATTACCGGCGCCGGGTCCGGCATCGGCGCCGCGCTTGCCCGGCGCATCGCCGCGCCGCGCACCGCGTTGATGCTGCACGCGCGCGGCGCCGACGACGCTTCGCGCCGGCGGCTCGTGCAGGTTGCCGCCGACTGCACGGCAAGCGGCGCACGGTGCGCGACGGTATTCGGCGACCTCGCCGAGCGCGGCGCGGCCGAGCATCTGATCCACCAGACACGGGCGCATTTCGGCGCACTCGATCAACTGGTCGCCAACGCAGGACATGCGCAGCGCCAGGCCCTCGGGTCGCTCGATCCCGACACCTTGGCCAGCGCGTTCGCCGCGATGCCGGCCGCGTTCGCCGCACTGGTGCGACGCGCGATGCCCGCGCTGGAAACGTCGAAGCGAGCTCGGGTGATCGCCTTGAGTTCGTTCGTCGCGCATCGCTATCGCGCGGATGCGCCATTTGCCGCGACGGCGGCGGCCAAAGCGGCGCTCGAATCGCTCGCCCGCACCGCCGCCGCCGAACTGGCACCGCTCGGCGTAACCGTGAATTGCGTGGCGCCCGGCTATACGCGCAAGGATCGCGGCCCAAGCGCCGACAACGCGGCGGTCTGGACGCGCGCCGCAGAAGCGACACCGCTCGGCCACGTCGCCGAGCCCGCGGACGTCGCCGCGCTGATCGCGTTTCTGCTGTCCGACGAAGCGCGCCACATCACCGGCCAGGTGATTCATGTCGATGGCGGCTTGACGCTCGGTTAAGCCGCAGCAGCGCGGTGCGCCGTCGCGGTTCGACCGCTCCAGCGGCGCCGGAGCAACGCGTGTCCTATCGCTTCGGTCGCCTGGAAGTGAATTTCCCCGCCCGCCAATTGCACCGCGACACCACGCGAATCGCATTGCGTTCAACGAATTTGCGCTGCCGGGCCGGACGGCGAGACCAGCCGCATCGGCGAGATCGAGCGCGGCCTCGTACCGTGGGCATGATCGCGGCCGCGCAGGGCCTGCCTGCCTCCGCGGATGCGGGACGCAGCGGTGCTAAAGTGAGCGCTAAACCCGCGCTGACACGTCGCGCGCCAGCCACCAGGCGCGCCGTACCGTAAGCGCCGGTAAGGAAACGCCCGGCCGTGCGTCATGCACGCCAGTCTAGAATTTCGCCATGAATCCACAGGTCCTTATCGTCGACGACGATCCGGTCGTACGCGATCTGCTTTGCAAGTTTCTCCAGTCGAACGGCTTCGATACGTCAGTGCTGCACGACGGCACGCATCTGCAGCGGCGCCTCGAACGCGAGCGGCCGTCGGTCGTCGTGCTCGACATCATGATGCCGAATACCGACGGCCTGCGCGCGCTCACCGCGCTGCGCGCCGCCGGCGACGACATTCCTGTCATCTTCGTGACCGCGCGCGGCACGGTCGCCGACCGCATCGTTGGCCTGTCGCTCGGCGCGGACGACTACCTGACCAAACCGTTCGATCCGCGCGAGCTGCTCGCGCGCATCCACACCGTGCTGCGCCGGCGCGGACCACCCACCACCAGCGCCCCCGAAGCACGCAAGCGCTATCGCTTCGGGCCGTTCGAACTCGACTTCACGACCCGCTCGCTGACGCGCGACGACGTCAAGCTGCCGTTACGCGACAGCGAATTCGCGCTGCTGAAGATCTTCGTCAACAACCCGTACAAGGTGCTGTCGCGCGTGCTGATTCACGACCTGGTGCATCGCGACAACCTCGCGTTCCGCGACCGCAGCCTCGATGTGCCGATCTGGCGACTGCGCCGCGTGATCGAGGAGGACCCGTCCAATCCATGCTATGTGCAGACGGTGCGCGGCAAGGGCTACGTGTTCGTGCCCGACGCCAACGGCCGGCCCTTCGACGAAGAGCGCGCGCCGGCCGCATGAAAAATCCGCTGAACACGCTGTTCGGCAGAATGGCGTTGCTGTCGGCGGCGGTGCTGTTCGCGATACAGGCCAGTTGGTTCGTGCTGGTGGCGATGCAGCCGCCGCGCCACGAAATCGACGGCTTCGCGCGCGGCATCATGCTCGTGCTGCAAGCGATCAACAGTGAGCCGATCAAGGGCGCCGCGCTCGCGCCGGCGATGCGGGTGCACCTGGTGCCCACGTGGAACATGCCCGCGACCGTACATCTGCATGCGCCCACCGGACGTCTGCTGATCGAACTGGACCGGCATCTGCGGCAGAACCTGCCGGCCGGCTCGCAGATCGCGTTCGACGATCTGCGCCCGCCACAACTGTGGGTGCTGTTCCCCGGCAAATCCAACTGGGTGGTGGTGCCGGTCGACGTGCCGCCTCCGCCGCGCTTTGTCGTCGAAGCGGTATCGATGCTGCTCGCCGCGTTGATCCTGTCGCTGTTCGCGGTGTGGCAGATGCAAAGGCCGCTTTCGCGGGTCGCCGACGCGTCGCGTGCGTTCGGCTCGGGCGCTCGGCCTGAACCGGTACCGGTGCAAGGCCCGCGCGAGTTGCGCGAGCTGATCGGCTCGTTCAACGATATGATGCGGCGCCTGAACGAAGCCGGCGACGACCAGGCGGTGATGCTCGCCGGCGTCGCGCATGATCTGAAGGCGCCGCTCACTCGCCTGAAGCTGCGCGCGAGCGTGTTGGCCGACGAAAACGAGCGCGCCGGCCTGATCCGCGATGTCGATTCGCTGACCGACATCGTCCAGCAGTTCCTCGAATTCGCGGGACAATCGGCCGATGCTGGGCCGCCAGTGGAAGTCGACGATTTCTTGCGCGAGCAGTTCTCGTCGGGCGATCACGGCGACCCCACGGAAATGGTCGACTCCGGCGAATCCGGCGAATCCGGCGAATCCGGCCCACCCGGCGAATCCGCCGAAGCGCCGCTGTTCGCGCTCGATCTGCGCGCCGGGCCGTTGTTCACGCTACCAGGCACGATGCTCGACCGGCTCGTGACGAACCTTGTCGACAACGCGCTCGAACATGGGATGCCTCCGGTCGAAATCGCAACCGGGCGCGACGAGCGTCACTGGACGATCAGCGTGCGCGACCACGGCCCCGGCATTCCCGACGACCGCATTGCCGCTGCGATGAAACCATTCGTTCGACTCGATGCCGCGCGCGGCGGCGAAGGCCATTGCGGTCTTGGTCTTGCGATCGTCGCGCGGCTCGCGCACGAGCGTGGCGGACGCTGTCAGGTGGGGAATCACGCGCAGGGCGGGCTTGAAGTACGGATCGAATTGCCAGTGGAAGACCCGGCGGTGTGACGACGCGGATTAACGCGAAGCCGATGGCAAAGGCAACCCACCGCATCCGTCATGCAACGATGAACTCACGCGCTTACCCGCCGTGACGAAGGATTGCGGTGCCGTTGACGGACTTATAGTCGCCGATGGCAACCTCGAATGCCGCCCTTCTGCGTCCACCCGCACCGTTGGGGTCGATTTTTTTGCGCTGTTTTTGCTTGCGTTTGGGACGCTCCGCGCGTGACGCGGCGGCCACAGCGATGCGCATCAATGCACGAGGCGATTGCGCAGCGTATCGACCGTCGCTTGCGACAGGCCCAAGCCCTGCGTCAGATAGCTCGCCATCGTGCCGTAGCTCGCCTGCACCTGATCAAAGCCTGCCTGCAGATAATTTTCGTCGACGCCCAGCAACGGCGCTTCGGCGGTCGCGACCGCCGCGCCGTCCTCGGCGCGCAACGCGTTTTTTTGCACGGCGATCGATCGCGCGAGGTACGTGTTGCTGAGCAAATAGTCTTGCATGATCACGTCGAGCGGCACATTGGCGATGCTCAGCAGCAGCGCCGCGACCCAGCCCGCGCGATCCTTTCCTGCATTCGAATGGAACAGCTGCGCGCCCTCGCCATTGGCGAGCGCGGCGAGCAATGCGCCGTACGCGGCCCGCTGCGCGCTGCCCGTCACGTAAGCGCGCGCCTGCGCCTCCATGAACGCGACGGCGTCCGCAGCGGTGTCGAGCGTGGGTGTCGGGAAATCGTCGGTGCCGAGCACATTGAGCGTGCCCGCCGATGCGCCGGCCGGCAGCACATCGGGAGTGCGCGCGATTTCGGCGGGCGTGCGTAGATCGTAGACCGCCGCGATGCCGAGCTTGTCGAGTGATGCCTTGTCGGCGCCGCTCAGCGTCAACGCGTTCGCGCGATAAAACGCGCCGCGGCGCATCTGCTTGCCGTCGACGCTCAGATAACCGGTGCCGGTGCCCGCGAGATCGCGGAAATTGTCGACCGAGGCGAGACGCGGCGTGTCCGCCTGGTCGGCGCCGAGACCGCCGCCGCACGCGGACAGCAACGCGCTGCCGAAACTCGCGGCCACGACCGCACCCGCGGAACGTTTCAGGAAACGCCGCCGCGACGGCGAAGTCTCGCCCGGCGCGCGGTCGCCTGCGTGCAGGGTCGTGCTCGCAAGAAGGCGGAGTGGCGAACGGGTTTTCGCGGTGACGGGCATCAGGGATGACAGGTGCGGTAGGTGTAGGGGACAGTTCGCGGCGGCCGGACCGCAGACGCAGTTTAACGTTTCGTTGATAACTTTTGCGTTACAGCGTTGTAGTTAGCAGGAGCGAAGAGGTCGCGCTGCCGCCATTTTGCCTCTTGACCGACCGCGTGACGCCGCATCCCCGTAGAATACAAAAACCCTACCATTCGGCCCCCCACAGGCGAAAAAGACCTGGAGACCACAACAAAATATGTCTTCTCTCCAATGGTTCACTGAACTGACCCCGCGCGAGCGCCGCACCCTGTACGCCGGCTTCGGCGGCTACGCGATCGACGCGTTCGACTTCATGATCTATTCCTTCCTCATCCCGACGCTGATCGCGGTGTGGGGCATGAGCAAGAGCGAAGCGGGCATGATCGCGACCAGCTCGCTGATCTCGTCGGCGTTAGGCGGCTGGCTCGCCGGCATTCTTGCCGATCGGCATGGCCGCATCCGCGTGCTGCAATGGACGATCGCGACGTTCGCGATCTTTACCTTTCTGTCGGGTTTCACGCAGTCGTTCTGGCAACTGCTCACGACGCGCACGTTGCAAGGTATCGGCTTCGGCGGTGAATGGTCGGTCGTGACGATCATGATGGCCGAGACGATCCGTTCGCCGCAGCATCGCGCGAAAGCGGTCGGCACGGTGCAAAGCAGCTGGTCGTTCGGCTGGGCGGCCGCGGCGATCGTGTACTGGGCGGCGTTCGCGCTGCTGCCGGAGCAATACGCGTGGCGCGCGTGCTTCTGGGTCGGGCTGCTGCCCGCCGCGTGGATCATCTATATCCGCCGCAATGTCAGCGATCCGGAAATCTTCCTCGCGACGCGACGGGCGCGCGAAAACGGCTTCGACACGTCGCACTTCATGCAGATTTTTTCGGCCGCGCATCTGAAGACCACGCTGCTCGGCAGCGCGTTGTGCAGCGGCATGCTCGGCGGCTATTACGCGATCACGACGTGGCTGCCCACCTATCTGAAAACGGTGCGCCATCTGTCGGTTTTCAACACCAGCGGCTATCTGATCGTGCTGATCGTCGGCTCGTTCACCGGCTACATCGTCGGCGCCATTTTGTGCGACAGGATCGGCCGGCGCGCATCGTTCGTGCTGTTCGCGATCGGTTCGTTCGTGCTCGGCATGGTCTACACGATGCTGCCGATCACCGACACGATGATGCTCGCGCTCGGTTTTCCGCTCGGCATCGTGGTGCAGGGCATTTTCGCGGGGGTCGGCGCGTATCTGTCGGAGCTGTATCCGAACGAGATCCGCGGCTCGGGGCAAGGTTTCTGCTACAACCTCGGGCGCGGCATCGGCTCGTTCTTCCCGATTCTGGTCGGCACGTTGGCGCAGACGATGACGCTCGTGAAAGCGATGGGGATCGTCGCGGGCTCGGGTTATCTGCTCGTGATCGTCGCCGCGCTGTGCCTGCCGGAGACGAAAGGCAAGGTACTCGGCGCAACCAGTCCCGCCGCCTGAAAGCGCCCGGCATCGCCGGAAACCGCAGTACATGCCCATGAAAACGATCGTTCTCGGCGGCGGCGTGATCGGCGTCGCCACCGCTTTTTATCTGTGCCAGCAGGGCTGCGAAGTCACGGTGATCGAGCGCGAACCGGACGTCGCGCTGTCGACGAGTTTCGGCAATGCCGGGGTGATCGCGCCAGGCTACGTGACGCCGTGGGCCGCGCCCGGCATGCCGGCGAAAATCCTCAAATACCTGTTCAAACCCGCGTCGCCGCTGATCTTCCGGCCCACGCTCGATCCGGCCCAATGGCGCTGGATCGCGCACTGGCTGCGCGAGTGCGAGCTCGAACGCTTTCGCGTCAACAAGCAGCGGATGCAGCGCATCGCGTATTACAGCCGCGCGTGCCTGCACGAATTTCGCGGCCGTCATCTGTTCGATTACGGGCGCAGCCAGGGCTATCTGCAACTGTTTCGCAGCGAGTACGACGTCGAGCTCGCGCAGCCGGCGCTCGCAGTGCTGCGCGACGCCGGCATCGAGCATCGGGAAGTGAGCGCGGCGCAGTGCGCGGAGATCGAGCCGGGTCTGCGCTGGGCGCGCCAGGCGCCGTTTTCCGGTCTCTACTTGCCCGATGACGAAGCCGGCGACTGCGCGCGCTTCACTCGCGAACTGCGGGCGATCTGCGAGCGCAACGGCGTGTGCTTCCGTTTCGACACGCGCGTGACGTCGCTCGATGTCGAGGGCGCGACGGTGCGCGGCGCGCGTATTGAAAGCGAACGTGGCGCGGAGACGTTGCGGGCGGACGCAGTGGTGGTCGCGCTCGGCGTCGATAGCGCCGCATTGCTCGCGTCGCTCGGCGTGAAGGTGCCGCTTTATCCAGTGAAGGGCTATTCGGCGACCTTGCCCGTGATCGACGACGAAAAGGCGCCCCACGCGGCGCTAATGGACGAATCGCTGAAGACGGCTATCACGCGCTTTGGCAACAACCTGCGTATCGCCGGCACGGCTGAGCTGGGCAATCGGCAAACCACACTGCGCGAGCAGGCGTTGCAGACCCTGCTCACAGTGCTGCGGGACTGGTTTCCGCACGCGGCCAATCCGGCCTCGGCGCATTTCTGGGTAGGCCGCCGGCCAATGACACCCGACGGCGCGCCGCTGCTCGGGCCGTGCAACGTCGACAATCTGTGGCTCAACCTCGGGCACGGCTCGACTGGCTGGGCGATGTCGATGGGCTCCGGGCGTGTGCTCGCCGATCTGATCACGCAGCGCAAGCCGGAAATCGATCTCGATGGATTGACACTCGCGCGGTACCGGAAATAACGCGTCACGGTTCAAGGACGGATATAAAAAAACCGGGCTCCCCTTTCAGGCGAGCCCGGTTTTTCTTTTTTCACCGCTTCGCTTTACCGCCACAGGTTCCTGCATCGGGCAGCTTGTCGGCTGCACGTCTTTGCGCGAACCGAACGGCCGGTGCGCACCTCGACTGCGGCCGCAGGCGCTTAACGCGGCAGTTCCGAATGCCCCATCAGGAACGCATCGACCGAACGCGCGCACTGACGGCCTTCGCGGATCGCCCACACGACCAGCGACTGGCCGCGGCGCATGTCGCCGGCAGTGAACACCTTGTCCACCGACGTGTAGTACGCCTTGTCGCCCTCGGTCGACGCCCGCACGTTGCCGCGCGGGTCCTTGTCGACGCCGAACGCTTCGAGCACCGGCGAGACCGGCTGCGTGAAGCCCATCGCGAGCAGCACCAGATCGGCCTTCATTTCGAATTCCGAGTTCGGCACTTCGACCATCTTGCCGTCCTTCCATTCCACGCGCGCGGCGATAAGCTTCTCGACCTTGCCGTTCTTGCCTTCTAGACGCTTGGTCGCGACCGCCCAATCGCGCTCGCAGCCTTCCTCGTGTGACGACGACGTGCGCAGCTTGATCGGCCAGTACGGCCACACGAGCGGCTTGTTCTCTTCTTCCGGCGGCTGCGGCAGCAGTTCGAACTGCGTGACGCTCTTCGCGCCATGACGGTTCGACGTGCCGACGCAGTCCGAGCCGGTATCGCCGCCACCGATCACGACGACGTGCTTGCCCTTCGCGAGCAACTGGTTCGGCACCTTGTCGCCGGCGTTGACCGTGTTCTGCTGCGGCAAGAATTCCATCGCATAGTGAATCCCCTCGAGCTCGCGGCCCGGCACAGGCAGATCGCGCGGTGTTTCCGAACCGCCGGCGATCACGACCGCGTCGAACTGTTCCTTCAGTTCGGCCGGCGCGATGGTTTCCTTTGCGGTGTTGCCGATGTAGGCCGGCAGCGAATCCGCACGGCCGATGAATACGTTGGTGCGGAACACCACGCCTTCGGCTTCCATCTGGCGCATACGGCGATCGATCAGCCACTTCTCGAGCTTGAAGTCGGGGATCCCATAACGCAGCAGGCCGCCGATGCGGTCGTTCTTCTCGAACACCGTCACGTCATGGCCGGCGCGCGCGAGCTGCTGCGCGGCGGCGAGGCCCGCCGGCCCCGAGCCGACCACCGCGACCTTCTTGCCGGTCTTGTGCTTCGGCGTCTGAGCCGCAACCCAGCCTTCGGCCCAAGCCTTGTCGATGATCGCGTGTTCAATCGACTTGATGCCGACCGGGTCGTCGTTGATGCCGAGCGTGCACGCCGCTTCGCACGGCGCCGGACAGATGCGGCCCGTGAACTCGGGAAAGTTGTTGGTCGAATGCAGCACTTCGATCGCATTCTTCCAGTCCTGATGGAACACCAGATCGTTGAAGTCCGGAATGATGTTGTTGACCGGGCAGCCGTTGTTGCAGAACGGAATGCCGCAGTCCATGCAACGTGCGCCCTGAATCTTCGCTTCGTCGTCGCTCAGCGCGGCGACGAATTCCTTGTAGTGCTTCACACGCGTGAGCGGAGCTTCATACGCCTCGTGGCGGCGCTCAAACTCGAGAAAACCGGTTGCCTTGCCCATGTGGTTCTCTTCTCTATCTGTATCTAGGGGTAATCTGGACCCGCCGCCAGCCGGACTCGAACAGTCGGGCGGCAGCGGGTGCGGCTAGCTATGGCTGCGGCGATCCGTCAGGCGGCGAGCACTTCCTTGTTCGCTTTCTTCGCGGCGAGTTCGCCGAGTGCGCGCTTGTATTCGGTCGGGAACACCTTGACGAACTGACGGCGCGACGCGTCCCAGTTTTCGAGCAGCGCCTTCGCGCGCGGCGAGCCGGTGAACTGGAAGTGACGCTCGATGAGTCCTTTGAGCAGCGCTTCGTCGGTCGTCGCGCAGTGCCACAGACCCTGGTCGACCGTGCGTTCCTGTTCGGCCTGTTGCAGCACCGGGTCGAGCGCGACCATCGATTTGTTGCACTTGCTCGCGAACGTGCCGTCCGGGTCGAACAGGTACGCGACGCCGCCCGACATGCCGGCCGCGAAGTTGCGGCCGGTCTCGCCGAGCACCACCACGGTGCCACCCGTCATGTATTCGCAGCCGTGGTCGCCCGTGCCTTCGACAACCGCCGTCGCGCCCGAGTTACGCACGCAGAAACGCTCGCCCGCCACGCCGCGGAAGAACGCCTCGCCTTCGATCGCGCCGTACATCACCGTATTGCCGCAGATGATGTTTTCTTCCGACTTGCCGCGGAAATCGTTGGTCGGACGGATGATGATGCGGCCGCCCGACAGGCCCTTGCCGACGTAGTCGTTGCCATCGCCGACCAGGTCCAGCGTGACGCCCTTCGCGAGGAACGCGCCGAAGCTCTGACCCGCCGTGCCCTTCAGCTGGATGTGGATCGCGTCGTCGGCGAGACCGTCGTGGCCGTACTTCTTCGCGATCGTGCCCGACAGCATCGCGCCGACCGTGCGGTTCACGTTGCGCACCGGCTGGATGAACGACACGTGCTCGCCCTTGTCGATCGCGGCCTTCGCCTTCTCGATCAGCGTGTGGTCGAGCGCGCGGTCGAGCCCGTGATCCTGCACGTCGACGTGCTTGCGCGCGACTTCGGCCGGCACCGACGGCTGATAGAACACGCGCGAAAAGTCGAGACCCTTCGCCTTCCAGTGCTCAATGCCTTTCTTCATGTCGAGCAGTTCCGCGTGGCCGATCAGGTCGTCGAACTTACGGATGCCGAGTTGCGCCATGATTTCGCGGGCTTCTTCAGCAATGAAGAAGAAGAAGTTCACGACGTGTTCGGGCTGGCCCTGGAACTTCGCGCGCAGCACCGGATCTTGCGTCGCGACGCCGACCGGGCAGGTGTTCAGATGGCACTTGCGCATCATGATGCAGCCTTCGACGACGAGCGGCGCGGTCGCGAAACCGAATTCGTCCGCGCCGAGCAGCGCGCCGATCACGACGTCGCGGCCGGTTTTCATCTGACCGTCGGCTTGCACGCGGATGCGGCCGCGCAGCCGGTTCAGCACCAGCGTCTGCTGCGTTTCGGCAAGACCGAGTTCCCACGGCGTGCCCGCATGCTTGATCGACGACAGCGGCGATGCGCCGGTGCCGCCGTCATGACCGGCGATCACGACGTGATCGGCCTTCGCCTTGGCGACACCTGCGGCAACCGTGCCGACGCCCGACTCCGATACGAGCTTCACCGAGATACTCGACGACGCGTTGACGTTCTTCAGGTCATGAATCAGCTGCGCCAGGTCTTCGATCGAGTAGATGTCGTGGTGCGGCGGCGGCGAAATCAGGCCGACGCCCGGCACCGAGTAACGCAGCTTGCCGATGTAATCCGACACCTTGTGGCCCGGCAGCTGACCGCCTTCACCGGGCTTCGCGCCTTGCGCCATCTTGATCTGGATCTGGTCGGCCGACGCGAGGTATTCCGCGGTCACGCCGAAACGGCCCGACGCGACCTGCTTGATGCGCGAGCGCAGCGAATCGCCTTCCTTCAGCGGAATGTCGGCGATGACTTCGTCGCCGATCACCGACTTCATCGTGTCGCCGTTTTTGATCGGAATGCCGCGCAATTCGTTGCGGTAACGGTTCGCGTCTTCACCGCCTTCACCGGTGTTCGACTTGCCGCCGATGCGGTTCATCGCGACAGCCAACGTGGCATGGGCTTCGGTGCTGATCGAGCCCATCGACATCGCGCCGGTCGCGAAACGCTTGACGATTTCCTTCGCCGGCTCGACTTCGTCGAGCGGAATCGCCTTGGCCGGATCGAGCCTGAATTCGAACAGGCCGCGGAACGTCATGTGGCGCTTGGTCTGATCGTTGATCAGATGCGCGTATTCCTTGTACGTCTGATAGGAATTGCTGCGTGCCGAGTGCTGGAGCTTGGCGATTGCATCCGGCGTCCACATGTGTTCTTCGCCGCGCACGCGGTAAGCGTACTCGCCGCCCGCGTCGAGCATGTTCGCGAGGACCGGGTTGTCGCCGAACGCGTCGCGGTGCAGACGGATCGCCTCTTCCGCGACGTCGAACAGGCCAATACCGCCGACCTTCGACGACGTGCCGTGGAAGTACTTCGACACCAGATCTTCGGCGAGACCGACGGCTTCGAAAATCTGCGCACCGGTGTATGACATGTAGGTCGAAATGCCCATCTTCGACATGACCTTCATCAGGCCCTTGCCGACAGCCTTCGTGAAGTTGTAGACCGCCTTCTCCGCCGACAGGTCGCCCTTCAGGCCGGCCGCGAGCTGGCCGAGCGTTTCCATCGCGAGGTACGGGTGCACCGCTTCGGCGCCATAACCCGCGAGCAGCGCGAAGTGATGCGTCTCACGCGCCGAGCCGGTTTCGACGACGAGCCCCGTGCTGGTGCGCAGACCTTGCTGCACGAGGTGCGTATGGATTGCGGCGGTAGCAAGCAGCGCCGGGATGGCGACGTTGTCGCGGTCGGTCTTGCGGTCCGACACGATCAGCATGTTGTAGCCGGACTTGACCGCATCGACGGCCTCAGCGCACAGCGACGCGAGACGCGCTTCGATGCCTTCCTTGCCCCAGGCGACCGGGTAGCAGATGTTCAGCTCGTACGAGCTGAACTTGCCGCCGGTGTACTGATCGATCGCGCGGATCTTCGCGATGTCCTTGAAGTCGAGTACCGGCTGCGACACTTCGAGACGCATCGGCGGGTTGATGTTGTTGGTGTCGAGCAGATTCGGCTTTGGGCCGATGAACGACACCAGCGACATCACCATGTTTTCGCGGATCGGGTCGATCGGCGGGTTCGTCACCTGCGCGAACAGCTGCTTGAAGTAGTGGTAGAGCGTCTTGTTCTTGCTGGACATGACGGCCAGCGGCGAGTCGTTGCCCATCGAGCCGACCGCTTCTTCGCCCGCTTGCGCCATCGGCGCCATCAGGAACTTGAGGTCTTCCTGCGAGTAGCCGAATGCCTGCTGGCGATCGAGCAGCGCAGCGGCTTCGCGGCGTTCGGTCGCGACGTCCTCGGCCTTCGCCTCGATCTCGTCGAGCTTGATCCGCACGGCGTCGATCCAGCTCTTGTACGGCTTGGCGTTCGACAGGTTGTCCTTCAGTTCCTTGTCGTCGATGATGCGGCCGTGTTCCATGTCGATCAGGAACATCTTGCCCGGCTGCAGACGCCACTTCTTGACGATCTTCGACTCGGGGATAGGCAGCGTGCCGGCTTCCGACGCCATGATGACCAGGTCGTCGTCCGTGACGATGTAGCGCGCCGGACGCAGGCCGTTACGGTCTAGCGTGGCGCCGATCTGGCGGCCGTCGGTGAAGGCGATCGCGGCGGGGCCGTCCCACGGCTCCATCATCGCGGCGTGGTATTCGTAGAACGCGCGGCGGTTGTCGTCCATCAGCGTGTGCTGCTCCCAGGCTTCCGGGATCATCATCATCATCGCGTGGACGAGCGGGTAGCCGGCCATCACCAGCAGTTCGAGACAGTTGTCGAACGATGCGGTGTCCGATTGGCCCGGATAGATCAGCGGCCACAGCTTCGGCAGGTCGTCGCCGAGCACGTGGCTCGCGATCGCGCCGGTGCGGGCGTTCAGCCAGTTGACATTGCCCTTCACCGTGTTGATTTCGCCGTTGTGGGCGATCATCCGGTA
>NZ_DASXHN010000031.1:0-19929 GCF_036488505.1 Paraburkholderia sp. | reverse complement strand
CCGCTTCCGGGGCACCACACACTTCATAAAAGCCTGCACAAACGAGCGATGAACCATAATCTTTGGCCAGTCCAGTGCGCACAAGGTACATACCGCCTGCGTCAATTGCCTCGCGAGTGTACTGTGCGCACGAGCCTATGCTGGTTAATCGTGCATGAGTCCGTAGATGCTGTATTACCGCCTGTTTATTCCACATTTATTGTCACTCCGTCATAAAAATAGAACTTTTATCGCTGTCGCAAAATAATGTCTATTTTTAAGATGGAATTCGGCGGTGTTTGCCGGTCATGCGGTGAATATCATCGAGCGCAACCTGGACGTAAAGCAACGACAAGCTCGCCGCTTTAAACAGCACCCACCCGCAGTGCGCCGCCCACCCCCATCGCCCGCCGCGCCTGAACCAGCGCCGCTCGCGCGGCACGCGCATCGGCGGCGAGGCGGATCAGCGCACCGAGTTGCGACGGCTGCCGCAACAGTTCGCGCAGAATCGGCCCGAGCGCCGTGCTGCCGTCATCGCGCAGGCCGGCGGTGGCGGCCGGCGGCAGCGTGCGCCACGCTGGATCGACGACCGCGCGGCACACCGCGAACGGCAGGCCATGCGCGGCGGCCATTGCGCCAGCGATATGCGATTCCATATCGACCGCGAGCGCGCCGGTCGAGTTGTGCAGCGCGCGTTTGTCGCCGGCGGTGACCAGCGGCGCGGCGACCGCCGCGATCGTGCCGCGCCGCACACGCGCCGCGACACCGCCCGGCGCGCCACCGACACCTATAGCGGCGGCGATCCTTTCCGTCCACTGACGGTCCGTCTGCAGCCGCCCAAATGGCCCATCGACAGCATCCGCGACGATCAACTCACCCGGCTCGAGATCCGGCGCCAGCCCGCCCGCCGTACCGAAGCTGATGATCCCCGCCGCGCCGCGCGCGAGCGCCGCGCGCAGCGCGCGTTCGAGCAGATCAGCGCGCGCGGCGTACACGACCTCGACGCGGTCACTGCCGTCACCGCGCGCGATGCGCGCCTCGAACGCCATTCCCGCCACGACGATCACGGGCAAGCCGCCGGCGCCCACCGGCGCCGACCGCGTCATCGACGAGGACATCCGCTACATCCCGGCCGCGACGCGCGTCAGCCCGTCACGCTTCAGATGACGGAAGCGCGCTAGCGCCCACAGCGGGAAGAACTTGCGATAACCGTGATAGCGCAGATAGAACACACGCGGGAAGCCGGTGGCGGTGAAACGCGTTTCATCCCACAGCCCGTGCTCGCGTTGTTCGCGCTGCAGATAATCGATACCGCGCGCGACCGCCTCGTGATTGACCTCACCCGCCGCCATCAGCCCGAGCAGCGCCCATGCGGTTTGCGATGCGGTACTCGGCGCGGGTTCGTAGCCGCGATAGTCGAGCTTGTAGCTCTCGCCGCCCTCGCCCCAGCCGCCGTCGTCGTTCTGGATCGACACGAGCCATTGCACCGCGCGCCTCATGCGCGGGTCGTCGTGCGGCATGCCGGCGGCGTTCAGCGCGCACAGCGCGGTCCACGTGCCGTAGATATAGTTCAGACCCCAGCGGCCGTACCAGCTGCCGTCCGTTTCCTGCTCCTGCAGCATGTACGCGAACGCGCGCCGCGCCGGCTCGCTGTCGTGCGGCAGCTCGCCGATCTGCGCGAGCATCGACAGACAGCGGCCCGATACGTCGGCCGTTGGCGGATCGAGCAGCGCGCCATGATCGGAGAAAGGGATGTTGTTCAGATAGTACTGGGTGTTTTCCGGCTCGAACGCACCCCAGCCGCCGTCGCTGCTCTGCATGCCGACCACCCATTCGCGTGCGCGCGCCATCGCTTGCTCGAAGGCCGTCGATTGCGTGAGCGCCGCCGAGCGATGCATCGCCATCACGACCACCGCCGTGTCATCGACGTCCGGGTAGTACGCGTTGTTGTACTGAAACGCCCAGCCGCCGGGGCGAACGTGCTCGCGGCGCGAGATCCAGTCGCCGCGCACATCGAGAATCTGCAGCGGACGCAGCCATTCGAGCCCGCGCTCGGCCGCCTGCTGGGCGCGGGCCTCGCCGGTCTCGAGCAGCGCATGCGCAACCAGCGACGTATCCCACACCGGCGACAGACACGGCTGGCAATACGCGTCGTCTTCATTGATCACGAGCAGCTTGTCGAGCGACGTGCGCGCGATCGCGCGATTGGGATGATCAGCCGGATAGCCGAGCGCGTCGTACATCATTACGGAGTTGGCCATCGCCGGGAAGATCGCGCCTAGGCCGTCCTCGCCGTTCAGACGTTCGTCGACGAACGCAACCGCCGCGCGGACCGCGCGCTCGCGCGTCGCCTTGGGGAACAGACCGTCGACTGCGCGCAGCAGCGTATCGATGCAACGGAAAAGACCGAACCAGCCCGGGTGCTGATGCGGCGCGCGTTCGTTCATGCCGGTGTTCACCGGCGCGCCGCGGAACAATTCGTCGATGCGGACCTTCCGCGGGTTGCGCGCGAGCGGCCGCTTCGCGTTGAGCACCAGCAGCGGCACGATCACGGTGCGCGCCCAGTACGACACCTTCGACAGATGGAACGGGAACCACATCGGCAGCAGCATAATCTCGACGGGCATCATCGGCACCGCGCGCCACGACACCACGCCGAATAGCGCGAGTAACACGCGGGTGAACACGTTCACGCGTTCCGCGCCGCCATGCGCGAGGATCGCTTCGCGCGCGCGCACCATGTGTTCGGCGTCGACCGGGTCGCCGATCATCTTCAGCGCGAAATACGCTTTCACACTGGCGCTGATGTCGAGCGCGCCATCGGTGAAGAGCGGCCAGCCGCCGTTCGGCAGCTGGATACGGCGCAGGTAACGGGCGATCTTCTGCTCGAGTTCGAGGTTCGGCGTTTCGCCGAGGTAATGGACCAGCAGCACATATTCGGCGGGAATCGTCGCGTCCGCTTCGAGTTCGTAGACCCAATGGCCATCGGGCTGCTGTGCGGCGAGGATCGCGTCGGTTGCGCGCGTGATCGAGATGTCGAGCGCAGTCGTGGAGGCCGCGGAGGTCGGCTCGGTCGGCTCGGTCGGCTCGGTCGGCTCGATCGGTGCGGCGGTCGGCTCGGCCGCATCGAGCACCGCGTCGGCGGATTCAGGCAGGACCGCGTCGAGCGGCTGGCTTTGGGATAAATCGTTCATCAGCGTTCCATCGGTTGATTCAGCAGCGTATCCGCGGCCTTCTGGCCGGAGCGGATCGCGCCTTCGAGCGTCGGGGGCAGGCCGGTGGCCGTCCAGTCGCCCGCGAGCAGCAGATTGTTCCAGCGGGTGCGAGTGCCCGGGCGCAGCGCTTCCTGCGCGGGCAGCGCGGCAAACGTCGCGCGAGGCTTTATCACGACCTGCCACGGCGGCACCGGCGCGAGCGGCAGATCGACCGCGCGTGCGACCTCGGCCCAGACGGTCGCCGCCAGCGCATCGTGCGGTGTGTCGAGCTGCTTGCCGGCTTCGGCAAGCGCCACCGACAGGCGTCCATCGAATGCGAACAGCCATTCGGCCGTCCCGTTCAGCAGGCAGCTGACTTGCGGCAAACCGAACGGCGGCTCGACGGCGAAATGTACGTTGATCGTCGCCGCGAAGCGGTTCGGCGCGCTCAACCCAGGCACCAGCGACGGTGCCACTTCGGGCGGCAGCGCGAGAATCACGGCCTCGCTTGCGCCGAGTGTCATGCTCCCGTCGGCGAAATGCAACGCCTGCACGCGAGCCGGATCGGCCGCGAACGTGATGTCACGCAGACGCGAGCCGAGCCGGATCGTCGCGCCGCCGTGTTGCAGCAGCCGCAGCGCCGGACCGACGAATGCGCTGCCAAGGCCGTTGCGTGCGATCAGCGGCCGACATGCGAGGCCGCCCGAAAGCAGTGTCTCGCGCACGATCGTGCCAGTCAGCTCGGCCGATGCATCGCGCGGCTCCGCATTCAGCAGCGCATGCAGCAGCGGTCTGAGCAGCCGGTCCCACAGCGGGCCCTCGCAGCGCATCGTCTGTGCGACGCTGCGGCCCGGTTTCGCGAACAGCAGCGGCAGCAGCGCCAGATAATCGGCCGGCTGTGTATCCGGCGTGCGCGCGTGCGGGTCGAAAATCCACCACGGCATCCGCCCCGGCGACAGCCGCACGGCCCAGCGCGCCCGCGTGGTCAGGTCGACGAATGAATACTCGGGCAGCGACGGGCCGGCCAGTTGGTCGGCGGCGCCGATCGCGCGTAGATAGTTCAGCGTCGCGACATTGCCCGAGAGCACGATGTGGTTGCCGCTATCGAGCGTCGCGCCGAGCTTCGCGTCGTAGAACGAATGGCAGCGGCCGCCCGCGTGGTCCTGCGCTTCATGCAGCACGACGCGCGCACCGCGCCGCTGCAATTGCACCGCGGCGGCAAGGCCAGCCGCACCGGCGCCGACCACGTGGACGAGCTTCGGCATCAGTTCAAAAAAGCGCGTATCGCGCGACGATCCAGAGCAGACGCAGCTTCGGCTTGCGGACCTTCGTACGCGGAATGTCGAAGCCACGATCGAGCGTGCGCTCCAGCAGCACGCGATAGACGCCCGACATGATGCGCGGCGCGCGCACCTGCGCACGCTGCTCGCGGTCCATGATCGCGTCGGATTCGGCGAAGTGCTGCTTCGCGCGCTCGGCGAGCGTCGCGCAAACGCGGGGCAAAGAAGGATCGTCGGCGATCTGGTGCGGGTTCGTGACCGCGATACCCTCGCGCGCAAGCAGTTCCAGCGGCAGGTAGCAGCGGTCGATATCCGCGTCTTCGTCGATATCGCGCAGGATGTTGGTGAGCTGCAGCGCGCGGCCCAGGTGATGCGCGAGCAGCCTGCCCGGCTCTTCCCGCATCCCGAATATCCTCACCGATAGACGACCCGCCGCGCTCGCGACCCGGTCGCAATAGAGGTCGAGCGTCGCTTCGTCGGGCGCGCAGATATCGGCGGCGGCGTCCATCGCCATGCCATCGATCATCGCGTGGAAATCCTGGCGTTGCAGGTGGAACGTGTGGATGTGCCGCGTGAGCGCACGCAGGGAAGCGCGCGGTGCGCCGGCATAGCATGCGTCGATGTCGGCGCGCCATTGCTCGAGCGCGGCTGCGCGTTGGGCGCGCGGCAGGTCGCTGTCGGCGATATCGTCGACCGCGCGGCAGAAAGCGTAGATCTGATACATCGCGTCGCGCTGCGCCGCCGGCAGAATGCGCATCGCAAGATAGAACGAGCTGCCGGAGGTAGCGGCAGCGGCGTCGATTTCAGTATCGTCCACGACAAGATTGGAAACAGCCAAGACGATCTCCGCTGGAGGCGCCCGCTGACAGGCGTTGAAAGAAGTTCTTATGCCGACCCGCAGGGCAGTGCGCCCGCGCGCGCGGACACGCGCGAAAGATCCGGCCGGGAGGCCGGAAACGGCGAAAAGTATAGCAATCTTTGCCGCTGGCCGCAGTTTCGCGCCCGGATAAGGGGACCGAGGGAAAGACCGCGCGGCGCCGCGTTCGCTACGAGTCAGCCGCGGGGAGCCGGAACGCGACCGAGCAGTTGCGTCCTTGGCGCTTCGCCCGATAAAGCGCCGCGTCGGCCTCGTTGATCAGCACGTCGGGCGCGGACGCGCTCGTGTGCGCCGACGCGCCGCCGAAGCTCGCCGTGACCGCCACGCTCGTGCCCAGCAACTCGACCGGCGTCTCGGCGATCACGCGACGGATCTTGTCCGCCACCAGCATCGCGTCGTCGAGCGGCGTGCAGGGCAGCAGCAACGCGAACTCCTCGCCGCCGAAGCGCCCGAAGGTGTCCTGCGCGCGCACGACGCCAGCGACGCGCTGCGCCATCACGCGCAGCACCGTATCGCCGCCACCGTGGCCGAACTGGTCGTTGATCGTCTTGAAGTGATCGAGATCGAACAGCAGCATCGACATGTCGCCGCCGTAGCGCTTCCAGCGCGTGAACTCGTCGCGCAGCCGCGCTTCGAAAAAGCGCCGGTTCGCGATGCCCGTCAGCCCGTCGAGATTCGCGTACTCCTGCAGCTTCGCGACCGCCTCCTCGCGTTCGCGCTGCACGATGCTCACGTGCGTGACATCGGAGATCGTCACGCATACGGCCACGACTTCGCGCTCGCGCATCAGCGGCATGAACGTGCAGTCCTGCTGCATGAAGTCGACGCCGCCGGTGATCGGCCGGTCGTGATCGAAGCGGAACAGATACGGCCGCTGCTCCCACGAGCTGAACGCAAAGGTGCCGAGCTGGAACACGCCTTCGACCTTGCGCGACAGCCATACGCGCGGCAGCTCGGGAAAGTGCGTGAAGATCGGGCGGCCCACCACCTGGTCGGCCGTGAGCCCGCTGTGGTCCTGCATGAAGCGGTTCCACATCAGCACGTTCATGTCGCGGTCGAGCACGAAGATACCAAAACCGACCCGTTCGAGCACGAGGTCGCTCAACGATTCCACGGAAGCATTCATAGTCTGGACAACAGCGCATCAAGCGCTTCGTTCATATGGTGGATCGACTCTTCGGCCATCAGCATCACGAGATGCGCGCGAAAGCTCGTGGTTTCGAGCGCGAAATTCACCTCGACGAGCAGCGCCTTGCGCCATTGCAGCGTGCCGGGCTGGAACACTTCGTCGAGCGTGAGCGCTTCGCCGAGCAGCCCGGGCGCGGAAAACACCGGTGTGCGGCCGAGCTGGTCGAGTATCGACGACACACACGCACCGGAGAGCAGGTTCGCCACGTCGAGCATCAACTCGCGCTCGCCGATCGCCTCGTAGCTCGAACGCGAATACGGGTCGCTCACCAGCGCGCACAGCTGCGCAATGCTGTCGGTGCGGCAGATGACCAGCGCTTCGCCCTTGATGTCCGAACGAAAGCCCTGGCGCACCGCGCTGACCGTGTCGTCGATCCCGGTCATCTCGCCCAGCGTGCGCGCCGCGTCGCCCGCTTCCACTACCTGCACGCGCGGCACCGACAGCTCGATAAACGAATCGAGCAACCGCGCGAGACGCGTCGCCGCCTGACCCATCGCGAGATTGGCGATCTCCTGCAGCGCGTCGCGCTGGTCTTCGGTGAAGGCTGCCTCAGGCATACAAGCCGTACTCCTTGAGGATGGGCAGGACCGCCTCGGGCGTCACCGGCTTGGCGATGAACGCAATCGCTCCGAGTTCGCGCACGCGCGTCCGGGCGAGCGGCTGCACGTCGGCGGAGACGACGATCACGAAGGTATTCAGCTCTTCGTGCCGCAACGCTTCGAGCACGTCGTAGCCGGTCATGTCAGGCATCGTCAGATCGAGGAACATCACAGAAGCCTTGCCCTCGCGGTACAGCGCCAGCGCTTCGCGGCCGTTGGTCGCATAGGACACGTCGACGTCCCAGTCCGGCGGCAGTGCCTTCGTGAGCAGCTTGCGCGCGAGCAGCGAATCGTCGGCGATCACAATGGGCAGCATGGGTCTGAAAGCGTCGGGCAATATGGGCGGCTCGGAAGGCGGAATCGGCTCGTTGGTGTTCGCGTACGTGTTCGTTTCGACAACGGATACAGGTTCGCTTCGGCGCGGGGCCAGTCGACCCGCGACAAAGTACAGTGGCGCCTGCTGAAAAGCGGAAGGCCCGGCGAGAGGAGAGCGTGTGCGACAGGACGCGTTCGGCGGACCGTGAAGATCCGGAGCACAGACGACGTGGCGACGGCCTTTTTATCGTGGCGTGGATTGTCGAAGCAAACCCTATCGATGGCAACTCTCCAGAATACGTTTCATTAAAGAGATCTTTTCACAAAAGCCGCGTTTGAAAAATAAATGAATAGCTTCGGCGCCCGTTTTTTACCGATTATACTTTTGTGTACGTTTGCGGTTGCCGATTCGTCGCTGATTTGACGTCGCGTTTGGCGAACCGCCGCGAACCATACGCAACACGCCGCGCTCTGCGTCAAATTTATCCGGGCCGCCGTCTATGCTTCCTCTGATGGCGGCGAGGCGCCGCGCCGGCCCGTCATGGGGTTGCCCGTTCCAAACGACTTTTGGCGTTAACGAAGATGACCTCTGACGGCGTCGAGTCGACGCGCGCGAACCGTCTTTCCCGGCGTGCCGCCCGTGAGCACGATGATGCGTCGTTCCCGGCGGTGCCTGAGCAGAATTTCCACGCACGGCGCGTGACACTTATCGCACTGCTAGCCGTGGCCGTCGTCCTGCCGTTCGTCTACGTCGCGGCGATGGCGCTCAGCGATTTGCGCTCGCGCGAAGCCGACGCAACCGAGCTGACCTTGCGCACGGTACGCGTCGCGGAAGAACACGCGCTGAAGGTGCTCGATATGAACGATGCGCTCAATTCGCGCATCGTCGATCTGACCCAAGGCCTCGACGACGCAGACATTCGCGCGCACGAATATACGCTCCACGACAAGCTGCACACGATGGGCGGCGGCTATCCGCAGGTGGCCGCCGTGTCGATCTTCGGGCGTGACGGCGCGCTGCTCGCGAGCAGCCGCTTCTACCCGGCGCCAGTGCTGTCGATCGGCGAGCGCCAGGACTTCGCCGGCATCCGCGACGCCAGCGATCTTCAGCGCGTGTCGCAAGTGATGAGCGGGCCCGTGGCCGGCGAGCAGGTGTTCAACATGGGCCTCGAGCGCAAGAGCGCCGACGGCAAGTTCGCCGGCGTCGTCTCGGTCGCGATCCGGCCGAGGTACTTCGACGCGTTCTATCGGGAGTTGCTCGGCGACAGTGACAGGACGCCAGTCATCATGAGCCTGGTGCGCACCGACGGCGCAGTGCTCGCGCAATACCCGCGCAGTCCGCGCGAACCCGCGGCGATTGCGCCCGATTCACCGTTCGCGCGGGCGGTCGCGGACGGGCGAACCGCCGGCGTCGTGCGGATGCGCTCGCCGCTCGGGGGCGGCAAACTGATCGTCGCGTTCCGGCATGTCGGCTCGTACCCGGTGTTTGTGCTGTGCGGCTATCGGACGTCGGCGATCTGGACCGGGTGGTACCGGCACCTGACCGTGCTGATCCTGTCGATGTTCACGCCGTCGATCGCGCTGTGGTGCGTGATGTGGCTGTCGCTGCGACGTCTGGGCGCCGAAGAGGAGGCGTGGGAGCGCTGGCAGGCCGAAGCGTCGATGCGTCGCTCGATCGAATCCGCCTATCGCCAGTCGCGCAAGATGGAAGCACTCGGTACGCTGGTCGGCAGCGTCGCGCACGATTTCAACAACCTGCTGATGATCCTGTCGGCCAACGTGCAGATGATGCGACGGCGCGGCGTGAAGGGGCTCGAACGCGAACTGCCGGCGATGGAGCGCGCGTTGAAAAGCGGCCAGTCGCTCACGCGGCAATTGCTCGGGGTCGCGCGCAAGCAGCCGCTGCGCACCGAGACGGTGTCGCTCGAACACTGGTTGCCGACCTGCCGTGAGCTGCTGCGCGCATCGCTTGGCGCGAAGGTATCGCTGGTCATCGACAGCGGCGTCGGCACATGGCCGGTGCGGGTCGACCCGGCGGAACTCGAACTCGCGCTGATCAACGTCGCGGTGAACGCGCGCGATGCGATGGCCACCGGCGGGCGCTTCACCGCGCGCGCGAGCAACGTCGTGTTCCGCCACGAGGACGGTTTCCCGATCACCGGCGACTTCGTGCAGCTGTCGCTCGAGGACACCGGCACCGGCATGGCGCCCGACGTGCTCGCGCGCGCCTTCGAACCGCTTTTCACGACCAAGCCGAAGGGCGCTGGCACCGGCCTCGGCCTGCCGCAGGTGTTTGCGTTCTGCGAAAGTTCGGGCGGGCTCGCCGCGATCGACAGCGCGATCGGCGCGGGAACGTCGGTGCGTCTCTATCTGCCGCGCGCTTCCACTGAAACGCAGACCGCCAGCCCGGCCGAAGCGAGCCCAACGGAAAGTGCCGCGCACGAGGGGCTGCGCGTGCTGCTCGTCGAAGACAATCAGGAGGTGGCCGCCGGCACGGAAGCGCTGCTGCACATGATGGGCCACCAGGTCACCTGCGTGTTCAATGCCGACCTCGCGTTGCGCCTTCTCCAGGACGCTCAAGCAAAGTGCGCGAACACCCGCGAGCCGCTGCCGTTCGATCTGGTGCTGTCGGACATTCACATGCCCGGCAAGATGAATGGAATCGATCTGGCCGAAGCGGTGCTCGCGTTCGACACGCAGCTCGCGGTGATTCTCGTCACTGGCTACGCGGAAGAACTCGACCGCGCCCGGGAGGTGAACGTGCGCGTGCTCTCGAAGCCGTTCGATATCGGTCTGCTCGAGAAGCTGCTCGAAACGATCCAGCGCAATCTCGCATCGACGGACAACGATCAGGCCGCGCATCCGGCGGATACGTAATGCTCGCGTCGGGCGCTGCAGCGCGCAGACGGCGCGTCCGCGCATGCGCATCATTTACCAGAACTTGTAAAAGCGCAGCGCGAGACCGGGCTTTTTTGCATGGACGGCCGATGCCACGTGCGCCCCGACAGGGCCAGCGCCGCGCAGCATGACTGCGGCATGATCGTTGCGTGACACGGCAGAGCAGCTCGGGCAGCGCCGTCGACGCTGCCCGTTGCGCCAGAACCTGTCGGGAGACGACCATGCAACATACGGTGATTGGCTTATTCGATAGCTACCCGCAAGCCGAAAGCGCGCGCGATACGCTCGTGCAGACCGGTTTCGCACGCGAGAAGATCGACGTGCAGGCGAACCCAGAACCGTCGGTCGGCTCGGCCACTGGCGAAGTCGCCAACGCGGGCGTGCTCGCGAATATCGAGCGCTTTTTGTCGAGCCTGTTTTCGACCGGCCCGCGCAGCTCGGACACTGCTCGTTACGCCGAAGCGATGCGCCGCGGCGCGGTGCTCGTGTGCGTGCATGCCGCGAGCGAATCGCATGCGGAGCTCGCGCGCAACACGCTTGTGCGCCTCGGTGCAACCGACATCGGCAACCACTTGCCGGATTGGGACACGCAGGCCGCGAGCGCGAGCGCGCGCGAGCATTCGCTGCTCGACGAGCTGGGCGTCGGCGCGGTGATGCCCGGGACGCCGCGCACCACGAGCGCGACGACGACTGGGGGCGCGGCTGCGCCCGGAACGCCAGGTATGGCGTCAACCCCGAATGCGAGCCCGAGCCCAATCTCGGATCCCAGCCCGAGCGCCACTGCTGAGCAGCGGACCGCGACAACCGGCACGAGCACGCCGGTCGGCGCGGCAAGCTGGCCTGAGTCAACGGGAATTGCGGGGACAACCGATACGACGTCGGCAACCGGGGCAACGGGGGCGACGGGGGCAACCCGGCCCACTGCCGCACGGCCGTCCGACCCGCTGTACACAGTGCCGTCGACCGGGTCTGACGCCGAGCCATTTGCGCCACCGCCATTTGGCGAACAGCCGATGACCGATCCGATCAACGAGCCGGTCATGGATCCGCTCACCGGTGATGCTGCCCGCGGCGCGCTTGCTGCCGGCTCGGTGCCCGGCTCGGGCGGGGTGATGTCGCCGTCGCAAGTCGTGCCAGAAGGCGGACAGCCGGGCATCGGCGCGGGCGGCGAGATGCCGAACGAGTACCTGGACTATGAAGAGGATTTCCGCACGCACTACGACGAGCAGTACGCGGCCGAGAACGCGCGCTACGAGGACTATGTGCCGGCCTATCGCTATGGCGCCGAAATCGGCCACGACATGCGTTTCCGTGACCGTCCGTGGGAAGAAATCGAGCCCGAAGCGCGGCGTCATTGGGAAACCGCGTCGCCGGACAGCACATGGGAGCGCTTCAAGCTCGCGGTGCGTCACGGCTGGGAACGGGTGACAGGGCGTCACCACGTTTAGCGTCCGCGCATCGGTGTCAGCGGCTGTGGCTCGAACAGGCGAGAAGCGCGAGCCGCTGGCCTCGTGGCAGCTAAGTCGCTAACGGCTCGCGTCATTCACTGTGGAACTCGCGAAGCAATCGCGTCAAGCAGCATCAGGTAGCGTCAGGCAGTGTGATGCGCTTGACCCACGCGACGTAGCGATCCACGAACGTCTGCAGGAATTCGCGCGTGCCGTCGTTGACGATCTCGCCTTTCTCGTTGATGACCGCCGGGTCGTGCTTGATGAAGACCTCGGGCTGCCCCATCGTCGCGACGTCGAGGTAGGCGAGCACGTTGCGCAGGTGCTGCTGCGCGAGTGCCGAGCCGGTTGCGCCGACCGAGGTGCCGATGATCGCGCCGGGCTTGTTGCCCCACGAATTCGTGCCCCACGGACGCGAACCCCAATCGAGCGCGTTCTTGAGTACGCCGGGAATCGAGCGGTTGTATTCGGGCGTCACGAACAGTAGGCCGTTCGCGGCCTGGATGCGCTCTTTCAGCCTTTTACCGGCCTCCGGGTAGTCGGCGTCGTAGTCCTGCGAGTAGAGCGGCAACGAGCCGATATCGATGAATTCGAAGGTGAAATCGGCGGGAGCAAGCGAAATCACCGCTTGAGCCAGTTGGCGATTGAACGACTCGCGGCGCAGGCTGCCGACGACGACTGCAATGTGATAGGCCATGGTTCGCTTCCTCTGATAGGGCGCTCGACGCGCAAGGTGTCAGCACTGTTCATCATAGGCAAAAGGCACGCGAGTGGTGTGCCGGTCGTGGGCAAACCGGAGCATTCCGCCAGCTGCTGGCGGATGCGGACAGGTCCCGCGTCGTGGGCGGTGGATAACACCCGAGCCGGAAAAGTTATCCACAGTTTCGCTGAATAACCTTGTGGATAAGTGGCACTTTTGCCTTGTCAATCAAGCGCGAGATCGGATCACGCGGATTTGAGGCAAATCGACATGATTCCGTCTTTGAAGGACCGGGGATTCCTCGCGTGAATGTAGAAAAGGGCGCCGTGTTTGGCGCCCTTTGCTTCACGTGCCGTACTGCATCGACTTCGGTGGGTTCCCGCGCCGATCAGTTGCCGAAGAACACGTTGCAGTACGACGCCGGGCCGTTACAGGTCGACGGAGCGTCAGCGTGCGCAACGCCCGAAGCGGCCGCAAACATGGCGACGGAAGCGATCAGGGTAGAAAGAATGCGTTTCATGATGGAGGTCCTCGTGACCGGGGGTTCGCGATCGGAAGCGATCGATGGCGCGAAGAATAGCGAGCCTGTCATCGCTCAGAAATAGCGCCGGCGCTAAGACATCCTTTCGCCAATTGAAACAATCCTCGCGGGCCTCTATTGCGATCGCTCGGAGGACCGCCAGCGTTCATGCGCGCTGCAGCCGAGATCGCGGGCCACTGCGAGAACGTTGTCGATTTCGCTTTTTCGCAATAATCAATTGTTGCTGTCATAAGCGGCTGTACCGCGCGACCAAAATCATCGGACCGTCGTTCAGCGGAGGACCGGGCGGAGTATGGCTTCGCTGATGCGCGAACGTGAGGCAGAATGGCGCACCTATCCGCAGACAGTGCGAGGACGACCATCCGCTCATGAAACACCACCCTTCGCGGGAGCACGCGCGGCACCACCGACGACTGCACCCGACGCTTCGACGGAGCCCGCGATGGCGCGGGTAAGCGGCCCGGCGCTCGATGATCCCGCCTATCTCACGCAATTGCGGCGCGACCTCGTGCGCTTCGCCCGTCTGCAGCTACGCGATGCCGCGGCCGCCGAAGACGCGGTGCAGGAAGCACTGACGGCCGCCTGGACCCAGGCGCACCGGTTCGCCGGGCAATCGGAGCACAAGACATGGGTGTTCGGCATCCTGCGCCACAAGCTGGTCGACACGCTGCGTGCACGGCAGCGCACGGTCAATCTGTCGGCGCTCGAATCCGAACTCGATGGCGAGGCGCTGCTCGATCGCGAGCTCTTCAAGGACAACGGACACTGGTCGCACGCGACCAAACCGCGGCCGTGGCCAACGCCCGAGACCGCCCTGCGACAGCAGCAGTTCTGGACCCTCTTCGAGATATGCCTCGAGCATCTGCCCGAACATATCGGGCGCGTGTTCATGATGCGCGAGTTCCTCGATCTGGAAATCGCCGCGATCTGCGCCGAACTGCAGATCAATGCGAATCATTGCAGCGTGCTGATCTATCGCGCGCGTCTGAGGCTGCGCACCTGCCTGAGCGAAAAAGGCCTGTCTAGCGAGGATGCGAATGGGCAAGTGTAAGGACATCACGCGGCTGCTATCGGATGCGCTCGATCGCTCGCTGACGACCGGCGAGTGGGTCGCAATCCGGCTGCATCTGCCGACGTGCAGCGGCTGCAGAAACTATCGCAAGCAGATCCGGCTGCTGCGGACGGCCGCGCATGTGGCGGGCGGGATCGCGGCGGCCGATGGGGCGGCTGACCGGGAGGATTGACGTGTGCCGCGGTTGGGAGCGTGCGTGTGAGAGCACCGCTGGGCGGTGCATTGGGCGCGCGGGGCTCCGCCTGGCAGCCGGGCGCGATATGCGGCGGTTCTCAGATTGCGCCCGTATCGCGGCATGACGTTGCCGGCGTGCCGCTCGAGCGGCACGCCGCACGCCGCGTCGTTCAGCGCTCGCCCGGCGGGGTGTCCCGGTAACGTTCGAAGAATCGCGCGTGCGCTGCTTCGTCGATAAAGACCGGCTGCGCTTGCGTGCGCGCAGGGTGCCGGTCGAGTTGCGCGCGTGTGCGGATCGGCCGGGGCGCGAAATTGCCGCCGCAGTTCGGGCACACATTGCGCAGCTTCGTCAGCGCGCACACTTCGCAGAATGTGCATTCGTACGTGCAGATCATCGCGTCGGACGCGTTCGGCGGCAGTAGCTTGCCGCAGCCTTCACAGGATGGTCTCAACTCGAGCATGACAGTGGCTCCGGGGTTCTCGGCGATTCAGCGCGGCGCGCGGGATGCGCATCGCGCGCCGGCCAATTCAAGCGGCGCCGCGCGCCGCGAAAGCGAGCTGCGCTGGCACGGGTCAACGGCCAGCGCAGACGTGTACAGCAGGCGCAGCGCGACGCGACGCGTCACGTCAACGCGCTCCACAACACGAGCGTCAATGCGAGACCGACGACGGAGACGATCGTCTGCAACACCGACCACACCATCACCGTCTGCTTGAGTTGGAGCCCGAAATATTCGCGCACCATCCAGAAGCCGGCGTCGTTCACATGGCAGAAAAACACCGAGCCCGCGCCGATCGCAAGCGCCATCAGCGAATTGTGCGTGGTGCTCAGACCTGCGACAACCGGCGCAACGATACCGGCTGTCGTCGTCGTGGCGACGGTCGCCGATCCGGTGGCCTGGCGCAGCGCGACCGCGATCAGCCACGCAAGCAGAATCAGCGGCATGTGCGCGCCGACAGCGATCTTGCCGATCGTCGTGCTAATGCCCGCGATGACAAGCGCCTGCTTCAATCCGCCGCCCGCGCCGATCGTCAGCAATAGCGCGGCGATGGGCGGCAGACTCTTGCGCAAAATGCCGCCGACACGCTCACGCGCCATGCCGCGCGACCAGCCCAGTGCGACGATCGCGAACAGTACGGTGAGGCCGAGCGCGATCAGCGGCTCACCGAGAAAATTCAGCGCGTCGAACGCGAACGTCTCCGGATGAAGCAGCAGTTTCGCAACGGTGCGTCCGAGCATCAGCGCGACGGGCAGCAGGATCGTGATCAGCGAGATCGCGAAACCCGGCGGCTCCGCCCCGTTCGGCTGCGCGGTGTACAGCTTGCCCATTTCCTCCGGCTCGGTCACGCGCATCCGCGTGGATAGCCAGATTCCGTACAGCGGTCCGGCGAGAATCACTGCGGGAATCGCGACGATCAGACCCAGGCCAAGTGTCAGACCCAAGTCGGCATGCAACGCGCTCACCGCGATCAACGGCCCCGGATGCGGCGGCAGTAGCGCGTGCAGCGTCGTCATGCCGGCGAGCGCGGGAATCGCGATACGCAGGATCGGCTGCTGCGAGCGGCGCGCCATCACGAAAATGATCGGCACCATCATCACGAGACCGACTTCGAAGAACAGCGGCAAGCCAATCAGCAACGCGACGACGGCCATCATCCACGGCAACGTACGCGGCGTGGAGTGCGCGAGGATTGTCGATACCAGCCGGTCGGCCGCGCCCGATTCGGCCATCAGCGCGCCGAGCATGGCCCCCAGCGCAATGATGATGCCGACGTCGCCGAGCAACGCGCCGGCGCCTTTGCTGAAGGCGCTAGCCACGGCGTCGAGCGGCAGCCCGGCGGCAAAACCCGCAGCGAACGTGCCGACCAGAATAGACAGAAACGGCGCGAGCTTCAGCACGCTGATCAGGACGATGATCAATGCGAGCCCGAGCGCGCACGACACGATCAACTGCGTGTCGTGTGCAGCCCACGGGGTAAGTGTCGTTGTTAAAGGCACGATATTTGTTTTCCCTTTTTGTCGATTGAGGTGGTTGTGCTTCCCGTGATCAGCAGGTGGTTGTCGCGCTTTTGCGCGGTGGGCCGATTGTAGCGGCGCGTCGCGGAACATCGCTGCGAGGGGGCGTGCGCGCTGGGTGGCTCGCGGCGACCATGCTTCGCAGTGCGTGTGTGATTTGCTTATCCGAATTTATCGGTTCGTCCAGCACGGCGGACGAATTATCGTCGGAGCCAACCGGGCCATGTGGTGCCCGTCAGTTTTCTTTTTAACGAGCATTCTTATGTCCCGTCACCCGCTGCTCACGCGTCGTGCGTTTCTCGCCGGCGCGGGCGCTTCGCTGGCCGCCGCCGCGTTGCCTGTCCTTTGCTCCACCGCTTTTGCCGCCGACGCTCACGCGAAAGAACTCCGCATCGGCTACCAGAAGGCAGCGAGCACTCTCGTGCTACTCAAAGCGCAGGGCACACTGGAAAAGCGTCTTGCGCCGCTTGGCGTCGCCGTCAAGTGGACCGAGTTTCCGGCCGGACCGCAACTGCTCGAAGGGTTGAACGTCGGCGCGATCGATTTCGGCTATGTCGGCGAAGCGCCGCCGGTGTTCGCGCAAGCCGCGGGCGCGAACTTCGTGTACACCGCTTATGAGATTCCAACGCCGCATGCCGAGGGAATTCTCGTCCATCGGGATGCACCGATCAAAACGATGGCCGACCTGAAGGGAAAGAAAATCGCGCTGAACCGGGGATCGGATGTGCACTGGTTTCTGGTCGCCGCATTGGCGAAGAATGGCGTGAAGTTCAGTGAGATTGAGCCCGTCTATCTGCCGCCCGCCGATGCACGCGCCGCATTCGAACGCGGCGCAATCGATGCGTGGGCGATCTGGGATCCGTTTCTCGAAGCAGCGAAGCGACAGACGAACGCGCGTCTGCTCGCGGATGCCGAAGGCATCGTCAGCCACCATCAGTTTTTTCTCAGCGCGCGGCCGTTCGCGCAACAGAACGGCGACGTGCTCGCGATCGTCATGGACGAAGTCGGCAAGGAAGGGGAATGGGTGCGCGGCCATTACAGCGAGGCCGCCGCACAACTTGCACCGGTTCAGGGGCTCGACGCGAGCGTGATCGAATCAGGCCTGCGCCACTATGCGCATATCTACAAGCCCGTCGACGCGAACGTGCTTGCGGAGCAGCAGCGCATCGCGGATGCGTTCACCGAACTGCATCTGATCCCGACCAGAATCGTCACCAGGGATGCGGCGTTGCTGGGCAAAGCCTAGCCGCCGTCGCGTGGACCTGCGCCACGCGACACTCGCTCCGCCGCGCCGGGGCTCAGTCAAAGAGCGCCGCAACGTTTTCCGGCGGCCGGCCAATAACGGCCCGCCCGTTTCTGACGACGATCGGACGTTGGAGCAGGACCGGATGCCTCGCCAATGCCAGGTAGAGCTGCGCGTCCGTCAACGACGGATCGGCGAGATCGAGCGCTTTATATTCGGCTTCCGTGTCGCGGATCATCTCGCGAAGCGGGCAGCCGAGCTGGCCGTGGAGTTCTTGGAGCTGCGCGACAGTCAGCGGCTGTTTCAGGTATTCGACGATTTGCGTTGCTTCGTTTGCACTGTTGCAGGTGCCGGTGATGAGTTCGCAGGCAGCGCGCGATTTGGAGCAGCGGGGATTGTGATAGATGGTGATCATTGGCGATTGAGGTTTGTGTTGTCTAAGGTCGTGCAAGACGAGCGTTGGACGATCTTAGCGTGTTGGCACGGCGTGGAGGCTGCGTCGGGGCGTTTGCCTTTCTTTGGGGGCGTTGCGGTCGCCTGGGTTTATGCGCATAAAGCAGCAGATATTCCGGCGTGGAAGGGGCGTGCGGAAGGGTGTCCTTCTTTCTCCCGGTCCGCGCGTTCGTCGCGCATTTCAATGCGGGGATAACCGACAAGATTCCCGCGATATTGATAAGAAGGCGGCGGGTCGCCCGCTTGCCGCGTCAAACAGCGCGAGCCCGCGCTGCGCAGCGACGGCTCCTCCCGCGCGCGGCCCGTGAGCTTTATGCGCATAAAGCCTCGCTTCGCTTTTTCGATCATCCCGTCTGCGTCGCCCTCAGATGCGGCCACGATGCGGTAGCCAGACTTGGCCACGCGTTCCTGCAAGTCAGCGCGCAGCAAGACGGCCCCGTATGCTCCGAGCGCGAGGCGCGCCAGCCACGGTGCGGCGAAAAAAAGATCCCCAATCGCCGAACACTCGCACACTTCTTCCGGACGCACCCGTCCACACTGGGTGTCCTCTTTATGCGCATAAACCCCTGCCGAACGGCTAATTCCTATCTCGTTTATACAAATCAATTGAAATAGGAATTCATCCAGGTAGAATCCATTTGCGTCTAAAAAGAGGAGGTGAAATTTGGCAGCGGAAATCATCGCGGTCACACAGCAGAAAGGCGGAGTAGGAAAAAGCACAATCGCGATGCATCTCGGTGCTGCCTTTCACGAGAAGGGCAAACGCGTTCTCGTTGTCGATGCCGATGGCCAAAACACGTTGATCCATTGGGCCAGCGCTTCATCTGACGGCGACATCGGCATCCCATTCGCGGTCGTCAATCTTTCCGAAGCAGGCAGCCAGATCCATCGAGAGATCAAGAAGTTCGTGGCTGACTACGACATCATCGTTGTCGACTGCCCACCGTCCATTACTGAAAAGGTATCAGGCGTTGTCCTGCTTGCCGCAAGCGTCGCCGTCATCCCCACCTCGTCATCCCCCGCCGACTACTGGTCCAGCATCGGTCTGGTCAAGCTGGTTCAGCAAGCGCAGATGATGAATGAAGACCTGCGCGCCGTCTTCCTGCTCAACAAGACCGAAGAGAAGCGCATGCTGACGCGCGAGTTGAAGCGTGCACTGGAGGAACTGGGTTTCCCTCTGCTCAAGACCCAGATCCCCACACGCGAAGCCTACAAGCAGGCGATGGCGCTCGGGCAGACGGTGCTTCAGATGAACGACCGCGGCGCCAAACTCGCCGCTATCGAAGTACGGGCGTGCGCGAATGAGATCGCCGCCTTGCTCCCGTGAATTTATGCGCATAAAGGACCCTGAATGAAACCCTCCCAATTTGCCAAAGGCTTTCAAGCACGTCCTGATACGACAAGTAGCGAAAAGAGAACCGCTCTCGATCGTCTGAATGCCATCGACGGCCTGGTCAAGAACGGCCCCACGAGTAGCGAAGCCGCAGGACGCGCAATGTCGGCTGTCGTCGTGCCGCAGGACGTCCCGCAGGCCGACGCAGCCGATGAATCGGCGGCCTACCGCGCGTGGAGGATCGAGCATGGATACCGACCGAACCAGGTCATCGAACTCCCGCTGAAGAGCATCAAGCCGAGCCCATTCAATCCTCGCCACTTCTATCTGAAGGCGTCGATTGCGGAGCTTGCCGTCAATCTGGCAAAGCAGGGGCAGCAGCAGGCGATTCACGTCATTCCCGACTATGACAATCCCGGCACGTATTTCGTCAGTGACGGCGGCAGACGCGTACGCGCGCTGAAGGAGGCGAACAAGGAGTCGGTGAAGGCGATCGTCATTGATCTGCCGATCGGCATTCAGAGCTACAAGCTTGGCTACGACCTCAACGTTCAGCGCGACTCGCAGACGGTATTCGACAACGCGGTCGTATGGAAACGCTTTCTTGAGGATCGGCA
>NZ_DASXHN010000518.1:0-12601 GCF_036488505.1 Paraburkholderia sp. | reverse complement strand
TCGAAGCGGGCGCGGCCGAGAAGCCGCAAGTGTCGACGAGCATGGGCGTATAGGAACACCGACGATGACGAACCCCGCCTCGGGCTTGCTCGTCAAGCCGATCCATCTGGTGCCGTCCGCCGCGCGCGCGACGAGTCCGCTCGCGCAGCATCTGCGCAAATCGTTGCGCGGCGACGTGCTGTTCGACACGGCGAGTCGCGGCCGTTACGCGACCGATGCGTCGATCTACCAGATCATGCCGGTCGGTGTCGTGGTGCCGCGCGATCAGGACGATCTGCGTATCGCGCTCGACATCGCGCGCAGCGAGAAGGTGCCGCTGCTCGCGCGGGGGGCGGGCACGAGTCAGTGCGGGCAGACGGTCGGCGACGCGTTGGTGATCGATACCAGCAAGTGGCTCAACAATATCGTCGCGTTCGATGCCGATGCGCGCACGGTCACGGTCGAGCCCGGGGTCGTGCTCGACCATCTGAACGCGTGGTTGAAGCCGCATGGGCTGTGGTTTCCGGTGGACGTATCGACGGCCGCGCAATGCACGATCGGCGGGATGGCCGGTAACAACTCGTGCGGCTCGCGCTCGATCGAATACGGCAACATGGTGCACAACGTCGACGCGATCGATGCGATTCTCGCCGACGGCAGCGAAGCGCGTTTCGGCTCATTGCGCGAGCCGCCGCAAGGCGAGCGGTTGCAGCAGATCGTCGCGGGCGTCACACGAATCGCACAGCGCGAACGTGATGAAATCGTCGCGCGGGTGCCGAAGGTGCTGCGCCGCGTCGCGGGCTACAACATCGACCTGTTCGACTGCCAGAATCCGCGCGCGTATACCGACGACGGCAGCGCGAACCTCGCGCATCTGCTGGTCGGCTCCGAGGGCACGCTCGCGTTCAGCCGGCAAATTACGCTGAAGCTCGCGCCGTTGCCCGCGCACAAGGCGCTCGGCGTCGTCAACTTTCCGACCTTCCGGCAGTCGATGGAGCTCACGCAGCACATCGTCAAACTGAAGCCGGTCGCGGTCGAACTGGTCGATCGCACGATGATCGATCTCGCGTTGAGCAATCCCGCGTTTCGTCCGGTGATCGAGAAAGCGCTGGTCGGCGACCCGCAGGCCATTCTGCTGGTCGAGTTCGCGGGCGACGATCGCGACGCGCAGTTGGCGTCGCTCCGGGAGCTCACCGAACTGATGGGCGAACTCGGTTTGCCCGACGCGGTTGTCGAGATGCCGGGCGCGAACGCGCAGAAAGCGCTGTGGGAAGTGCGCAAGGCCGGGCTCAACATCATGATGAGCATGAAGGGCGACGGTAAGCCCGTGTCGTTCATCGAGGATTGCGCGGTGCCGCTCGAACATCTGGCCGACTACACGAGTCGCTTGACCGACGTGTTTCATCGGCACGGCACGGAAGGCACGTGGTACGCGCACGCGAGTGTCGGCACGCTGCACGTGCGGCCGATTCTCGATATGCGCCGCGATGGCGCGACGAAGATGCGCGCGATCGCGGAGGAAGCGGCCGCGCTGGTGCGCGAATACAAGGGTGCCTATTCGGGCGAACACGGCGACGGTTTGTGCCGTGGCGAATGGGTCGCGTGGCAATACGGACCGCGACTGAACGAGGCATTCAGCGAGATCAAGGCGCTGTTCGATCCTGACAACCGCTTCAATCCCGACAAGATCGTGCGTCCGCCGAAGATGGACGACGCGCGCAACTTCCGCTTCGCGCCAGGCTATCGCGAACAGCGGATCGACACGGTGCTCGACTGGTCCGCGTGGAACGTCGAACGCGATCCGCTGACCGGCGAGCAAAGCGCGCCCGGCAGCGGCGACGATCTGAGCGGCGGTCTCGCGAAAGCGGTCGAGATGTGCAATAACAACGGCCACTGCCGCAAGTTCGACGCGGGCACGATGTGCCCGAGCTATCGCGTGACGAAGGATGAGCAGCATCTGACGCGCGGGCGCGCGAATACGCTGCGACTCGCGATCTCGGGGCAACTCGGCGACACTGGCCTCGCGAGCGACGACGTGAAGGAGACGCTCGATCTGTGCGTATCGTGCAAGGGCTGCAAGCGCGATTGCCCGACCGGCGTCGATATGGCGAAGTTCAAGATCGAAGCGCGGGCGGCGCGCGTGAAGCGGCACGGCTTGAGTCTGCGCGACAGGCTGGTCGCGTTCATGCCGCGCTATGCGGGCGCGGCGAGCCGCGTGCCGGGGCTGATCGCGCTCGCGGACAACCTGCCGGTGGTGTCGGCGTGGTTCAAGCGCTCGGTCGGCTTTGCGGCCGAGCGCAGCTTGCCGCGCTTTAAAAAGCCGTTCCTTGCCGGTGCGGTGTCCGCACGGTTCACGGCTCAGGCCACGCGAGCCGCGACGCTCAAAGAAGTCCTGCTCTTCGTCGACACCTTCAATAACCATCTTGAGCCGGATAACGCGCGCGCCGCGCAACAGGTGCTCGAAGCGGCCGGCTACACCGTGCACTTCAATGTGCGGGACGGCGAGCGGCCGGTCTGCTGCGGGCGCACGTTTCTCGCCGCCGGCCTGGTCGATGAAGCGAAGCATGAAGCGCGGCGCATGCTGGATCTGTTCAAGCCGTTCGTCGAACGCGGGGTGCCGGTGGTGGGACTCGAGCCTTCCTGTCTGCTGTCGTTGCGCGACGAGTTCCTGCAGTACGGCTTCGGTGACGAAGCGCGGCGGCTCTCGGAGCACGCGTTCCTGTTCGAGGAATTTCTGGTGCGCGAGGAAAAGGCCGGCCGCCTGCAACTCGCGTTGAAGCCGCTGCCGATGCAGCAGGCGCTGGTGCATGGCCACTGTCATCAGAAGGCGTTCGACGCGTTCACGCCGGTGCAGACGGTACTGAAGTGGATTCCGCAACTGAAGGTATCGACGGTGGAATCGTCGTGCTGCGGAATGGCGGGGAGCTTCGGCTACGAAGCCGAGCACTATGCGACCTCGCGGGCGATGGCCGAACTGTCGTTGCTACCGGCGGTGCGTGAGATCGATGGCGATACGGTGATGGTCGCCGACGGCACCAGCTGCCGGCATCAGATTCACGATGGCGCGGGTGTCGAGGCGATCCACGTTGCACGCGTGCTGGCGTTGGCGCTGCAATGAGGAGAAGGTAACCGAGCCGCCGACGCGGACGCCGACGTTTGGTTCAGATCCCGAGAACCTGCCGATAAGCACCGGGCGTCACGCCTGCTGCTTCGCGAAAGCGATGGCTGAAGTGGCTGGCATTCGCGTAACCGCAGTGCTCGGCGATACGCGCGAGCGGCAGCGAGGTCGTGCGCAGCAGCGTGCGCGCGCGGTCGATCCGCTGTCGCGCGATCCATGCGGCGGGCGGCAAGCCGAACGACTCGCGAAACATCCGCGCAAGATGAAATTCCGACAGCGCCGCGACGCCGGACAATTCGCCGAGCGTGAGCGGCTGCGCGAGATGGGCGTCGATATAGTCGCGTAAGCGGCGGCGCGTCGCGGCCGACAACCCGCCCCTGAGCGACACGCTCGGGCGCCGCACGCCTTGCCCGCGCAACAGCAGGCTCAGCACTTCGTGCGCGGTCTCGTTGGTGCGCAGCACGCCGTCAGGACTTTGCCAGTCTTCGTTGACGAGCGACTGGCACAGACTCGCGATGCGCGGATCCTCGAAATAGGTGCGATCGGCGAGCGTCAGTTCGCGCGGCTCGCGGTCGAGTTCCTGCACCGCGCGGCGCGTGAAGTGCTCCGGCAGGAAATACAGATGCATGAAGTGCATGTGACCGCGCACCCACCAGCGCGATTCGTGATCGCCTGGCAATGCGCATAGCCGTGATGGCGCACCGTAATGGCCAGGCATTTTCTGGCGCTCGGTGCGATAGCCGCCATCGAGATAGCACGAGAGCGTGTGATGGCCGGGCCGCTCGTAGACGGTCTCCGCTACCGTCGTGTCGCGCGTCCACAGGGCGATGGCAAGCCCGTCGCCGAGCCAGCCAAAGCGATCCAGATTCGCGTTGGCGCTGGCAAGCGTGTGACACACCGACTGCAGCCCGAACGGCGTGCCGGCGGCGGATATCGCGGGGATCGGCGGAGTGGCGTTCACGGCAGCGGGCGGAAGTCTTTCGAAGAAATGGCTGAGCGGCCAGTATACGGCGGGCCTCGCGTTACCGCGCGTCGCCGCGAAAAAGTGCGCAAGCCTGGACAATCGCGCGCGGCCTCGCCGTCGCATAGTGGGTATTTCATCATTGCCGCCTGCCGTTGTCGTTGGTGATGGCGGCGGTCACTGTTTGAAGGCCCGACCATGAATCTTCTGCTTTATGCGTCCACCGTGCTGATCTGGGGCACCACATGGATCGCGATCAAATGGCAACTCGGCGCGGTGCCGCCGCCGGTTTCGATTGCGTGGCGTTTCTGGATCGCCGCGCTATTGCTGTTCGCGCTGCTGCGCATCATGCGCCGGCCGATGTGGCCGCCGCGTGCCGCGTGGCGCTTTCTCGCCGCACAAGGCTTCGCTCTTTTCTGCCTCAATTTTCTGTGCTTCTACTACGCCGAACAGATCGTGCCGAGCGGTCTCGTCGCGGTCGTGTTTTCGACGGCGCCGCTGCTGAACTCGATCAACGGCCGGCTGTTTATGGGCCGGCCGCTGCAACCGAGCGTGATCGCGGGCGCGTTGCTGGGACTGGTCGGCATCGTTTGTCTGTTCGTTCAGCAGATGGCGGGCCACCTCGGCGATCACGCCGCTTGGCTCGGGCTGGGCGTCGCGTTTCTCGGCACGATGTGCTTTTCAGCGGGCAATCTGTTGTCGAGCCGGATGCAGTCGATGGGCCTGCATCCATTCACGACCAATAGCTGGGCGATGTTGATCGGCGCGGGCATTCTGACCATCGGCAGCATTTTTGCCGGCTATTCGTTCGCGCTCGAACCTACCGCGCGCTACCTCGGCGCGCTGGCTTACCTCGCGGTGTTCGGCTCGGTGATCGGCTTTACCGGGTACCTGATGCTGGTTGGCCGCATGGGCCCCGAACGAGCCGCGTACTGCACGGTGTTGTTCCCGATCGTGGCGCTGGCGGCATCGACGATCTTCGAGGGCTACCGCTGGTCCGCGCTCGCGGTCGTGGGTCTGTTGCTCGTGGTGGCGGGCAATCTGGTCGCCTTCGATCTGCCTCGGCGGATCTTCGTGCGGCGTGCGGCGACGAGATCGTGAGCGGGCGGTTCACGGTGGCATGTGCAATCGATGAATCTTCGGAGCGTCGGCAACATCAGCGATTGGTCGGCGTGAACCTCGCACGCGAAAATCGCGAAGTACCGCTGATCGCCTTGACGCGGATCGCAGTCACGTCGAACACGAATAGACGGCAGCGCATGATCGGTATATAACAACGTGACCGTGTTGTTTATCGATGCATTTACAGGAGCGATGTTTCATCATGACGCAAGACATTCCTCCCAAGCCGCCTTCTGACAATCGTCCCGAAATCGAGCACCTGGATGCGGCGCTCAGTCACGTCAATCAGCAAGTGTCGTCAGGCGGCATTGCGTCGGGCGCGGCGAAAGGGATCGTGTACAGCCTGATCGAAACGCTTGGCGCGCTGGTTGGCGACCCCGATCTGCCGGAGCACGCGCGTTCGGGTTACGAAGGATTGCTGGAAGCAGCGCGCGAGTTGCGCGCGAAACTGGAGCGTTAGAAGACACGTGTTGCGACGTTGCGCCCGTGTCGCGGGTGTTGAAAGAGCGCGTTGTGCGAGTCGAGCAAAGCAGAACCCCAAAAGTCGGACGCCGACTTTTGGGGTTTTTTCATGCTTACGCACCCAACGCCACGGCTTCCCCGGCCGATGCCGCCAGCAACTGGTGAATCTGCGCGACCACCGCCGCGCCTTCGCCGACCGCCGCGGCCACGCGCTTGGTCGAGCCCGCACGCGCATCGCCGATCGCATAGACGCCTTCGACGGTCGTCGCCAGATCGCACGCGGTGGCCGAGCCACTGTCGCCCGCACCGGTCAGCACGAAGCCTTTTGCGTCGAGTTCCACACCGCACGTGCGCAGCCAGTCGGTGTTCGGATCAGCGCCCGTGAAGAGGAACAGATGCCGCGTGTCGAAGTGATCGACGCCATCGGGCAGTGGTTTTTTCAGCACGACCGACGCGAGCCCCTCTTCGTCGGCATGGAGTCGGCCGACTTCCGAGTGCGGATGCACGAACACGTTGGGCAGCGAACGAATCCGGTCGATCAGATAGCGCGACATCGTCGCTTCAAAACCACTGCGGCGAATCAGCACGTGGACCTTGGCCGCATGCGTGGCCAGATAGACGATCGCCTGTCCAGCCGAATTGCCGCCGCCCACCAGCACGATTTCCTGACGCTTGCATAGCTTCGCCTCGACCGGTGACGCCCAGTAGTAGACGCCGCGTCCGTCGAAGCGGTCGAGGCCTTCGAGCGCGGGCCGCCGGTACACGGCGCCGCTCGCGATGACGATCGTGCGCGCGCTGATATGTCCGCCGCACTTGAGTTCTAGCCGGTACGGCGACTCCGCGCAGTGGAGTGCCTTCACGTGAACCGGAATCGCGACGCGCGCGCCGAACTTCTGCGCCTGCACGAACGCGCGGCCGGCGAGGGCCTGGCCGGAGATGCCGGTCGGAAAACCGAGGTAGTTTTCGATCCGTGAGCTTGCGCCGGCCTGGCCGCCCGGCGCGCGGCTGTCGAGCACGATCGCCGAGAGCCCCTCGGAAGACGCGTACACGGCGGCGGCAAGGCCCGCTGGTCCCGCGCCGACGATCGCGACGTCGTACACGTAGCTGTCGTCGAGATCGGGCAGCATCCCGAGGCGGGTCGCGAGTTCCGGCATGCTCGGATGACGCAGCACCGAGCCGTCCGGACAGATCACGAGCGGCAGGTCTTCGCGCTGCGCGGCGAACTGCTCGATCAGACGCAGCGCGTCTTCGTCGCGCTCGTCGATCACCGAATGCGGATGCGCGTTGCGTGACAGGAAGCCTTGCAGCAGCACGAGCCTCGAGTCGCTACTGTTGCCGATCAGGATCGGACCGCCCGAGCCTTTTTCGATCAGCGACACGCGCCGCAGGATCAGCGCGCGCATGATGCGCTCGCCGAGTTCCGCTTCGGCGACCAGCAGCGCGCGCAGCCGCGCGGGCGGAATCAGCAGCGTTTTGACCGCACTGGTCGCGACGCCGTTGACCAGTGCCGGCTTGCCCGACAGTTGCCCGACCTCGGCCAGAAAGTGTCCAGCCCCATGTTCGCCGATCACGACCTCGCGGCCGATGCCGTCGCGTTGATAGACCTTCACGCGTCCTTCGAGCAGCACGAACATACCGGGGCCGGGGCGGCCGGTCTCGAACAGCAGTTCGCCGGACTGCCAGTGGCTGATTTCGCCGAAGCGGCGCATCCGGTCGATCTCCGCGCAAGTGAGCGCGGGAAACATCTGGTGCATGCGCGTCGACAGCGTCGAAAACGGCGCATCCGCAACCACTGCCTGCTGTCCTTCTACTTCTTGAGTCGGAACTTCCTGAGTCGAAAGCATTGAACCGCTCCTTCGATGTTCATTGCCAGATTGAACGGGAGATAAAGCAGCGCGCTGGCGTTGCCAACGCCGCGCGCTTTGAACGGGCGAGGCGCCCAGACGCCGCCGTGACGCTAGACGGCCTTGGGCGCGATGTCGTCGACCGCGACTTCCGGCGGCGGCATATGGGGCAGCGTGTCGACCGGCTTGCCTGAATCGCGCCAGGCTTCCATGCCGCCGCGCAGCGGCAGCACGTCGGTGAAACCCGCCTCGTTTAACTGTTTCGCCATCCACGCGGCGGAAATCTCGTTCGGGCAGGAACAATAAATCACGAGTTTCTGATCGTGCGGATAGGTGGCGACAATCTCGTGAAGTTGCCGTTCGTCGGCGAATTGCGCGCCCGGAATCACGAACGGATCGAGTTTGCGCTTTTCCTCTGAACGGATGTCGAACACGACCGGCGGCTCGCCGGCCGAGAACAGCGTCGCGAGTTCATCGACCTCGATGCGCGCGGACGCGAGCTTCGCGATCAGCTGACGGCGGCGGATCCACCGGTACACCGCGTACAACAGCAGCAGCGCGACGACGACGAGCGCGGCGGTACGGCCGAGCCGTCCAGCGATCGCGAACAGCATGTCGATTTGCCGCGCGAACAGCGCGCCGATGATGAGCCCGGTGCCCGCCCACAGCGCGGCGCCGAGGCCATCGTACGTGAGGAAGGTTCGGTAGCGCGTGCCCATCGCGCCCGCCATCGGAATCGACACGATCGACAGGCCCGGCACGAACTTCGCGACCGCCAGCACGCGCACGCCCCAGCGGCCGAAAAAGCGCTCGGTCTTTTTCACGCAGGTGTCACGCGAGAGCGACAGCCGGCAGATCGTCTTCAGCGTGTTGCCGCCGTAAATGCGGCCGGCGAGATACCACGCACTGTCGCCCAGCAGCGTCGCGAAGATCGCGAGCACGAGCACCGGCATCAACTGGGTGCCGACGGAGCCGGGGTGCATCGCGGCCATCGCGCCGAACAGCACCAGCGAGGGCATCGCCGGCACCGGCAGCCCGAGCGCGGCGGCCAGCACGTTGACGAAGACCAGCGCGGGCCCATATTGCTCGACGAGGTCATGTAGCATCGGTTTACATCCGCGGCCCTTGCGGGCGCGGTGCGGTAAGGATCGCCAAGGGGAATGCAAGGATTATGGACGTATTTTTGAGACGTGCAAACGGCCCGAAGATACGTGCGCTCCGCTGGCCGCGGTTCGCCCGACAGGCGGGCGGGGAAACCGTGAGCGTGTCACGCCGAAGCCGGTCAGCGCACGCTTGGCAAAGAACGCGGCGGCGCTGCTAAATGCCGTAGAAAGAGCCCGATTGGCGGGGTGTACTGAACAAAGCGGCGTCAATCGATGCGCGCGTCGATGCGCGCGGGCGGCGCAGACGCGAACAATGCCGCAATCTGCGTCGATGCCCGGCACGCCGGGCACCGGAAAACGGGCAGCGCGTGCGGCAGTTGCGCCGGCGCGCCGCCAATGTCATGAACGATGGTTGTGCTGCTCGCCGGGCAACTCGGCGCCGTGGGCGCGGATCGCGGCAATCAACTCCGCTGGCGTGATTTCGTAGCGCACTTCGCGGTGAATGCCCGGCTTGCGCTCATCGACTTCGATCAGCAGGATGGCTTTGCCGTCTTCCGACGATTCCAGCCGCAGCGAGCGTAGTTCGCGCCCGGTTGCGTCGTCGTATTCGGTGAGCAGGGCCATTGACCCGGAGGACCCGGTGATGCGCATCGAGGTTGTCCTTCTTCCGTTGTTGATCGAACCATTGTACGGGCAGCAAGGCGCGCCGTCTGCCGCGCGATGACGCGACGCTGTGCGCGATTGCGTGCTGCCGGAGCTTTGCCTGGTAACGCTCGCCGCTGCAGCCCCGCGTGCAGCCTGACGATGAGTTTAACGCGACTCCCGGCGACGTCCGATGCATTTTTCGTGCCCCGCACGGCACGCGTTGCGTTGCACGTTGTCATGCCGCTGACGCGCGCGCACGGTACGCGCGCACGGAAAACAGCAGCGGCTTGTCACCTCGTCATGGCTCGACGTCGTTCGATGGATACACGCGCGCCGTTGCGAGCCCCTCCCGAACTTCCTCACCTAACTTCTTCACCGGTTGCGCGCAAAAAATGGCCCGTCCTGATCGGGGCGGGCCGTTTAAACGCCGTTGTTACTTGGGTCAGCCTGCCCTTACACCGATGGGCGCTGACGGTTTTCATCGTCTTGCTTCAGTCGCGCGTTGTCGAGGTGGGAGTAACGCCGATCTGTCAGAACAAAGCGGTTGGGGCGGCTCGACATGGCTCCAGGCAAGGCCTGCACAGGTGCGGTGATCGGCAGGCGCGTGGCGCGCGCGCCACGCTCGGACCCAGCCCGTCGCGCAGTACACGTGGGCACGAAAAACACCGCCTGCGTGGCACAATCGGGAGATCGAACAACAAGACGTGATCGGGGCTTCCAATGAAACGCAGTCTCTCCTTCTTCCTGCGCCACTCGAGTTTCATTCTGGTTGCCGGCGCGATGGCCGTGCTCAGCGGTTGCAGCAGCAGCCCGCCGTTGTTCCTGTCGGATGGGCGGCCAACCACGCTGGTGCAATGCCCGGCCGGCTCCGATTCCTGTGCGCAGCAGGCCGCGGCCAGTTGTAACGGCGCATACGACGTCGTGCGCCAGACGAGCGAAGGCGGCACGCTGAACCTGATCTACGCTTGCCGCGCAGCCGCCAAGTAGGTGCGGTGGGCAGTCGCGGCGCGCCCGCGCGTCGTCCATGCCAGAGGCGGCACGTCCTCTTTCTTTTCTTCGCAACGGCGGGCGCGGGCCTTGATTCGCTGCGCGGCGCCTGCCGCTTGCCGACTCCCGCAAATGCGTTCAATTCGAACGCTCGTGTCATTGCGACAAGCGCATAGCCGTCATAAAAGTCTGTGCCTAATAGTCGTCCGATAGCCGGTTACCATGCATATCGGATTTAGAGACGGCGTTATGAAGGCTTTTAGTCGCACGTTCGTAATTATTTTGCCGCGCTCATGGTTCGATAATCGCTAGCCGTTTTCGCTGTCGAACGGAGTCAGTGCGGAAACCAACGGAACGCGAACTTCGGCGGCAGTAGTCTTTTTAGACCGTTGGCGATTTAACCTTGGCAAGCAGATTTTGCTGGACTTTTCAGACGTAGCAAAACGTTCAGGAAGGTTTTTCCGCTCCCGGTGCGGGTACGGTGGCCTTCGTCGGCTACCGCGCGTGCATGCTTTCGATTTTGCTTCGACATTAATTCAATACAATCCGGGGAAAGCAATGAATCATCAGCAACTCGAAAAAGATATCGAACATCTAGAGCACGTGATCTCACACATTTCCGCACAAGATCGTATTCCGCTCTCTTACTGGCGCAGCCGCATCGAACTGGTTTCGGGCGCGGTTATCGTGCCGGCGCAGGCAAGCCGCGTCAAACGGTTGAATGCCGCGCTTTGCGCGTTGGAGAAACGCGAAAAACCCGAATCTCGAAACTGAATGCCGGCAATAAGGAAGTCCGGTTGTGTAAGTTCAAGCGGGTGAGTTGCATCGCGCGTCTGCGTAACGCCGCTGCTGTCGCATCGCTCGGTAGATCCGACGCGCTGCAATTTCCTGACGTCCGCGCGGCGCCGCATGCTGGCTCTCGGACAGATGATATGCGCCGGGGAGCGTGTTCGGCCTCGGCGATCGACCCATTCCGATGGCCATCGACCACGAACGCCGCCGCTATGAGCATCGACGGTCGAAAGCGCCGTTCGCCAAAACGTCGTGTACATAGTGCGCGTCCCCCGCGGCCTGCACGGAAGCCACCGCATGCATCCGTGCGTGCGATTCACTATCCTGTGAACTCGTCCTCTGATAGTGTCCGCACAACTCAGTTCGTAGTAATTCATCCAATCGATGGGAGAGCACCGGCATGGCCTCGTACAAACAATTGACCGCGCAACTCGAAAGACTTCATAAGGAAGTCGCAGCGGCCCGCGAAAAGGAAGTCGCACAGGCCATCGCCGAAATCAGGCAGAAAATCGACGAATACGACTTGACCGCCGAGGAACTCGGTTTGACGAGCAGCCCGCGCAAGCCGGGCCGCAAGACGGCTTCGGCGTCGGTGGCGAAGTATCGCAATCCGAAGACCGGCGAAACGTGGAGCGGCCGCGGACGCTCGCCCGCGTGGCTGGCCGGCAAGAATCGTGAGCGCTTTCTGATCGACGGTTGATGCGTGCGGGGCCTTGTCAAACGGTCATCCGACGGACGCGCGGCGGTCTTGAAGTGATGCGCGATACCTTTGCTTCGCACCGTTGCGCAGGTCCCGAAAAACCTCACCTTTGATCCGCGTCCGCGGATGGCCAGCGACTTTTGTGATCTGCCACGAGCTCGTGCGCTTGCTTCGGTGAGCCAGGTTTTGACGCGCGACGCACCGATCATGTTATCTGTGGCCGGTCTCGTTCGCGCCCGCCCGCGCCGTATTCCGAACCCGCATCGGCCTTTGCTGGCGGGCGTTTTCGGGCACTTCCACACTTTTTCAGACGTCAGCCCCGGCCTGCCGGCAGCCGTACGCAGCCTTTGTCGTTGACCGGCACCTGCTCGGATTCGCGCTTTGCCCGCCACAGCAGGTGCGCGACCGACGTTCGCGATCCTCACCTTTGGCAGTCATCCGACCGCCGTCGCTGCAAGTCCCGAAAACGCTCACCTTTGGTGAATCCGGCGATCGGGGGGCTGCCGTCGCGTGAGTTCGGACCATCGTGCGGAAGGACGCGGGGGCCGCCACCGATCGAGCGGCAAGACATGCGTCAGCGGCCGCAACCGCGCCGCACGTGTATCATTCGCTCCTTGCGCTGTTCTGCGCTGGCGATTCCCGCATGGTCGAAGCCTGGCTCGCGACGTCGTTCGCAGTCCATTTTCGACGCGGCGCGCGCGCCGGCCGATGCGAGCTCTCGCCCGACTCCCGCAGCTCGACGCCGCCGCGCGACGCGCGGCATACCGGCCGCCCGAAAGGCCGCCGGGATCAGCCTGAACCCCTTTCCGTGACCGCCCGACCCGATGTCAGTCTCCGAACTCAAACGCCGCCGCACGTTCGCGGTCATTTCCCACCCGGACGCGGGTA
>NZ_DASXHN010000487.1:0-5138 GCF_036488505.1 Paraburkholderia sp. | reverse complement strand
CGCGTCATAGTCGTCGGGGTTCGCGTCTTCGAAGGTCGTGTCGACCTCGACCGCGTCGCCCTTGTCGACATGTTTGAAGCCCTGGATCTTGCCGGGTTTCGCCGAGATCACGTGCACCGTGGCGCCCGCGTCGGCGAGCGCGCGTTTCGGCTCGACCAGTTCCGCCTGCTCGAAGCCGTCCATTGCCAGTACCGCTACCTTGCAGCCGTTCAATGCGTCAGTCATGTGTACTCTCCTTCGTGCGCTTCGCGCGGCGCCGCGCTATGTTGCCGTCGCTCGTTATGCGGTAGAGGCGCTGCGCCGTTAAAGCGTGAGTGTGCAAAAGCCGTGCCTGGATTAGCACGGCGTTTTGCTGTGTTGGGATCGGGTTCAAGCGTCGTTCGCCGCCGTTCGCGGCGTTCGTCTTCGTTAAAGCCGCGCTTTAGGAACCTCTTTCGTCTTCGCCCGACAGATCCTCGTCGAGCGGCGCGTCCGGATCCACGAGGTGATCCGTATCGATGTCGGCGTTGGGGTCCAGCGTCGAGTCGCCATCGGCCGACGCGCGCTCACCGGTGCCCGCGCGATCGGTGTCGCTGCCGAGTTCGGCATCGCCGGCTTCCAGCGCGTGATTGTCGAGTTCCGTATCGACGTCGAATTCATGGCGCTTCGCGCCCGCGATGTCGCTGCCGCTGTCCGATGAATCGCTGGGCCCCAGCGCGCCGGTCGTGCCGGACGTCTGCTTGACGGTCTGTTGCGGCTCTTCATCGGGATTCAATGTGCTGCTCATGAAAGCTCCCAGTTCGGTTGATCACCACCACGGTGGCGCAAGGACCGTTCCGCCAGGTGCCGACGCGAACTCGTCGTCGCTAGTCGACGCTGGTCGCCGCTCGTCGACGTCGAGCCAACGCCGCATCGACATCACAGCGGCACCGCGCTGGCTCCGGGTTGGCACCGCGTTTGCTTCCCGCCGATTCATCAGGGCCCGCGCGCGTCAGGCCGGTTGACGCGATCCGAACACGCTTGAAAGTTCTACCTGCAACGATGTCCACAACAACCCGTTCGACAAGCGCATCAGGCAGCCCCGTCCATACGAACGGCGCGTCATCGCAGCCGTCGATGCCGCCGGGCCTGCGCCATTCCGACGACACCAGGCCGGGCTACACGCGCAAGCGCGACAAGGACGGCTTCGCCTATTTCGACATGAACGGCAAGCGCATCGTCGACGCCGATGAGATCCAACGCATCAACGCGCTGGCGATTCCGCCCGCTTATGAGGACGTGTGGATCTGCGCCGATCCACGCGGCCATCTGCAGGCGACCGGCCGCGACGCGCGTGGCCGCAAGCAGTATCGCTATCACCCGCGCTGGCGTGAAACGCGCGACGCAGACAAGTACGAGCGGATGGCCGAGTTCGGCCGCGCATTGCCGAGGATTCGCGCCCGCGTCGCGCGCGATCTGAAACTGCCGGGCATGCCGGTCGACAAGGTCGTCGCGACGATCGTTCAGTTACTGGACACGACGCTGGTACGCATCGGCAGCGCCGAATACGCGCGCGAAAACCAGTCGTATGGACTGACGACGCTGCGCAAAAAGCATGTGAAGATCGAAGCTGGCCAATTGCGCTTCCGGTTTCGCGGTAAAAGCGGCGTCGAACACGACGTCACCATCGACAATCCGCGTATCAAGCGCATCGTGCGGCGCTGCGCGGAATTGCCAGGCCACGACCTGTTCCAGTATCTCGACGAGGACGGCACGCGCCACACGGTCGGCTCCGCCGATATCAACGACTACCTGCGGCGCGCAAGCGGCGCGGACTTTACCGCGAAGGACTATCGGACGTGGGCCGGCAGCGTGTATGCGCTCGCGGCGCTGCGTCGCCTGATCTGCGAAAGCGCCGCGCAAGCGCGCCACCATCTCGTCGCGACCGTGAAGGACGTCGCGGCACTGCTGCGCAATACCCCGGCGGTTTGCCGGCGCTGCTATATCCACCCAGCGATCATCCGCGCGTTCGAGGCCGATGAATTGCAAAGCCTCGTATGTCACCCGCCCCGCCGCGGACTGAAGGTCGACGAAGTCGCGCTGATGACGCTGCTGGCGCACGCGGAAAAACACGCGGCGAAACTCGCACGGCAAGCGGGCGCGAAAGGCCGCAAGACGCGTCAGTCGTCAGTCGACGACAGCATCGACGGCGCGCTGACGAGCTTGCTGAAAAAATCGCGCACGATACGCAAGAAAGCGGCAAGCGCGAAAGAAAACAGCAGCGCGCGGCGTTCCCGGCACTCAGCCGGTACGCGGGCGCGCGGTACCGCGCGCAAGGCGAGCCCGGAGGTCAAATCCGCCGGCCGGTAGCAACGCTTCGTACGCGATGCACGCGCGCCATCCAGTGGGCCCGGCCACCGTCATCGGGCCTGTTCGCCGCTCGGTCGGTGACCCGACCGGCGGGGTCACACGCTTCGTTCGCGTGCTCATCGGAGGCTTCGGTAGACGCTTCATCAGCGGCTACGTCAGCGGCTTTATGAAAGGCCTCGTCGGCGGCAGCTCGATCAACAGCTCGATCGGCGCGAACTAGTGTGCCCGCCAACCCGCCACCGCATTGATTCAGGCCTCTTCTTCGAATGCCGCCATCACGAGCCACACGTCGCGCTCGCCGTCGCGTATTTCGGCCGCGAGCGCATAGGCATCGCCGGGACTGCACACCCGCGCCAACGCGTGATGGGCGATTTCACCGTTATCGAACACGCGCCCGGACAACGGCCTGACTTCCTGCTTGCCCTCGAACATCCGCTGTTGCTTGCGATACACGAGAGTCTCGGACTTCCAGTTGCGAAAGCACTCGCGCACGTGCGCAAAGTCCCCGCCACAGACGTTTGCCTGGTAATGAATCTTTTTCACCACGATCATTCTCCCTCGATGCAAGCGCAGCCGGCCGCGCCGGCGGACATGACGAAGTAGCGTCCGTGGCCGTCATGCGTGTTGCGGTGTCGCCGCAGTGCCGCTCGCTGCATCGATCCAGCTTTACTGCCCTTTCGTGTCGCTGCTCGCGTTCGCGCCGGGCATATTCGTCGAATCGGTCATCGGTTTTTTCTTCGACTTTGACATGTGATGGCCATGCTTCATCGTCGAGGTCGAACCCGCAGCCGTACCCGCTGCGTTCGATGCCGGCTCATTGCCAACGGTAGGCGCCGCGGTCGCCGCGCCATGCGCGTTGCCGGAGCCCGTGCCGCCGTTGCCGTTACCACCGCCCTGCGCAAGCGCGACACCGGACACAGCGATACATGCCGCCATCAGCCATCCCTTCGGATATGTGTGCATCGAAAATCTCCCTGAAGCAAGGACGATGTAACTCGGCAGTTGCTCGCTGCCGTCACTCGAATGCGAGCAAGGGCTATGCCGCGCGGCACCGGCACTATCCGCACGTGGCGGGACCATCACACGCGAGGGCCGCCACGTTTTCTACGAGGCGAGACGAAATAATTTCAAACACCGTCGCGCGCGTTCCGGTGCCGCCGCGATCGGCGCATCGCCCATTACGCAACGACAAGCGTGATACGCCAGCGCCCGTGAGGCAGCTCGAATGAACCGAAGGAACGGACGTTGCTGAAACGTCGGTACCCAACCTTTGACAGGAGGCACATCATGGTCAACCCGACCCAAACGCAAGGCGCGAACATCGTTGGCAAGGGCAGCGCAACCGCGGAAGGCCCCGGTCCGGACGTGATGGCTGCCGACACGCTCGACGGCAACAAGGTGCTCAGCAGCGACGGCGAGGACATCGGCAAGGTCAAGGACATCATGCTCGACGTGCGCGCGGGCCGCGTCGCTTATGTGGTGCTGTCGAGCGGCGGCTTCCTCGGCATCGGCGACAAGCTGCTCGCGATTCCATGGCATGCACTGACACTCGATACGGAGCAGAAATGCTTCGTGCTGAACATGACGGCCGAGCGCGTGAGGAACGCACCGGGATTCGACAAGGATCACTGGCCGTCGATGGCCGACGAGACATGGGCCACGTCCGTGCATCAGTACTACGGCAGCGAGCCATACTGGGGCCGCGATACCTACAGCGGCCCCGACGACCTGGGCGCCGGTTCGATTGCCCCGGGGTCATCGGATGCGCCCGAGGCAGGTGGCGTGAAGCTCTGATTCGTCTACCTGTACGCGCTGCCGGCGGGGAATCCGGCAGCGCGGCACCGCGCAACCACCGCACTCCGGAGACGCCACGATGGCCACCCGCAAGAGCAGCAGCAAATCGAAGCGCCCTGTGTCGCGGGGCAAGTCGGGACGGCCACCGCGTCAGCGCCACGCACAGGCACACGCCGCTCATCGCGCGAAAGCCGCGAAATCGGGCGGCTCGCATAGCGGCAAAAAGTGGTCGCATCACGTGATGGAAACGAGCGACGCGATGGATATCCAGAAGGATATTTTCAAGACCGGCAGCGCGGAATCGATCGCGCAATCATTGAAGCATTCGTCGACCACGAGCCGCCGTCGCAAGGGCACGCCGTTCCAATCGGCGATGTCGATGCTCAATTTCTACGCCAACCGTGCCGGCAGAAACTTGCCGAAGGAGCGGCGCGACACGCTGCAGCGGGCCAAGCGGAAGTTGCGCGAAGCGTTTGGCCGGGAGCCTCGCTGACAAAAGGCCATTCCCATAGACGCGGATGATGCGGGGTAAAGTCGGACTCTCAGCATGCAACCCCGCGACAAGGCGCCTCGATTCGATGACTCCGTCCGACGATTCCCGGCACGGCACGCGCACGCGCGCTACCGATGCGCTGTTCGCTTTCCTCAAAACGCTCCCGCTCGGCGACCGGCTGATCGAAGGCGGTTTCATGGCCGTGCAGGCGGTTGCGGGCGCAAGTCTCGCATTCGGTATCGGCCAGGCGCTGCATACCGAGCAGGCGTTCTGGGCCGCCATCACCGCGATCGCGGTGAGCCAGCACAGTTATATCGATACCCGCAAGCTGTCGCGCGATCAGTTCATCGGCGCGATGGTCGGCGGGCTATGCGGTCTGTTCGGCGCCGTCGCGGGTGGCGGCCATTTTGGCGCCTATGCGGCGACGGTCGCGGGGGCGATCCTGATCTGCTGGATCGTCAACGTGGGCAGCGCGGCGCGCCTGGGCGGTATCACCGCGACGATCATGCTGCTCGTACCGGGC
>NZ_DASXHN010000473.1:0-3865 GCF_036488505.1 Paraburkholderia sp. | reverse complement strand
TGCACGTGACGCGAAACGTCACGTCCGGCAGCGCGCACGCGAGCAGGTCGAGCGCATGAATCGTCACCTGGCGCCCTTCCCGCTCGAGCGTCTGGCCGGCGCGCGCATATTCATACAGCGGCTTGCCGTCGCGCTTGAGGGCTGAATACATCGGTGGGATTTGCGCAATCTCGCCGCGAAAATGGGCCATGGCCGCGTGGATCGCGGCTTCGTCGCAGGTGATGTCGCGCGTTTGCAGCGCGTCACCCTCGGTGTCGCCCGTCGTGGTGCGCACGCCAAGACGCATCGTTGCTTCGTAAGTCTTGTCGGCCTCGAGCAAATCCTGCGAGAACTTCGTCGCTTCGCCAAAGCACAGCGGCAGCAAACCGGTGGCGAGCGGATCGAGCGTGCCCGTATGCCCGGCCTTCTTCGCCAGATAAATTCTTTTAGCGCGAATCAGCGCGTCATTACTGGAAAGACCGAGCGGTTTGTCGAGCAGCAACACGCCATCCAGCACACGACGCGCAATCTTCGGACGAGCAGAGCCGTTCATCGATCAGGCGCCCTTCTCGTCGTCTGCTTTGTCTTCTTCGTCGTCCTTCGCGCGCGTCGAGTTCGCTTCATCGATCAGCTTCGACATCTCCACTGCGCGCACGACTGTCTGGTCGTAGTGAAAATGCAGCGTCGGCACGGTGTGGATGTGCAAACGCTTGAACAGCAGGTTGTGCAAATGCCCTGCCGCGTGATTCAGCCCAGCTTCCGTTTCCTTCGGATCGCCGGTCAGCGTCGTGAAATACACCTTCGCGTGCGCGTAATCAGGCGTCAGTTCGACGCTTTGCATCGTCACCATGCCGATGCGCGGATCCTTCACATCGCGCACCAGTTCGGACAGATCGCGCTGGATCTGATCGGCGATCTGCACGTTGCGATTAGGGGAAGTACGTTTCTTGGCCATGATGTTTCCGTAAATTTGTATGCCGCCGGATGCCGGCTTCGCACGAGCGCTTGCCCAGGCAAATAAAAAGGGCGGAGCGGGCGTGAAGCCCACTCCGCCCTCGAGTCCAGCGGTGAATCTTTTATAGCGTACGTGCGACTTCGGTCACTTCGAAGATCTCGAACTGATCGCCTTCCACCATGTCGTTGTAATTCTTCAGCGACATACCGCACTCGAAGCCCTGACGCACTTCCTTCACGTCGTCCTTGAAGCGCTTGAGCGAATCGATTTCGCCCGTGTGAACAACCACGTTGTTGCGCAATACGCGCACCATCGAGTTCCGCTTGACGAAGCCGTCGGTGACCATACAACCCGCGATCGCGCCAATCTTCGGCACACGGATGATCTGGCGCACTTCCACCATACCCGTGACCACTTCGCGCTTCTCCGGCGCCAGCATGCCCGACATGGCTGCTTTCACTTCATCTACAGCGTCATAGATGATGTTGTAGTAACGAATGTCGATACCGTTCGACTCCGCCACCTTGCGCGCCTGAGCATCGGCACGTGTGTTGAAGCCGATGATGACCGCCTTCGATGCCGTCGCCAAATTGACGTCCGACTCGCTGATCGCGCCAACCGCGCTGTGCACGATCTGCACGCGCACTTCGTTGGTCGAGAGTTTCTGCAGCGACTGCACCAGCGCTTCCTGCGAACCTTGCACGTCGGCCTTGACGATCAACGGCAAGTTCTGCACGTTGCCTTCCGTCATGGACTCGAGCATGTTTTCGAGCTTTGCGGCCTGCTGCTTCGCCAGCTTGACGTCGCGGAACTTGCCTTGACGGAACAACGCGATTTCGCGCGCCTTGCGTTCGTCCGGCAGGACCATGACTTCCTCACCTGCGCCCGGGACTTCCGACAGACCCTGGATCTCAACCGGAATCGACGGACCCGCCGACTTGATCGGCTTGCCGGTTTCGTCGAGCATGGCCCGAACGCGACCAAAAGCCGTACCCGCCAGCACGATGTCGCCGCGATTCAGCGTACCCGACTGCACCAGGATGGTCGCAACCGGACCCTTACCCTTGTCGAGCTTCGCTTCGATCACGAGACCCTTGGCCGGTGCTTCGATCGGCGCCTTCAACTCCATCACTTCAGCTTGCAGCGAGACGTTTTCCAGCAGGCTCTCGATACCCAGACCGGTTTTCGCCGACACTTCGACGAACGGCGAATCGCCACCATATTCTTCCGGCACGACGCCTTCAGCCACGAGTTCCTGCTTCACGCGTTCCGCATTCGCATCCGGCTTGTCGATCTTGTTGATCGCCACGACGATAGGCACGCCACCCGCCTTCGCGTGAGCGATGGCTTCCTTCGTTTGCGGCATCACGCCGTCGTCGGCTGCGACTACGAGAATCACGATGTCCGTAGCCTTCGCACCACGAGCACGCATGGCCGTGAAGGCCTCGTGACCCGGCGTGTCCAGGAACGTGATCACGCCGCGAGGCGTTTCCACGTGATAGGCACCAATGTGCTGCGTAATCCCGCCCGCTTCGCCGGACGCGACCTTTGCGCGGCGAATGTAATCGAGCAGCGAGGTCTTGCCGTGGTCGACGTGACCCATGACGGTAACGACCGGCGGACGCGGCAGGCGTTCGCCCACTTCTTCCGTCGTTTCGCCTCCGACCAGCATGGCTTCCGGATCGTCCAGCTTGGCCGCAACGGCGCTGTGACCCAGTTCTTCGACGACGATCATCGCCGTTTCCTGGTCGAGCACCTGGTTGATCGTGACCATCTGGCCCAGCTTCATCATCACCTTGATGACTTCCGAAGCCTTCACCGACATCTTGTGCGCGAGGTCCGCCACCGACACCGTTTCCGGCACGTGCACTTCGCGCACCACCGGTTCCGTCGGCGCCTGGAAGTTGGTCTGATCCTGATGTTTGCCACGGCCCTTCGGGCCGCCGCGCCAGCCGCGGTCTACACCGCCGCTGGTGTCGCCACGCGTCTTGATCCCGCGACGCTTGGCTGCATCGTCCTGCCAGCTGCTCTTGCCACCGGCCTTCTTCTTGTCCGGTCCCAACGACGGCGTGGTCGCAGCCGGTGCGCCTGCGGCCGGCTTCTTGGCGACCGCCGGACGTGCCGGAGCCGAGCCTTCCGGACGCGCCGGCTTGTGCAGCGTACCCTTGGCTTCCGCAGCCTTCGCACCTTCCGCTACCTTGGCGGCAGCGGCTGCGGTAGCAGCAGCCGCGGCCGCAGCCACGACTGCGGGCGCCGGCTCAGCCGGTTTCGCCTGTTGAGCCTTGCGCGGCGTATTCATCATTTCTCGGATAGCGCGCGCTTCAGCTTCAGCTGCTGCACGGCGTTTCGCGATCTGGTCGTGCTCGGCACGCGCCTTTTCGGTCGCGGCGCGCGCGGCATCTTCCGCCTTCTTCGCGGCTTCGCGTTGAGCGGCACGCTCGGCGGCGGCCTTCTCGTCGACCTGCGGCGCGACAACTTCAGCCTTCACCGGTTCGTCGGCGACGTGTTCCGCCTTCGATTGAGCGCGGGATTCCGGACGAGCCGCAGACGCAGCACGCGAAATTTCCGCGGCTTCCGCCTGGGCGGCGGCACGCTTCGCCTCTTCTTCCTCGGCACGCCGGCGCTCGGCTTCGGCAGCCTCTTCACGCGCAACCCGTTCCGCCTCTTCGCGTTCGAAGCGTTCCTGACGTTCCTTCAATTCCAGCGCTTCTTTCTCGAGCAATTCGGCTGCTTGACGCGCCTCTTCGTCCCGGCGCTGCAGTTCGGCTTCGTCCACTTCGTCTTCTTCGACGTGGTTCGCACCTTCAACGACTTGTTCAACACCGCTCTCGTCGCGCTTCACGAATACGCGCTTCTTGCGGACCTCGACCTGAATGGTGCGAGCTTTACCCGTAGAGTCGGATTGCTTGATTTCCGACGTATGCCGGCGGG
>NZ_DASXHN010000433.1:0-1775 GCF_036488505.1 Paraburkholderia sp. | reverse complement strand
CGCGATGCCGTGCGTCTGATAGATCGGTCCCTTGTAGCCGTGCTCGATCAAAGTGCGTTGCGGCAGCACGGTCGGCGTGCCCGCGCCCGCGATCAGGATCGCATCGGGCTTCGCGGCCATCAGCTTGAGGATCTGGCCGGTTACGCTCGCATCGGTGCGGTTGTAGCGCTCGGTCGCGACCAGCTGGATATGGCGCAGCGCCGCGAACTTGCTGAATTCGTTGAGCCAGCTTTCGCCGTAGCCATCCGCGAAGCCGATGAAGCCCACCGTCTTCACGTTGTAGTTAGACATATAGCGGGTCATCACGTTGGCCATCGCGCTGTCGGTCTGCGCCATCTTGTAGGCCCACACCTTCTTGCCTTCCTGCGGTTCGACGACGCTCGCCGAGCCGATCAGCGTGATCATCGGCGTCTGGCTTTCGGCGACCGGGTCGAGCGCGGCCATCGCCGCCGGCGTGATGTTGGGTCCAACGATCACGTCGACGTGGTCCTCGTTGATGAGCTTGCGGATGTTGCGCACTGCGTTGCCCGGGTCGGACGCATCGTCGAGGAAGATGTAGTCGGCTTTCTGGCCGGCGATCGTCGGCGGCCACATCAGCATCGCATTCTTGCTGGTGATGCCGATGACGGCGGCCGGCCCGGTGTTCGACAGATCGATGCCGACTTTCAGATCGGCGTGCGCGGCGCTCGCGACGAGCAGCGCGCCGACGGCGGCCGTGACGCCGCGCAGTGTTTTCCGAAGCTTATTCTTATGTGACGTCATCAAAAGGTCTCCGTAGCGAGAGGCAGGTTTAAGCAAAACTTCAAGCAGGGATCCACGCGGACCCCGGGAGCGGATCACAGTTCGTAACTTTCGTGTTCGCCCTTGAGCGCCTGTTCGATCAGCTTGCGATTCAGGCTCGGCGACAGCAGTTCAACCAGCGTGTACACGTAGCTGCGCAGATAGGCGCCCTGCTTCAGCGCGACGCGCGTCACGTTGCTGCCGAACAGGTGGCCGACCGGCATCGCGCGCAGGTGGCGGTCGCGCTCGGCCTGGAATGCGATGTCCGCCATGATGCCGACGCCCAATCCGAGCTCGACGTAGGTCTTGATTACGTCGGCGTCGATCGCCTCCAGCACGATGTCGGGATGCAGCCCGCGCAGGCGGAATGCCTCGTTGATCTTGGTGCGTCCGGCGAACGCCTGGTCGTACGTGATCAGCGGGTACTGGGTCAGGTCGTCGAGCGACAGCAGCTTGCGCTCGAGCAGCGGATGGTCCGGCTGCATCACGGCGACGTGGTGCCACTGGAAGCAGGGCAGCGACACCAGATCCTTGTAGTTGGAAATCGCCTCGGTCGCGATCGCGACGTCGGCCTGGTCGTGCAGTACCATCTCGGCAACTTGGGTCGGACTTCCTTGCAGAATTGAAAGGTGAACCTTCGGAAAGCGCTTCTTGAATTCGGCGATCGCCGCCGGCAGCGAATAGCGCGCCTGAGTGTGGGTCGCCGCGATCACGAGGTTGCCCTGGTCCTGCGCCGCGTAGTCCTTGCCGACGCGCTTGAGGCTCTCCACTTCCTGCAGGATTCGCTCGACCGACTGCAGAATGATGCGGCCGGGCTCGGTCAGCGAACGCACGCGCTTACCGTGGCGCGTGAAGATTTCCACGCCCAGTTCGTCCTCGAGCTCGATGATCGCCTTCGAGACGCCCGGCTGGCTGGTAAACAGCGCCTTGGCGGCTTCGGTGAGGTTGAAATTCTGCCGCACTGCCTCGCGGACGAAGCGGAATTGGTGCAGGTT
>NZ_DASXHN010000392.1:0-12382 GCF_036488505.1 Paraburkholderia sp. | reverse complement strand
GCCAGTGCCACAGCTGCCAACAGGGATGCTACGAGGAGGGATTTCTTCATGATCACGTCCTTTTATGGTTTAAAGGTAAGCAACAGCGCAAAATAAAACCGGTAATGTGCTCCAACACCGACCTGGGCCGCTGGTGGAGATACTCTCTCGACGAGCTGAAATCTTCCCTACGGCTTGGGCGGAAATTATAGGCACTTTCGTACTGACAGTCGATAAATCCGGGGTCAATACGTTGTCTTTCTCATACAAAATTTCGCTGTACGGTATAGCAGGCGGGAAGACCTACGCAAGCTCGCCCACCTGTATCCAGCCCGCACAATACCACTCGTGTAGCAGTGCTGTCACCGGTGAATCGTGCGATAGTGTTACAAAGCGTTTCGCACTCATGGAGCGCCGATTAGCGAGATCGAACAGCCATTTTTTCGCGCCATCCCATGCAGTTTGTTCTCCATTTACGTAGAAAAAACGACGTTCATACAACAGGTTAGTCTTCCGATCGAGCCGGAGCCCCTGTTTCGATGCGGCACCGATGAAACGCGCTTCGTTGAGCGGCCTTTGCGGCGGATCGAAGACGACGCTCGGCTTGGGTTCGCTGAAGTACGTGCCAAGGAACGACGCAATGTCCTGCTCATTCCATCTCACGCGAGCAAGGATTGCGCCAACCCGTTCGACCAGCGCCGCGGGCAACTCGGCCGGCTGCTCGACCGCGGGTTGCCGCGGGTCACGGTAGAGCGCGCCTGTCTTGCCTGCGGCTTCGCCTCGCTCGGCGAGATGGTAGAGAAACTGGGCGGTCAACTCGCTCTCCGAGGGCGCGCGAAAGCCGATCGAGCAGGTCATGCATTCACCTTCGGCGATGCCGTCATGCGCGATATGCGGCGGCAGATACAGCATGTCGCCCGGCTCGAGCAGCCACTCCTGTTCAGGCGCGAAGTTCTGTAAAACTTTCAATGGCAGACCCGCTTGCAACGTCAGATCCTGCTGTGCGCTGATGCGCCAGCGGCGCTTGCCTTTTACTTGCAAAAGAAACACATCGTAGGAATCGAAATGCGGGCCGACGCCGCCAGCATCACTCGCGTACGAGATCATCAGGTCGTCAAGCCGCGCGTCCGGCACGAAGCGGAAGCGATCGAGCAACGCACGCGCGCGGTCGTCATGCAGGTCCACGCCCTGCACGAGCAGCGTCCATCCGCGTTGCTTCGCCGACGGCAGTTCGTCGGGTGCGAACGGGCCGTGCTCGAGCTGCCATTTATTGCGGAAGTGAGTGATCAGACGCGCCTCGACTTCGTCCTGGTCGGCCAGCGCAAAGAGTTCGTCGCGCGACAGCGGTTCCGTGATGTTCGGGATCGCCTGACGGATCAGCAGCGGCTTTTTCTGCCAGTACCGGCGCATGAATTGCGATGGGCTCAGATTGCCGAGCAATGCGGTGGGAACGTCGGGCGCGGGCGGAACAACGGGCTCTGGAACAGACGACGAATTGCGTGTCGAAGCTGCCTCGACCGAGTGGTGAGTGGGCCGCCTGGGCATCGTATAATGTGAGTTGTATTCTGGAGAATGGAATGAAAATCGCAAAGAACACCGTCGTGTCGGTCGCCTACAAGCTATCGGATGCACAGGGCAATCTGATTGAGGAAAGCGACGAACCGATGGTCTATCTGCACGGCGGCTATGATGGCACGTTCCCGAAGATCGAGGAAGAGCTCGACGGCCACGAGACGGGCTTCGAGACCCAGATCCAGCTCGAACCGCAAGATGCGTTCGGCGAGTACGATCCGGATCTCGTAAAGATCGAGCCGCGCGATCGCTTCCCGGAACCGCTCGAAGTCGGTATGCAATTCGAAGGCACGCCGGAAGATGGCGACGAGGAAATCGATGCGCTGGTGTACGTGGTGACCGATGTCGCGGAAGACAAAGTCGTGCTCGACGGCAATCATCCGCTCGCCGGTATGGCACTGCGTTTCGCGCTGACGGTGAAAGACGTGCGTCCGGCTACCGAAGACGAAATCGAACACGAGCACGCGCATGGCGCGGACGGCCTCGAAGTCCTTGACGACGATGAGGACGAAGACGAAGAAGACGATTCAAAACCCACCCTCCACTGAACTTGCCGGCTTGCCGGGACCGCCTGACATGGCGCCCGGTGTGCGCGGCGCCGCCGTTGCGGGGGCTGGAGGCGCCGACACAGGCAGCGAAGGCGAGGCCGGCAGTATCGACCCCGGCGGCATCGAGATTGCCGGCCCGTAACCGCCACCGCCCTGATCGGACGGGATGCGTGGCAACTGATCCTGCGGCGATTCTCCAGGCGTTTGCAATAGCGGCGGCAATTCCGATGCCGGCCCGAACCCTTCCACGTTGGGCATCTCTGGCGCCGCCGGCATCGACGCGGCCGGCTCGTCGCGCGGCGACCCGGCCGGCAGCACAGGCGGCGTAGTCGGCAGTGGCATCTCTTTCGGCACGTCGCGTACGCTCACGCGAAATGGCGGCCTCCTGCTGAAATCCGCTTCAATCTCAATCCACTGGTTAAGACGATCGCGCGGTGCGATGCCGACGAGCGTGAGATTCGTCACGACCGTGCCTTTGTCGTTGCGTAGCGGCTGATCGATGACGAAACCCCCGACCGCGCGCTCGTCGTCGGAATGAACCACGACGACCGGTCCGTGGAAGGTCTGCGCGAGTTTGACGAGACTGCGCTTGAATTCCAGAAAGCCGTCGCGCCGCGAGCTGTGTGCGAAATGCAACCATGCGAAGCGTTCGGGCCGCTCATAACGCTGCGGATCGAAGTCACCCTGGACGAAGATGACGATCGCGCGGGCATTGCGGCGTTTCGCGTATTCGCCCGCGTGCTCGAGCCAGAACGCATTCGCGATCACGCGGTCCTCGAACTCGCCATTGCGCCCGCCCGCAGTCAGATAGTGGTTGTTCGGGCCCGGCACATTCAGACCGACGAACACGATGTCGCCAGCCTTGTCATCAAGAACCCAGCGCATGTTCTCGCGGTAGGGGCGAAAGCGCGAGACTTCGCTTTCGCGTGTCAACGCGATCGGGTGCTGGCCCATCGACGTCGAATCGGCGAACAGCGTTTGCCGCAGCAGGTCGAGCCGCTCGACCGGATCGAAGCCGCCGGCGTCGGCCGTTGCGCAATCGATCCAGTCATGCTGACCGGGGATGAAGAAGAGAGCGGGCCGCGCGCTTTCGAGCAGCGCGTGGCGGCGCTCGTAAAGCGAGTCGCGACAAGCTTCCTTAGCCCCTTTCAGATTGCCGTTGTAGACGATGAAGCGCACGTCGCGCTCGCGGCCGATCGCATCGAGCAGCCGTTGCGTGGACGCTTCGTCGGCGGGGCTGTGCATCGTGTCGGCGACGACTGCGAACGCGAAGCGCGAGGCTTCTGCGTGCGCCGGCGCAGTCCCTGTGCACAGCACCGCGACTGAAACGATACCGCCGGTCAGCGCACGCGCATGCCGCAGCGCCGCGCGAAACCCGCGCGGGCCCCACGGGTGCATCGGTCTGTCAGTGGTCCGCATCCGGCGCGGCGGCCAGTTCGTGCAGTTCGTACAGCAGCTCGAGTGCTTCGCGCGGACGCAGATTGTTTGGATCGATGCCGCGCAAACGCTCGACGAGCGTCTGCATTGCAGGCGATGCAGGCGTGACCCCGCTGTCGGCGTTGCGGTCGTCGGCGCCGTAGTCGTCCACGGCATCTTCGGCGAGCATCGCCGGTGGCGCGGCAAACAGGTCCAGCTGCGGCGTGGGCTGCCCGGCCGATTGCTGCTCCAGATGCGCGAGATGCTTGCGCGCCGCGCGGATGACCGCGTTCGGCACGCCCGCGAGTTGCGCGACCTGCAAACCATAGCTCTGATTCGCCGGTCCCTCGTTGACCGCGTGCAGGAACACGATGCCGCGTCCATGCTCGATCGCCGACAGATGCACGTTGGCCGCATGCGGGAATTCCGCCGGCAGTTGTGTCAGTTCGAAATAGTGCGTTGCAAATAGGGTGTGGCAGCCGTTGTGCGCAAGCAGATGCCGCGCAATCGCCCATGCGAGCGCGAGACCGTCGAACGTCGACGTACCGCGGCCGATTTCGTCCATCAGCACGAGACTCTGCGGCGTCGCGTCGTTGAGGATCGCGGCGGCTTCGGTCATCTCGACCATGAAGGTGGAGCGGCCGCCAGCGAGGTCGTCGGCGGCGCCGATGCGCGTGAAAATGCGGTCGACCGGCCCGAAGGCCGCGCGCCGCGCGGGCACGTAGCTGCCCACGTACGCGAGCAACGCGATCAGCGCGGTCTGGCGCATGAAGGTCGATTTGCCGCCCATATTCGGGCCGGTGATCAGTAGCAGCTTGCGCTCGGTGTCGAGTGAGCAGTCGTTGGCGATGAACTGCTCGACCTGCGCCTCGACAACTGGATGGCGACCCTGTTCGATGTCGATGCCCGCGTTCGGCGAGAAGGTGGGCGAGACCCAGTCGAGTGCGCGGGCGCGTTCACCGAAAGCGGCGAGCAGATCGAGCTCGGCAAGCGCCGATGCGACGCGCTGACAATCCGGAATGAACGGCAGCAGCGATTGCAGCAACGCGTCGTACAGTGCGCGTTCGCGTGCGAGAGCGCGCTCCTGCGCCGACAGCGCTTTGTCTTCGAAGGTTTTCAGCTCGGGCGTGATGTAGCGCTCGGCGTTCTTCAGCGTCTGACGGCGGCGATAGTCGTCCGGCACCTTGTCGGTCTGGCCGCGCGTGACCTCGATATAGAAGCCGTGCACCTTGTTGTACTCGACGCGCAGATTGCCGATGCCGGTACGCGCGCGCTCGCGTGTTTCGAGATCGATCAGGAACTGGCCGCAGTTCTCCGAGATATCGCGCAGTTCATCCAGCTCCGCGTCATAGCCGCGCGCGATCACGCCGCCGTCGCGCACCATCGCAGCGGGTTCTGGTGCGACCGCGTGCCGGAGCAATTCGACGCACGCGTGCGGCGGTTCGAGCGACGCGTCGATGCGCGCGAGCGAATCGGCGTTGGGCGAGATAGCCGCGAGCTGTGCGCGCAACGCGGGCAGTGCGATGAACGTATCGCGAAGGCTCGACAGATCGCGCGGCCGCGCCGACAGCAGCGCGAGACGGCCGGTGATCCGTTCGATGTCGGAAACCTGTCGCAGCGCGCTGCGCAGCGTGTCGAGATCGGTGCCGGCCGGCGCGTCGAGCAGCGCGCCGATGGCCTGCTGACGGGCTTGCGCCACCGCCGAATCGCGCGGCGGATGATGCAGCCAGTGACGCAGCAAGCGGCTGCCCATCGTCGTGCAGCAGGTGTCGAGCAGCGAGCACAGCGTCGGCGCTTCGGTGCCGCGCAGCGTTTCCGTGAGTTCGAGGTTGCGGCGTGTGGCCGGATCGAGGCCGATATATTCGGATTCGTATTCGACCTTCAGGCTGCGCACATGACGCAGTTGCTGGCCTTGCGTGGACGCCGCGTAGAGCAGCAACGCGCCGGCCGCGCCGCACGCGCAGCCGAGCGAATGGGCGCCGAAGCCGTCGAGGCTTGCCACTTCGAGTTGATCGCACAGACGCTTCGTGCCCGAGGTGATATCGAAATGCCAGGCCGGCACGCGCGTGAGCGCGCCGGCGTTGACCGGCGGGGTCCAGCTTGCCGAATCGGCGGTGGTGTCGGCGACGAGAATTTCCGCGGGACGGATGCGTTCGAGCGCGGCGGCGACCTGATCGGGGGCAACTTCGGCGAGCCGCAGCGCACCGCTCGCGAGATTGAGCCACGCGAGGCCGACGCTCGTCGCGACGCCGCGACGGTTATGGGCGACGCACAGCGAGAGCAGATAGACGTCGCTCTTGTCGGACAGCAGCGCGGCGTCGGTCAGCGTGCCCGGCGTGACCACGCGCACGACCTTGCGCTCGACGGGCCCTTTCGATGTGGCCGGGTCGCCGATCTGTTCGCAGATGGCGACCGATTCGCCGAGCTTCACCAGCTTGGCCAGGTACTGTTCGACCGCGTGATGCGGCACGCCCGCCATCCTGATCGGATTGCCCGCCGATGCGCCGCGCTGCGTGAGCGTCAGATCGAGCAGGCGCGCGGCTTTCTCCGCGTCGTCGAAAAAGAGCTCGTAGAAGTCGCCCATCCGGTAGAACACCAGCGTACCCGGATGCTCCGCCTTGATGCGCAGGTACTGCTGCATCATTGGCGTGTGTTGTGCGACCTCGTTGGCCGCTGCGGTTTGAATGCCCATCCTTGATGTCTTCTTGCGGTAGATGCTCAGGGCGTGAGTTTAACCCGCCGGCGCGGCAAGCGGCCCCTGGCCGAATGGCCGATGCCCAACGCCGATTCTCGATGCCAGCATGGCGGCAGCATCACTGATCCGGCGGCCATGCGCTGCCGTGAAGACGCGCGTCGACCCGCTCGCGCAGACCACTCATCCAATCACTGCCGCAGGACTGTCATGTATTCACTCCTCGACCATCGCTCGCACATCCACCGTACGCTCGTTGGCGGCGCTGCGCCGCTTCGCGAGCCACATCAGCAGCGTGATGAAGCTGCCGAACACGACAATGATCCATTGCGCCGGCATTTTCGCGGTGAGCAGCAGCGCGTACGCGCCCAGCATCAGCAGCACGGCGAGATTCTGGTTGAAGTTCTGCACCGCAATCGAGTGACCGGCCGACAGCAGCGTTGCGCCGCGATGCTGAAGCAGCGCGTTCATCGGCACGATAAAAAAGCCGGACAGCGCGCCGAGCAGGATCATCAGCGGATAGGCGAGCAGGATGTAAAAGGGCGCGACGTGCGAGCCCAGGCGCAGGCCCGCGCCAGGCGGGAACAGGTCCTTGTTGTAGAACGCCATCGCAATCGCCACCGCGCCGGTCAGCACGCCGATCGGCAACACCCGCAGCGATTTGCGCAAAGGGATCAGCGCGGCCGCGCTGGCTGCGCCGATCGCGATGCCCACGCCGGTCACGCCCTGCATCACCGCCGCCTTCGACAGCGACAGCCCGAGGTTCACGTTCGCCCATTTGAGCACCAGCAACTGCATCGTCACCGCGGCGCCCCACATCAGCGTCGTCACCCACAGCGCGATCTGCGCAAGCTTGTCGGCCCACAACACATGGAAGCAGTGATGGAAATCGCTGACCAGCTTCTTTGGCTCCGTCAGACGGTTGGGATAGCGCGCGCCGGTATCGGGAATGAAAATGTTGATCGCGGCGGCGATCGCGTACGTCAGCATCACCGCGAACATCGCGAGATCGGCGGCCGAGCGCATCAATGGCAGATGCGCATGCGCGACGAAGCGCTCGACGACTGCGCTGATCAGTGCGCCGCCGAGCATCGTCCCGACGATCGTCGACAGCACCGTCGCCGATTCGAGCCACGCGTTCGCCTTCACGAGTTTCGCGGCGGGCAGCAGCTCGGTGAGAATGCCGTACTTCGCCGGCGAATACGCGGCCGCGCCAAAGCCGACCACGCCGTATGCAATCATCGGATGAACGCCCGCGATCATCATCAGGCAGCCGCTCGCTTTCAACGCATTGGAGATGAACATCACGTGGCGCTTTTGCATCGAGTCGGCGAACGCGCCGACGAACGGCGCGAGCAGCACGTACGAGATCGTGAAGAAGATCTGCAGCAGCGGCGTGACCCATGCGGCCGAACGAAGCACGGAGAGCAGCGCGATGGCGGCGATCAACAGCGCATTGTCCGCAAGCGACGAAATGAACTGCGCGGCAATGATCGTGTAGAAGCCTTTTTTCATGAAGCGGATGAGAGGCTGCGCGCGGGTCGGGGGTGGGGTGGAGTCAGCGAAGTTTGGAGCAGAGAATGGGCCAGGTTGCGCCCGGGTCGATCGGGCCGCCTCACGGCTTTTGGTTTTGTAGCATGATCATCCATGCGGTGCAGCGTCGCCAACAAAAAAAGCGGCCGGGGCCGCTTTCTCGCACAACGATTCGTGGCTCGCGCGGCCAGCCGAGGCGGCGCGCTTCAGGCCGACTGCTGGCGCGTACGGCTGTAGCGGGAGAGGACCGGGATCATCTGCGCGTAGACCTTCGGGTTGCCCACGACGATTTCGCCGACGTGCAGGAAATCCGAATCGCCCGTGTAGTTGCCGACGAGGCCGCCCGCTTCGGTGATCAGCAGGCTGCCCGCCGCCACGTCCCATGCATTCAGGCCCTGCTCGAAGAAGCCGTCCATGCGGCCGGCGGCGACGTTCGCCAGATCGAGCGCGGCGGCGCCCGGACGACGCAGGCCGGCGCACGCTTTGGTCATTTCGGCGAACTGGCGGCCGTACGATTCGAGGCTATCCTGCTCGCGGAACGGGAAGCCGGTGCCGATCAGGCAGTCGGCGAGGCGGTCACGTTTGGCGACGCGGATGCGGCGATCGTTGACGAATGCGCCGCGGCCGCGCGAGGCGGTGAACAGATCGTTGCGGTTCGGATCGTAGACGACGGCTTGCGTGACGATGCCCTTATGCGCGAGTGCGATCGACACGCAGTAATACGGAAAGCCGTGGATGAAGTTGGTGGTGCCGTCGAGCGGATCGATGATCCACTGGTATTCGGAGTCGTTGTCCGACTTGCCCGACTCTTCCGCGAGGATTGCATGATCGGGGTACGCGGTCTTCAGCGTTTCGATGATCGCCGCTTCAGACGCTTTGTCGACCTCCGTGACGAAATCGTTGTGCTGCTTCTTGCTGACCTGCACCAGGTCGAGGTCGAGCGATGCGCGCGTGATGATTTGGGCTGCGCGGCGCGCGGCCTTCACAGCGATATTGAGCATGGGATGCATAAACGGGTCCTTGTGCCGGGGCAGCGCGGCTGCTTGCCGGTAAATAAGCGCGAAACCTGCGCTGATGGGTGCCGCAAGGGCGCGGAAACAGCACGGAACGCGTGGCCGGACATAACCGGCGCGCATTGCATTCCGTCTACGGAGTCGAATTGAACAAGAACGTTGCGACCGGTTCGGCGGGAGCACTGGGGCAAATGCCACCCATGCCGGCGCCGGACGCGAAAGGCGATATTTTACCTGAGTTTTTGCCGGGTTTTTGCCCGGTTCCAGGCGCCACCGGGCGTGCGAGCGATTCCGCGCCACCGCCGTTTGGCGCTACCATACGCGGCTTCAGTTTTGTCTTCATTTCGCTTTCATTGCGTCCCTAGCCAGCCGAGTCTCATCGTGGATCACACCCACCATTCATCCGACCCCGCCGTGGCCGACCTGCGCGGCGGCTTTACGTCGACGCGCTTCGTGCTCGTCGAACCCAGTCATCCGGGCAACGTCGGCGCCGCGGCGCGCGCGTTGAAAACCATGGGGTTTTCGAGGCTCGTGCTGGTGTCGCCGCGCTTGCCGAACGTGCAGAACGATCCTGAAGCGATCGCGATGGCAAGCGGCGCCGACGACGTGCTCGCCTCCGTCCACGTGGTGCCGACGCTCGCCGACGCACTTGCCGGCGTCCATTGGTCGATCGCGCTGACCGCGCGGCTGCGCGAATACGGGCCGCCGCAACGCACGCCGCGCGCGGCCGCCGCCATCGCGCACGAGCAGGCCGCCCATGGCGAGATCGCGCTGGTGTTCGGCAACGAGCGCACCGGGCTGTCGAATGAGGACGTCGAGCGATGCAGCGCGCTCGCGCATATACCGGCCAATCCCGCCTACAGCTCGCTGAACCTGGCGCAGGCGGTGCAGGTGCTCGCCTACGAATTGCGCACCGCGTATCTCGCCGTCGATGAGACGGCCGGCGGCGCGCCTGCGGTGAACCCCGCCGGCGCGGGGCAGGCGGAGCCCGCCGGATCGCGCACGCAGATGGCGGCGAGCGACGAAATCGAAAGCATGTTCACGCATCTGGAGAGCGCGCTCGTCGCGCTGGAATTTCTCGACCCGGCTAATCCGAAGAAGCTGATGTCACGATTGCGGCGGCTCTTCGCGCGCTCAGGACTCGAGCGCGAGGAGGTCAACATCGTGCGCGGCATCGCCAAGCACATTCTGCTGAAGACGAAACGAACCGGCTGATAGCGTCACTGCGCGTCAGACAGAGGTGAACGCCGTGAGACGACTGGGCCGTGCCACCGCAAGCGGGGCAGGTTTCTGACGACGACCTTGCTGCCAGCGGTGGCTTCGGCAGAGTTCCCACAATCGCCCTACAATCCACGAGACGTTCGAAGCAAAGCTGCCGACGTGGTAAGCGTCAGGTTGGCCGTGATGCGTGGCGCGAAATGCGGAACGCGTGCGCCCCGCATGTACAGGCACGACGCAGCGCAACGCCCAAGCACGCGGACGTCTTCCCTCCCACAACACAGTCCCTGTCATGTTCACGAGACTTCGCGAAGATATCGCCACGATCCGCGAGCGCGATCCCGCCGCCCGCAGCGCATGGGAAGTGCTGACGTGTTATCCGGGCTTGCACGCGCTCGTGCTGCACCGGTTCGCACACGCGTGTTGGCAGGCTAAACGTCGCTGGCTCGCGCGTTTGGTGTCACAGATGGCGCGTTTCCTGACCGGTATCGAAATTCATCCGGGCGCGACGCTCGGCCGACGCGTGTTTATCGATCATGGGATGGGCGTCGTCATCGGCGAAACCGCGCAGATCGGCGACGACTGCACGATCTACCAGGGCGTCACGCTCGGGGGCACGTCGCTCACGCGAGGCGCGAAACGGCACCCGACGCTCGAGCGCGGCGTCATCGTCGGCGCGGGGGCGAAGGTGCTAGGCGGCTTCACAGTCGGCGCCGACGCGAAAATCGGTTCGAACGCGGTCGTCACCAAGCCGGTGCCCGCGCGCGGGACGGCGGTCGGCAATCCGGCGCGGATCATCGTGCCGGCAGCGGCTTCGGCTGCCACGGCCGGTGCCAGTGCCGATTCCAGCCGGGCCGCGCGCGATGCGAAACGCGGCGGCGAAACCAGCGCATTCTGCGCATACGGCATCACCCCTAACGCGGACGATCCGGTGTCGCTCGCGATCCATGGCCTGATCGATCACGCTGCCACGCAGTCGCGGCGTATCGACGATATCGTCGATGCGCTCGAGCGGCTCGGTACGAGTCTCGAAGGGCTGCAGGGCGCGGATGCGGCTTTGCTCGATCTGCGGCGCCTGTCCGTGGCAATCGCGGGCGGGGTGGAAGGGGCGGCGCAGCGCTAGGCGGGTGACGAACCCGAACTAACGAAGAACGGAGCCGGCGTTCCGCAGGAGGCGTCGCGCGTCGCGCAACCCGGCCGCGTCAATCCAGCGGCAAAGCCCGGATCCCTTCCGCATCGATTCGCAGATATCCGCCGCGATGTCCGCCGTGGTCGAGATCCCAATCCGGTAGAACCCAGCGTGTGCCCCCCGGCTCGCGATGCCGCGCGGGCAGATGCGTATGCCCGTGAATGATCGTCGCCGCTTTCGATGCGTTGAACAGCGCGGCGACCGCCTTCGGTGTCACATCGTATTTGATCGATATCGGCCGCATCCGGCCATGCTCGCTGTTCGAGCGCATGTTCTCGGCGAGCTTGCGGCGCCAGCGAAACGGCCATGCAAGAAACAGCATCTGCGCGAAGCGGTTGCGGGCGAAAAGCCTGAACAGTTGATAGCCGCGATCCGCAGTGCACAGCGCGTCGCCGTGCGCGAGCGCGATGCGCGTGCCGAACGCGGTGATCACGAACGGGTCCGGCAGCCAGATCGCGCCGGCCATTTTCATGAAACGTTTGCCGAGCAGAAAGTCGCGATTGCCGTGCATGATGTAGAGCGCGATGCCGCGCTCGGACAGCGTGTGCATGAGCGTCGCCATACGCGCGACGAACGGATCGCTGAGCATGTCGTCGCCGATCCAGTATTCGAACAGGTCGCCGAGGATAAAAACCGAATCGGCTTCTTCAGCCGTGATGCGGATGAAGTGTTCGAACGCGGCGACCGTGTGCGGGATCGCCTCGTTCAGATGCAGATCCGAGATGAAGAACAACGGGCGTGCGCCGTGCGGGCGTTTGCCCTCACCCGGCACGCCCGCGGCCACGCTTCGCAGCGGCGTTTCTTGCAGCATTGAAGGTTGCCTGATTTCAGTTGCAGTTAAATGCTTCGCCGAACTGCGCGCTGTGCGCCAGCGTGTTGTTGCCAAACCCAGGGCCGCAGCTGAACCCGCGACCGCAACCGCTGACGCACGGCCCGTTGCTTATTCGACGATGACCGCTTTCTCGATGATCACGTCGTCCGCCGGCACGTCCTGATGGAAGCCCTTCGAACCCGTCTTCACCTTCTTGATCTTTTCGACGATGTCGAGGCCGTCGACCACTTTGCCGAACACGGCGTAACCCCAGCCTTGCGGCGTCGGCGACGAGTGATTCAGAAAGTCGTTGTCGTTCACGTTGATGAAGAATTGCGCCGTCGCCGAATGCGGATCGTTGGTGCGCGCCATCGCGATCGAACCGTTGACGTTCTTCAGACCGTTGTTCGC
>NZ_DASXHN010000317.1:0-3088 GCF_036488505.1 Paraburkholderia sp. | reverse complement strand
CAGTATTGTAGGTATATATAAAATAAAAAATAATATCTATATCTCTAATCTTATCTGTCATATGTCATCTGTCATACCTGCCATCATCGGCGAGGCGCTGAAACTGCACAAATCGATGACTGTCTGCTAAACTATGCGCGTCAAACTCTTAACCAAAGGAATACTATGGCCATTCAAACCATTGAACACTCGATTCTGTCGTTTTCCGGACGCGATCGTTGGCGTGCTTGCCCAGTGTCCGTGACACTCTCGAAAGGCATGCCGGATTCGTCTGGAGCGGCTGCTTACGAAGGCACGTACGCGCACACCGTCGCCGAGTTTTACATCCGCCAAGCTTTCGATTTGCCCGGCGCGCAGACCGGCGAAGCGCCGGATCAGTCACCGCCTGACGGGTTGAAACGATTCGTCGGTAAGGTCGACGGTGCATTCGTGACAGAGTGCGCGGAATGGAACGCCGAGATGCGCAAGCACGGTAAGGCGTACGTCGCGTACATTCAATCGCTGATCCCGCCCGGCACCGAGTGCTTCGTCGACATCGAGCAGAAGGTATCCGCCGACACGATCGACAAGCGTCTGTTCGGCCGCCTTGATCTGCGCCTGTGGTTTCCCGCGCACAAGGTGCTAGGCATCGTCGATTACAAGTACGGATTCATGGACGTCAATGTCGGAACGGTCGACGACCCGAACGCGCAGCTAGCGGCGTACGCGGTGGCGTCGCTCGATCGCTGCACCATTGAAGCGACTGGCGGCGTGATCCTAGCCGTGTTCCAACCGCGGCGCCCGCTCGGCGACGCTGGCCACAAATTGTACCTGCCTTACGAGTGGATCGCGCAGGAGCGCGCCAAGCTGGCGCAGGAAGTCGCTGCGGTGGATGCGGCCGCGCTCGCAGATCCCGCGCTTGTCGTGCAGCCAGGCGATCACTGCCGCTATTGCAAGGCCGCGCCAAAGTGCCCCAGAACGACCGGAGTCTTACAGGCCGCGCTCGACGTCAACGCCGGGCTCCGCAGCGTGCTCGACATGCCTGAGGATGACGTGCTGTCGCTATACGCGTCACGCACGGCGATCAAAGCGCTGATGGAAGATATCGAGCAGCGCGTCGAGCAGCTCGCGAAGAACGGCAGCGCGAAGATCGAAGTAAAGACTAGCGCCGGCCGTCGCATGTGGCGCAATCCTGCGGAAGCGACGCTGACGCTGCTCGCGCTAGGGCTGGATTCGTGTCTCTCGCCCGGCCCGCTGTCGGAAGTGCTCGACAAGATTCCTGAGCAGTTCCGCGAGCCGCTGGTGGGCCGCTCGCGCGAGTCCGTGTCGTACAAGGTGCTGAAAGCGAACGAACCGCGCGCCGTCGCCGATGCGTTCAGAAAATACGTTAAGGGCGCTTGACGGCGCATTAACTAAAGTTTAAAGTCTCAATCACTCGCCGCGTCCCTGCGGCGAGCCCTCGAAACCTCTACCTGGAATCTTCGAACATGGCTGATATCACCTCTCACGTTGCAATCCTCGCGCATTCCTCGCTCGACGTCCCGAGCATCAATAAACTCAACCCCGCCAAACCTGCCGCGTTTTACGCGCAGATCGCATTCCCGCCGCGCGCTGGCCAGGATCTGCAAGCTATCGCCGCGGCCGTCGCGCCGGGCGGCAACTTCGCCGGCATGGAAGTCGGTGTGAAGACGAACGGCTCGCTTGCGAAGCCGCTGCCGGGCGTACCTGCCGACTGGTTTGTCGTGCGCACGTCGACGCGATACGCACCGTATGTCGCTGATGCCGCTGGCGCACAGCTTGACCAAAGCACGCCGCACGGCGCCGCCGCGATCAAAACGCAGTTCTACGCAGGCAAGAAAGTGCGCGCCGCGCTGTCGGCTCTCGCTTGGGCACACCCGGCTACTGGTCGCAAGGGCATCTCGTTCAACCTCAATGGCATCATGGCCAGCGAAGACGGCGAGCGCCTGAACATCGGCGCGGGCGTGACGGTCAACGCATTCGCGAAATATGCCGACCCGAGCAAGGCCGCGCCGGTCGCGGCGAGTGCTAACCCTTTCGGCGCAGCGGGCGCACCGGCCGCCCAGTCTGCTCCTGCGGGCGTGGCTACGGATCAGAACGCGACGGCCTTTGCTCAGCCTGCCGCTGCAAACCCGTTTGCGGCCGGCGCTGCACAGGCAAGTGCTAACCCGTTCGCACAAGGTCAAGCAGCAAACGCGGGCAACCCATTCGCAGCCTGATCGTTTCGTGCATCGAATAAACCCGCTGCGGCGGGTTTTTTCTTGCCAATGTTTGACGATATGTTAAGATACACGTTACCTTAACCAACGCACAAAGCCATGAACGAACAGCTTACGCAGACTGCAATCGACGTAATCCAGCAACTCGACACATCCGACCTGGACAGTTTGGTTACATCGATCAACGCGATCCGCGCTGCACTGCACGAAATATCGCCTTTCAAGTCGGAGCCCGTCGACTTCGTCAAGTGGGTTAAGAACGATTCGGTCTACGCGAACGACTACAACCCGAATAGCGTCGCGCCGCCCGAGATGGAACTGTTGCGCGTGTCGATCGAGGCAGACGGCTACACACAGCCGATCGTAGGCATGCCGGATAGCGACGGCCAGCACGAAGTGATAGACGGGTTCCACCGGCACCGCGTCGGCAAGGACGCGCCGGATATCCGCGCGCGTGTGCACGGCTACCTGCCGCTTGTGATGATTAAGCAGTCGCAATATGACAAGGCCGATCGCATGGCGTCTACGATCCGCCACAATCGCGCCCGCGGCAAGCATAAGGTCGACGCAATGAGCGACATCGTGATCGAGCTCAAGCGCCGCAACTGGACCGACAACAAGATTGCGAAGAACCTGGGCATGGAGCCTGACGAAGTACTGCGGTTGTGTCAGATCAGCGGACTGTCGGAACTGTTCGCCGATCAGGAATTCAGCAAGTCATGGTCTGTCGAGCACTTCGAAGAGCAATTCACCCCGCTCGCGGAAGAGAACGGCGAGGCCGCGCCCGAGCAGGAACCGGGTCGCATCCTGCACACTTGGGAACATTGGGAGTGCTACCCGGCAGGCTTCTATGATGACAAGCCCAAGTCTGG
>NZ_DASXHN010000311.1:0-18463 GCF_036488505.1 Paraburkholderia sp. | reverse complement strand
CCCCCGATACCAGCTGAAAGGAGAAGCGATGAATACGCTCGCCGGAAAGACCGCAATCGTGACGGGCGCTTCGCACGTTGACGGCCGCGCTGCCGCGCTCGCGCTGGCGAAAGCCGGGGCGCAGGTCGGACGCATGCCTGCAAAGCATGCCACCGTGCCTCGAAAGTCTTTTATCCGCGGCTTCGCAGCGCCTACATTGAGAGCCACAGGCAGGGCGTTGGCGATGTTCCAGACGCAGTCGAGAGACCAGGCCCGGCCTTCATTACCGTTTTCTTCACTGAAAGGATTGCAGCCATGACCTACTACACGCACCGAACCGCGCCCACGTCCTACGTCGAAGCGAACGGCATCCGCTTTGCGTACCGCCGCTTCGGAAACCCGCAACACGTGCCGCTGGTGATGAACATTCATTTTACCGGCACGATGGATCACTTGGACCCGGCCGTCACCGACGGACTGGGCAGACTCGAGAAGTGATCCTCTTCAACAACGCCGGTATTTCAAGCAGCTCGGGCACCGTTCCCGAATCGATCGAGGAAATGGCGGCTAACACGGCCGCATTCATCGACGCATTGGGATTGAAACAGGTCGACGTGCTCGGCTTCTCGATGGGCGGTCTGATCGCGCAAGAACTTGCTATTTCGCGGCCTCAGCTCGTGCGCCGGCTGATTCTCGTGGGCACAGGTCCGCGTTCCGGCGAAGGCATGGCGTCGCTGACGCCCGAGGCGCAGGAAATCTTCAGCGCAAACTACGACGAGCCAGACCATCTCTGGCTGCGCGTGCACTTCGCGCCGTCCGCGACAAGTCAGGCAGCGGGACGTGCGTTCCTTGACCGGTTCCGCGTGCGCCACGAAAACCGCGACCCCGAAGTCAACGATCGGGTCGCGCCCGCGCAGCTGGCCGCGCTCGCGAAGTGGGGCGCGCAGCGCGACAACCCATATGCATATCTGGATGCCATTACCCAGCCGACGCTCGTAGTGAACGGTGACAACGACGTGATCATCTACTCGATCAACTCGTGGATTCTGCAGCAGCACATTCCCAACGCACAGCTGGTCATTTACCCCGATGCGAATCACGGCTCGCTCTATCAGTACCCCGAGCGCTTCGTCGCACACGTGACGCAGTTCCTTTCCGAAAACGCGGCGCGCGGCTAAATCCGATCGCGGCGCTTACCCAATCATCGTTTCAGGAGTTTCATCATGACTCATTTGAATGGAAGATCCGCGCTGGTTACCGGCGCTTCGCGCGGAATCGGCCGTGCCATCGCTGTCGCACTGGCCAAGGCCGGCGCCCGGGTGCTGGTGCATTACGGCAGTGCCGAGCCTGCTGCGGACGCAGTGGTCGAAGCGATCCGCGCCGCTGGCGGGAGCGCCGACAAGGTTGCGGCGGATCTGCGCACGCCGCACGGTCCGCACGAACTCGCAAGACAGGTTCGTGAACTCGCCGGAGACCGGTTGGACATTCTGGTTGCCAACGCAGGCATCTCGAAGGCGGCCAGCATCGAGGAGACGACTGTCGAAGACTTCGACAACCTGTTCGCCGTCAACGTACGTGCGCCGTACTTCCTCGTGCAGCAGTTGCTCCCCGTGCTCGGCGAGAACAGCAGTGTGGTGCTGCTCTCGTCGCTTGCGGCGCACGCGTCGGTCAACAACCTGTCGGCCTATGCCGCGACGAAGGGCGCCATCGACACTCTCGTGCGGCACTTCGCGTCAACGCTCGGTGGGCGGGGCATACGTGTGAATGCGATTGCGCCGGGCATCGTCGAGACTGATATGTCGAACTTCGCGAAGACCGAGGCGGGACGCGACTTCGCTCTCGGCATTCAGGCGCTGAAACGCGTCGCGCAGCCGGAGGACATCGCCGGAGCCGCAGTGTTTCTTGCGTCCGACGACGCGCGCTGGGTGACCGGCGACACGCTGCGTGTCGACGGCGGCTCGAAACTTTGATCGCGTACAGACGGCTGCCGGGACACCGGCCCTCGCACAGAAGCGAAATCCGCTTTCATCGGCGAAAGCACTTTGACGGAGCGTTCTGCCGGCCAATTACTGAGCAACCTGATACTGACAAAACCGTGATAGCTTCACCGCTTATTGGGGTACCTCATGTCCATATTTTTTGGCATTGGCGCCGCGGTGTGTTGGGGGCTCGCTGACTTTCTCGCGAAATCGATGGCAGAGAAAGGCGGAGTGGCTGGCACAATGTTCCTATCAAGTGCGATAGGCCTTATTACCGTTTCGCTATGGCTAGTCATTCAGCCTGGCGCGATGCGACCGTTCGTCGACGCGAGCAGCGCATTGTTCTTTACCGTGTTAGCGACGGCAGCATCGGTATCTGCGTCGTTCTGCCTCACGAGCGGCCTCGCTATCGGGCAGAGTGCAGTCGTTGCCCCGATTGCGATGTGCTACGCCGCCGTCACTACGGTCCTTTCACTATGCTCCGGAGAGTCGCTCAGCGCGACAGCAACGGCTGGCGTGCTTATTTGCGTTGGTGGGATACCATTGGCAGCCGGCTTCACGTGTCGAGGCCCCGCATCGGGCACAGGCCTGCGCGCGTTGAAGTTTGCGAGCGCAGCAGCCGGCCTGTATGGCGTAGCGTTCTGGTTGCAAGGGCACTATGCCATCCCCAGGCTCGGAACCTTGACCGTATTGTTAGCCAACTACGGCGTCGCGTTTTGCGCGTCGGCTCTTGCGTGCATTCGTAGAATGTCAAACACTGGAGGATTGGCTCGCTCTCCTGTTTTCTTACTGCAAGCAGGGGCAAATGTCTGCGCACTCTGCTTTCTGGCTCTTGGGATGAGGTCCGGGGCAAGCGCGGTAGTCACCGTTCTCAGCGCATTATCCGGTGGCGTGACAGCAATGCTCGGCCTCGTTGTTCGTAAAGAACGCCTGAGTCGCAGTCAGTGGACTGGCGTTCTCGCAACCACGATTGGTGCCGCGATCATCGCTGCCTCGCCTGCAGGTTCATGAGCCAACGATGGTTTGCGCACAGGAATAGTATTGGATAGCCAGCGCCGCAAGTGGAATTGCGAAATCTGTCGAAAATGCTAACTCGACTGACAATCTCGCGGCGCAACGAGAACACGCAGTTTTATAGATGATGACCCTAGGTTGGTAACAGATTGACACCTCTCTCGATATACGTTCTCACCCACAATAGCGAGCGGCACCTGGACAAGGTCCTGGCGGCCGCGAAGCGCATGGCGGATGACTTGCTGGTTGTCGACAGCGGCAGCAACGACGCAACATTGGCAATCGTAGCTCGACACGGTGCCAGGCTAGTGCACCGCAGCTTCGACAATTTTCGCGCACAGCGACTTTTTGCAACCAGCCTGTGTTTACATCAGGCCGTGATGTTCTTTGATAGCGATGAGATCCCCAGCGACGCACTGATCGATGAAGTCATGGCGCTGAAAGTATCGGGCTTTTCGCACGACGCATATGCTGTTCGCCGCGACTGGCTAGTAAGGGGCAGGGTCGTCCACGCTCTGATGCCCGCCAGTTGCCCTGATTACCCCATCCGTATATATCACCGGGATAGAACGGATTTCACGCATCACAGCGTTCACGAAACCCCTATCGGCCATGAAAGTGTTGGGCGCATCGAATCCCCGTTGGTCCACCATACGTTTGAGACTCAATCCGAGCTGATGCGTAAGCTTGATCTATACACCGATCTGGCCGCAATCGATCTCCTCAACAGAGGCAAGTGGATTGGCGCACTTTGGCTCAAGCAGTGGATCAGTCCGGTCGGGGCATTCCTGAAATGGTATATCCGTCGTGGAAACTGGCGCGATGGTCGGGTGGGATTAACGTTGGGGTTATACGCTTTCAGATACACACATCGTAAATATCGTAAAGCGCTTGTGCATATCAATTCCTGACCACCCCGGATGGGAATGACGTGCGCAATGGGACTTTGAAAAACATAAAAGTGCGGCCCCGAACGTCTGCTTCGTATTACGCCGGCCGTCCTCTCCGGCTCATCCACGGCCGGCCAACGCACTATCACTCCGCAGAGCGCGTCCCGTACTGGCACAGCCCATTCCCAAACGACCAGTTCTCCTTCTCGACCTCCACCAGGTTGATGAATACATCCTCCGGGCGCACACCTGGCGACTGGCCGAGTTCGTCGACGATGCGCCGGTACAGCGCCTTCTTCTGCTCCACCGTGCGCGTGTTGCTGACCGTCAACTGGATCGCGACGAAATCGTCGCCGCGCTCGATGTTCATGTATTGCCGGTCGTAGATCATGTTGTCGGACGTGTGCTCGGTGATCAGCATGAACACGTCGTCCCTCGGCACGTTGAAGGTGTCCACGAGCGAGCGCTGGATGCCAGCGCTCAGCGCCTGGCGGTATTCGGCGGGTTTTCCGGCGCGTAGGGAAATTCGGGTCAGCGGCATGACGGGCTCCTTTTGCAGTGTTGGGCCAACACAGCATAGGCACGCTCGGTCATAATAAACAGATATCTTCGGCTATTTCATCCATTTCAGTTCGAAATGAAAGTACTCGATCTCGACGCGGTGCGAGCGTTCGTGCTCGTTGCCGATCTGCGCAGCTTCACGCGCGCCGCGGACGCGCTCGACACCACCCAGTCGGCCGTGAGCTTGAAGCTAAAGCGGCTGGAGGCGCATCTGGGCAAGCAGTTGCTCGAGCGCACGCCGCGCGTCGTGCGTCTGTCCGCCGACGGCAACGCGTTTCTCGGTGCGGCCCGCGAGCTGCTGAACGCGCACGAGCGCGCGCTCGGCGCGCTGTCGGTGGAGCGCCGGCGACTCGTGCTCGGGCTGAGCGAGCATGTCGCCGGGCCTGATCTGCCGCAGTTGCTCGGCCGGCTCAATGCGCACGATCCAGCTCTGGTGATCGAGTTGCATATGGGCACGTCGGCGGTGCTGCTCGCGCAGTTCGACGAGCGGCGCCTCGATGCGGCAATCGTCCGCTATGGCGCCGACGAGCCGCCGCGCGACGATGCGCAGGTGCTGTTCAGCGAACCGCTCGGCTGGCTGGCGACACCGACGTGGCTACCGCGAGTCGGCGAGCCGTTGGCACTCGCGCTGCTGAGTCCGCCGTGCAACGTGCGAGACGTGGCGTTGCGCACGCTGACGGCGGCGGGAGTCGCGTGGCAGGAGGTGTTCGTCGGCGGCGGCGTGGCGGCCGTTGGCGCCGCGGTGGCCGCCGGACTCGCCGTTTCGCCGCTCGCGCGCCGGGTCGCGCCGCGTGGTCTGATCGACGCCGGCGAGCGGCTAGGTTTGCCGGCGCTGCCGGAATCGCGCGTGACGCTGCATTCGCGCGTGCGGGAGCGGCGCTCGGATGAAACGTTGCGGTTGCTGGCAAACGGACTGGCCGCGGCGTGACGCGACTGGCGGTGCGCTACTGCAAGCGATGGCCGGATGGACGGCAGCGAGGCACTTCCGCTGCCGCGCCCCGCGCGGGCACTCAGTGAATAATCGGCGGCAGCGAGCCGCTGCGAGCGGTGGCCGGACTGGCCGGATTGGGGGAAGCACCCATCGGCACAATGTTGCCAACGTTTGCGGATTGGGCCGGCGAAGTCGGCGCAGCCTGTCCAACAGAGCCGCTCGACATAACCGGCGCGGAGACCGCAGGCTTCGCCGCCGCCTTGATCACATGCGGCCGCGAGCCCCGGCCCGGCGCGAAGTCAGCGCGCATCAGCTTGCCTTGAGCGGATTTCGCATGGACAAGCTGAGCATGCGCTTGCGTGTGCGACTTCGCAGCTCGAGCGCTCGCAATGCCATCCGTGCGGGTCTTGCCCGTGGCCGCTATCCGCATGCCGCCGTTCGCACCACCCTTCATGCCTGCGCTCGCGGCGACCCCCTTCGCGCCACCGCCATGGGCGGCCAGCTTGCTGCCGTGGCCCGCAACGCGCGGCGCGACATGGGACGCTCGATGCCGCACGCTCGCCACCCGCCTCTCATGCGCGCCGGCCCCGGCCTTGCCGCCCGTACGGGCGTTCGACCCACCCTTCACCGCAGCCGGCTTGCTCCGCGCCGCCTTCGTACCATGCCCCCTTGCGTCATGCCCGCTCGCCTCGGGCGGATTCCACACTTCGGCATAACCCGCCGCCAAAGCCGCTCCCGACACACACCATACTGCCAGCGCCGCTGCCACTGCCACTGCTCGAACCCGCATCTCTGCTTCTCCTGATCGACTGCTACCCCACACAGCTGTCGAAAACAGCTGTCAAAGAGCCGGGATTATATTCGCTTGCAAAAATCCTCATTTAGACTATTATCAATAACAAGTACATATATGGACTAATCCGCTCATGGCTCACGCTGCCCCGCTTATCCCCGAGTCACCGTTGCGAAGGCCGGCTCCGGAACCCACCGTTTCGGAGATATCCGCGGCGGGTCTGCGCGCGTTCTTCAACATCGCACGCGACTGGAATCTGAGCGCCGACGAGCAGATCGTGCTGCTCGGCTCGCCGGGCCGCTCCACCTTTTTCAAATGGAAGGCGTCGCCGCAAACGGCTCGTCTCGGCCGCGACACGCTAGAGCGCCTGTCGCTGCTGCTCGGCATCTACAAGGCGCTGCAAATCCTGCTGCCGCAACCCAACGCCGCCGATAGCTGGATCAAACGCCCCAACAGCGCGCCGCCGTTCGGCGGGCGCCGCGCGCTCGACCGCATGCTGGCGGGCAACATCAGCGACCTCGTGGCCGTGCGCCAGTATCTCGACGCGATGCGAGGCGGCTGGGCGTGACACAACCGCATTGGCAGGACCGCTGGAGCAGCGCCGCACTCGACTGGTCGCCCGCGTATCGCGTGATTCCGACGCGCTTTCCGGCCGTCAATCTGTTCGACCGGGTCGCTTCCGCGGAAGATTTCGACGCGCTGTACGCGCTGGAGGCAATGACCAACGACCGCCTGCGCACCGAGGTCGGCGAACTCGACCTGGTGCCACGCGAAGAGCGCCGCTTTGGCCCGGGCTACGGGCCGATCATGGCCGCGCTCACTCATCTGAATCCGCTGGGCAGCCGCTTTTCCGACGGCACGTATGGCGTCTTCTACTGTGCACGCTCGCGTGCCACGGCGATCGCCGAAACGCGCTATCACACCGGCAAGTTTCTCGAGGCGACCGCCGAGCCGCCGTTGCGTCAGCAGATGCGTCTGTACACGGTCGCCGCGCAAGGCCGCGTGGTCGATCTGCGCGGCGATCCCGCGCTCGATCCCGCCGTGCTGTCGCCACACGACTATCTGGCCGGACAGGCACTAGGGCGCGCGGTGCGCGCGGCAGGGGCACCCGGCATCGTCTATCCGTCGGTGCGCGACAGCGCCGGCGAATGCCTCGCCGCGTTTCGCACGACGCTGCTGCGCGATTGCCATCACGCGGCCTATCTGGAATACAACTGGAACGGATCGAGCGTCGACATCGTGTTCGAACTCAACCAGGTCGGCTGACGCGCATCGGACCGCGAAGGAAGACGAAGATGCAACGCGTTCAGGGCAACGCGAGCGCGCCCGCCCCTTGCGCGCGGGCTTCCTCGACCGAGATCGACCAGCGGCGCAGCGCCAGAGGCTGCACGATCGTCAGCGTGCCGCCCGGTCCGAACGCGCCGGTATCGATAAACACCTGGGAGCCGATCTGCTTGATGTCGCGCATCGGCGTATGGCCGCAGTAGGTCAGCGACAGCCCGCGCTGCGTCAGTGGATCGCCGTTGCCGAGCGCGAGGTCACGGCCCCACAGCAATTGCTGGCGCGTTTGCGCCGAAAAATTGCCGGCGTCGAGGTCGGCGTCGGAGCCGAAGAATTCCGCGTGAAGCACGTTGAAGCGCTCCTTGCCGCTGCCGACCACGCGCACGAGCGGCAGCGTGCGCAGATGCTCCGCATAGTCCCGTAACCGCTCGTCAGGCACACTAGCCGCCCATGCGCCGCCAATGCCATACCACCACTGGCGCCGCAAGCTGCCCTCGGCCACCGAGCACAGCATGTCTTCGTGATTGCCGAGCACCGGAAAGAACCACGGCTTCATCAGCAGCGCCAGCGCCTGCTCGGATTGCTCGCCACGATCGACCAGATCGCCGACCGAAAACAGCCGGTCGCGTGCCGGATCGAATGCGATCTGGCACAGCAGATAGCGCAGCGCATCGACGCAGCCGTGCAGATCGCCGACCACGAAGTCGCGGCCGCTCTCGTTGGCTGCATGCTGCTGAACGAAGTTGTCGAGTAGGGAAGCCATGCATTGATGATAATCCGGCGAAGGTGCCAGTGTATGCGCGCCGCCTCTCGTTTCGTCGCGCGCCCGTCAGCAAGATTGACACAAACCACGACTACATCGCGCAAGCACCGCGCATTTATTGCACCATCTGGCGACGATCCCAAGTTCTGCCGGTCACCCTTGGCGGATCGCCGCGGCGTGGCCCGCAGCGCGCGAGACCACCCACCGCACGCGCCGTATTGCATACCTGATCGCGATGACAGTCGCATGACGGCGTCGGTCGCGCCGGAGCATCATGGCAATCATTTCGAGTGCGTTTTCCGGCAATCGCCGTTGAATCGAAAGCGGCGTGCAAGGCCGCTGCGGAACACTACAGGTTGCGACCCAACGATTCGACTATCGGCCCCGCAGGCGCGAGTAGAATCCGCGACGCCGCGTTGCGTTCGTTCAGTTCATTCGTGCTGTCACTTGCGTTGCCTCCTCTGTTGCCGAGCTTTCCGACCCATGTCCATCAAATACTATCCACAGGTTCTTCGCAATCGGCCGCGCACAATGATCGGCCTCGTCATCGGCCTCGCGGTCGCGGCCCTCGTGCCGTGGCATACGAGTGCGATGGCGCGCGCGTTGATCGGCTGGGATGCGGCTATCTGGAGCTACCTGCTGATGATCTGGGTGCACATGGCCCTCGCCGACGAAATGCGCGTGCGCGAATCCGCGATGCGCGACGATGAAAACGCCGGGGTCGTGCTGTTCGTGATCTGCGCGGCGACGATTGCGAGCATCGCCGCGATCGTGCTCGAACTGGCGTCGGCGAAAGGCACGGCGGGCGCGTCGACCGCATGGCACTATCTGCTGACCGGTCTGACGCTGATCGGCGCATGGTTTTTGATTCCGACGATTTTCACGCAGCACTATGCACGCCTCTACTACGATACCGGCGTGCAGGAAACCGCGCTGCTATTTCCTGATCACGAACTGCAGCCGAACTACTGGGACTTCCTGTACTACTCGTTCACGATCGCGGTTGCGTCGCAAACGTCGGACGTCGTGCTGCGCTCGCGCGAGATTCGCCGCGCGACCCTCGCGCAATCGATTCTGTCGTTCTACTTCAACGTCGCGGTACTCGGGCTATGCGTGAATATCGCGGCGGGTCTGCTGGGTTCATGACGTTCAGATCACCGGAAAGCCGCGCCTACCCGAACGCCGCAACGTCGCGCCGTTGAACCTCCGTGTAAAACGGGACCGCGCCGACCCGTTTTACCTGCTCGCCCGGGGTAGCGCGGGGATGACGTGGACGCCTTGCCACGCACGGTAGGCTCGCGGTCATTCATTTCACGCCGCCCCGGCCCGTCCCGCAGCGATCCACGACACCGCGCCGGCCGCGATGGGCACAAGGTTTGCTCCTTCCCGCGACGAGTGCCGGCCAGCCTCGTGCGCCCGTTATCTGGCGTCAAAGCACCCCCGAACTGGCCAGCGGCGTGACGATCTATGCGCTACTCTGACCAATACGCGCCGTCGTTCACGCATCGCGCGGTATCCGGCTCGGGAAGCCCAATGAGCGCTGTGATCGCATGCCAACTGCATCCACACCGCAGCACGACAATTCTGGAAACGACCGATGGAACCTCCGAACGGGTACGCGCCGCGGATCTATTTTTTTCACTCTCTTCTGGTCGGGCCGCTCGATGCGTGGCCCGCGCAGTTCGCTCACGCAGCCGCGCTCGGCTTCGATCACGCGTTGATCGGGGGCCTGTTCGAGCCCGGTCAGGCCGGCCACGGCCAGGTGATCGGCAATCACGCGCGGCTCCATCCGGTCTTCGAGGCGAAGCAGCCCGCTCATGACGCGCTGCGCACGCTCGCCGACGCCGCGCGTCGCAACGGCTTGACCTTGCTGGTCGATCTCGTGATCGACCGGATGGCCGCCGACGGCGTCCTGTATGCCGAGCACAGAGACTGGTTCCACGCGCCCGAATCCGACATGGCGCGGCTCGATCCGCGTCATGTGCATCGCGCCGACAATGTCGCCTACGCGAATTTCGACGACCCGGGCTCGAGCGCCGCGTTGACCGGCTGGTGGACGCAGCAGTTGCTTGCGCTCGTCGACGCGGGCGTCGGCGGATTTCGCTTCGATTCGCCGCATCGCGTGCCGGCCGCCGTGTGGCGGCATCTCGGCGACGAAGTGCGCGCGCAGCGCCCGCACGTGCGCTTCCTGGCCGCGACACCGGGCCTCGCGCGCAGCGACCTGCCAGGGCTGGAACCGGCCGGCTTCGACAGCGTGTTCTCGTCGGTACGCTGGTGGGATTTCCGTTCCAGCTGGATGGTCGACGAACATGCGTCGCTCGCGCGCATCGGCGCACCGATTGCATTCCCCGAAGCGCCGTACGGCACGCGCGTCGCGGCTGACCTAAGCGACGTGCACGACGCCGCGATCGTCGAGCGCGCGTATCGGCGCGCACTGTTCACGTCGGTCGCGGTGGGCAGCGGCTGGATGATGCCGATGGGCTTCGAGTACGGCATCACCGAACCGATGTCGCAAACGCGCGGCGATGCCGCGCAATTTGCGCGCGCGGCGCAGGCACGCCGTTTCGATCTGACGGCAGCCGTCCGCCAGGCCAACGATCTCGCGCGCAAGACGCCGACGCTGCACGCGAACGGCGCATTGCGCCCGCTCTCCGGGCCCGGCGCACCCGCAGCGGTCCTGTTGCGGGCGGACCAGGCCGAGTTGCGCGACGCCGGCGAAGCGGTGCTGATCGTCGTCAATCCGGAACTCGGCGCGCCGGTGCGCGTCGACCCCGCGCGCTTTCTCACTGGCGTGCCGGGCGGCTTCACGCGCTTTGCGCCGCTCGATGCGCCCGACCACGTGGAGCCCGCCGCGCTCGCACCGTTCACGCTCGCGCCCGGCGCGGTGCAGCTGCTGCGCGCGCGGGCACCCACGCCGATCCGTCTCGCGCCGCCCATCGACAAGGCGAACAACAAGCGCAGCGGCCACAAGAGCGTGCTGCAGGCGATCGAAGCGCCACGCGTCGCGATCGAAAGCGTGTCGCCATCGGTCGAGAACGGCCGCTTCGCGGCCAAGCGTAGCGTGGGCGAACGCGCGGAAATCCGCGCCGCGATCTTCGCGGAAGGTCACGACAAGATCGCCGCCGCGGTGCTGTGGCGTGCCGCCGACGAAACCGCGTGGCACGAAGCATTGATGTCGCCCGCGCCGCCCGCGGGGCTCGATTTGTGGAGCGCGCGCATTCTGCTCGAACGGATCGGCCGCTACGAATTCACCGTGATCGCGTGGCGCGACGATTTCTCGTCGCTGGTCGAGCACATCCAGAAGAAGCTGAAGGCGAACCAGACCGTCGAAATCGAACTGGACGAGGCCGCGCATCTGTTCGCGCTGGTGCTCGCCGAAGTCGAAACGACGGAAGGCGCGCAGAAAGAACCGCTGGACCAGATCGTTCGAGACTTCGCGAAAGCCGACGCGCAACGCAAGCTCGCGCTGATCCTCGCGCCGGCCACCGCGAAAGCGATGACCGCCGCGCGACATCGGCCGTTCCTGAGCCGCGACGCGGTGATCTACAAGATCGATGCGGAGCGCACGGCCGCGCACTTCGCGAGCTGGTACGAGATCTTCCCGCGCTCGATGAGCGACGACGAAAATCGCCATGGCACCTTCGCCGACGTCACGACGAAGTTGCCTCGCATCCGCGATATGGGTTTCGACGTGCTGTACTTTCCGCCGATCCATCCGATCGGCCGCGCGAACCGCAAGGGCCGCAACAACACGCTGAACGCGCAGCCGGGCGACGTGGGCAGCCCGTACGCGATCGGGGCGGCCGAAGGTGGCCACACCGCGGTGCACCCGCAACTCGGCACGCTCGACGACTTCAAGGCGATGCTCGCCGCCGCGCATGCGCACGGCCTCGAAATCGCGCTCGACTTCGCGATTCAGTGTTCGCCCGATCATCCGTGGCTGAAGGAGCATCCGACCTGGTTCGCGTGGCGGCCGGACGGCACGCTGCGTTACGCGGAAAATCCGCCGAAGAAGTACCAGGACATCGTCAATCCCGACTTCTATGCGCACGATGCAAAGCCCGACCTGTGGCTCGCATTGCGCGACGTGATCCTGTTCTGGATCGACGCGGGCGTGCGCATTTTCCGCGTCGATAATCCGCACACGAAGCCGTTGCCGTTCTGGGAGTGGATGATCGCCGACGTGCGCGCGCGTCATCCGGACGTGATGTTCCTCGCCGAAGCGTTCACCCGTCCGCGCATGATGAACCGGCTCGGCAAGATCGGCTTTTCGCAGTCGTACACGTACTTCACGTGGCGCGAGTCGAAGCGCGACTTCATCGAATACCTGACCGAACTCACGCAAACCGGCGCGCGCGATTTCTACCGGCCCAACTTCTTCGTCAATACGCCGGATATCAACCCGCGGCATCTCCAATCGCAGGGCCGCACCGGCTTTCTGATTCGCGCGGCGCTTGCGGCGACGCTGGCCGGCTTGTGGGGCGTGTATAGCGGCTTCGAATTGTGCGAGGCCGCCGCGCTGCCGAACAGCGAAGAGTATCTGGATTCGGAAAAGTACCAGCTGCGCGCGTGGGACTGGCACCGGCCCGGCAATATCGTCGGCGAGATCAGCGCGTTGAACCGCATCCGCCGCGCGAATCCGGCGCTGCAAACGCATCTCGGCCTGACCTTCCTGACCGCGCACAACGACCATATCCTGCTGTTCGAGAAGGCCACCGAGGCGCGCGACAACGTGATCATCGTCGCGATCAATCTCGATGCGTTCAACGAACAAGGCGCGGATATCGAGTTGTCGTGGGAGACCTTCGCGCACTGGCATCTGCATGATCATGGCGCGCTCGAAGTGATCGACCTGATGACCGACGCGCGCTTCGAATGGCACGGCCGACGCCAGCATGTCCAGCTCGGGTCCGGCCAGCCGTTCTCGATCTGGCGCATCGCGCCGCTAGGCGGCCTGCCCGCGGAACGCCCGGAGCAGACCGAACCCGATCAGGACAGCGCACATCACGCAGGCGCTGGCAACCTAACCTCTATGGAAGTGCGACATGAAGCGTGACGATCCAGCCCAAGCGGCCCAGCACACGCATACGGCCACCGCTACCGGCAGCGCGGCGCAAGCACGTGCGCGCCGGCGCGGCAAGCCCGCGATGCTGAGCGACGATCCGCTCTGGTACAAGGACGCGATCATCTACCAGGTGCATATCAAGTCGTTTTTCGATGGGAACAACGACGGTGTCGGCGACTTCCCCGGCCTGATGGCGAAGCTCGACTACATCGCCGAACTCGGCGTGAACGCGATCTGGCTGCTGCCGTTCTATCCATCGCCGCGGCGCGACGACGGCTACGACATCGCCGATTACCGCAACGTGCATCCCGACTACGGTCAGCTTTCGGACGTGAAGCGCTTCATCCAGGAGGCGCACGCGCGCGGTATCCGCGTAATCACCGAACTGGTGATCAACCACACGTCGGATCAGCACCCGTGGTTTCAGCGCGCCCGGCGCGCGAAGCCCGGTTCGAACCATCGCAACTACTACGTGTGGTCGGATACCGATCAGAAGTATCAGGGCACGCGCATCATCTTTATCGACACCGAGCCATCGAACTGGACCCACGATCCGGTCGCGGGCGCGTACTACTGGCACCGCTTCTATTCGCATCAGCCCGACCTCAATTTCGACAACCCGTCGGTGATAAAAGAAGTGCTGCAGGTGATGCGCTTCTGGCTCGACATGGGCATCGACGGGCTGCGGCTCGATGCGGTGCCGTACCTCGTCGAGCGTGAAGGGACCAACAACGAGAACCTGCCGGAAACGCACCAGATCCTGAAGAAGATTCGCGCGACCATCGATGCCGAATACCCGAACCGGATGCTGCTCGCCGAGGCGAACCAGTGGCCCGAAGACGTGAAGGAATACTTCGGCAACGAGGACGAATGCCATATGGCGTTCCACTTCCCGCTGATGCCGCGCATCTATATGTCGATCGCGAGCGAGGATCGCTTTCCTATCACCGACATCATGAAGCAGACGCCGGACCTCGCCGAGTCGAACCAGTGGGCGATCTTCCTGCGCAATCACGACGAACTGACGCTCGAAATGGTCACCGACTCCGAGCGCGACTACCTGTGGAACACCTATGCGAGCGACCGCCGCGCGCGCCTGAATCTCGGCATTCGCCGCCGCCTCGCGCCGCTGATGGAGCGCGACCGCCGCCGCATCGAGCTGATCAATTCACTGCTGCTGTCGATGCCCGGCACGCCGGTGATTTACTACGGCGACGAACTCGGCATGGGCGACAACATCCACCTCGGCGATCGCGATGGCGTGCGCACGCCGATGCAGTGGTCGTCGGACCGCAACGGCGGTTTCTCGCGCGCCGACCCGGAGCAACTGGTGCTGCCGCCCGTGATGGGTTCGCTGTATGGCTTCGATGCGGTCAACGTCGAAGCACAAAGCCGCGATCCGCATTCGCTGCTGAACTGGACCCGCCGCATGCTCGCGACGCGACGCTCGAAGCAGACCTTCGGACGCGGCACGATCCGCTTTCTGAAGCCGGAGAATCGCAAGATCCTTGCGTATCTGCGCGAGATGCCGGGCGAGCCGCCGATCCTCTGCGTCGCGAATCTGTCGCGCGCGCCGCAGGCTGTCGAACTCGATCTGTCCGAATTCAACGGCGCGGTGCCGATCGAAATGACCGCCGATTCGGTGTTCCCCGCGATCGGCCAGCTGACTTATCTGCTGACGTTCCCGCCGTACGGTTTCCTGTGGTTCCTGTTGTGCCAGGGCGGTCAGCGTCCGACCTGGGCGCAGGCGCATTCGGTGCCGCTGCCCGAGTTCGTGACGATCGTGATCCGCGAAGGCCAGACCGGCCCGACGCCGGAAAACGTGCGGCTGCTCGAATCGGAAGTGCTGCCTTCCTGGCTGAGCCGGCGCCGCTGGTTCGCATCGAAGGACCAGAAGATGCATGCGGTACGGCTCGCCGCGTTGACGACGATTCCGAACGGCGGCTTCGCGTTCACCGAAATCGAGGTCGACGTCGGCGATCACACCGAACGCTACGTGGTGCCGATCGCGCTCACATGGGGCGGCGAAACCACCTCGCCGCTGTTCATGCAGCTGGCATTGGCGCGCGTGCGGCGCGGCCGCAACGTCGGTCATCTGACCGATGCGTTTGCGCTGCCGATCTTCGCGCACAACGTGCTGCGCAAGCTGCGCGAACGCGCGGTCGTGCCGACCGTGCAGAAGAGCGAGATCAGGTTCGTGCCGACCGAACGCTTCAGCGAACTGGACGATCTCGGCGACCGGCCGGAAATTCGCTGGCTCGCGGCCGAGCAGAGCAACAGTTCGCTGATCATCGCCGATGCCGCGGTGCTCAAGCTCGTGCGCAGGCTGGTGAGCGGGATTCATCCGGAAGCCGAAATCAGCCGCTATCTGACGCAGCTTGGCTATGCAAACACCGCGCCGCTGTATGGCGAAGTGGTGCGCGTCGACCCCGAAGGCGTGCCGCACACGCTCGCGATCCTGCAGGGCTTTGTCGACAATCAGGGGGACGCGTGGAACTGGTCGCTCGATTACCTGCGCCGCTCGGTCGACGAACTCGCGATTGCAATCGACACCGAAGCGCAGAGCACGCCTGACCGCAACAACGAAACGATCCTGATGGACGGCTATGGCGAGCTGACTGGAATCATCGGCAAACGGCTCGGCGAACTGCACGTCGCGCTTGCAAGCCCGACCGACGATCCGGCGTTCGCGCCGGAGCCGGCCAACGCGGAGCAGGTGAAGGCGTGGGTCGACGGCACGCAGAAGATGCTCGCGAGCGCGCTTGATCTGCTGAAGCCGCGCATCGACCAGCTGCTCGATGCCGAGACGCAGGCGCTCGCGCAGAGCCTGCTCGACCGGCGTGACGCGCTGGTCGCGGCGGTCGAGAAACTCGTTCCGTCGAATGCGGACGCATTGCGCATCCGCATCCACGGCGACTTCCATCTGGGACAAGTGCTGGTCGCGCATGGCGACGCCTATCTGATCGACTTCGAGGGCGAGCCCGCGCGTTCGCTCGAAGAACGCCGGCAGAAATCGAGTCCGTTGCGCGACGTCGCCGGCCTGCTACGTTCGCTGTCGTATGCGAGCGCGGCGGCGCAATCGACCACCGAAAGCGCGCCACAGCAGACCGCCGACCGCAAGCGCACGCTGTTCGAGCGGTTCCGCGCGCACGCCACCACCGCGTTCCTCAACGAGTACCGCGCAGCCGTCGCGCAAGCGCTCACGCCGCTCGTCGCGCCCGAAGCCGAACAGGCGCTGCTCGATCTGTTCCTGATCGAGAAGGCCGCCTACGAGATCCGCTACGAAGCGGCCAACCGGCCGGCGTGGCTCAGCCTGCCGGTGCGCGGCCTCGCGGCGCTCGCGAGCCGGCTGCTCGGCGATACCGGCGCGCCGGCTTCCGGCGATCCGTCAACCCAGGCGCCCGGCGCCGACACACCGCCTAATTCGGCCGAGGGCGACCATGAGTGAGCATGATCCGGCCGCAGGCCTTCAACCCGTCGATATCGACGCGCTCGTCGAAGCGCGTCACCCCGATCCGTTTTCGCAGCTCGGGTTGCACCACACCGACGCAGGGCCGATCGTGCGCGCGCTGTTGCCCAATGCCGCGCACGTCAGCGTGATTTCGCGCGCCGACGGCGCGCTGCTCGGCGAACTCGAACAGTTGCGCCCGGGGCTGTTCGCGGGCCGCGTCACGGCCGCGATGCCGTACCGTTTGCGGATCGACTGGCATGGCGTCGTGCAGGAAATCGAAGACACCTATTCGTTCGGCCCGGTGCTCGGCGACGAACCGCTCGAACGTCTTGCGCGCGGCGACCCCTATGCGGTGCTCGAATGTCTCGGTGCACGGCCCGTCGAAATAGACGGCGTGCCCGGCGTGCGCTTCGCGGTGTGGGCGCCGAATGCGCGGCGTGTATCGGTGGTCGGCGACTTCAATGCGTGGGACGGCCGCCGTCATCCGATGCGGCTGCGCCATCAGGCCGGCGTATGGGAGCTGTTCGTGCCGCGCGTCGGCGCGGGCACGCGCTACAAGTACGAGATGCTCACGCGCGACGGACATCCGTTGCCGCTGAAGGCCGATCCGTGCGCGATGCAGACCGAGAAGCCGCCGGGCACCGCATCGGTGGTCGCCCACGTCGACGAGATCGAGCAGTTTCCGTGGACCGATCACGAGTGGATCCAGTCGCGCGCCGCGAAACAAACCGCGCGTGCGCCGATTGCGATCTACGAAGTCCACGCGGAATCGTGGCTGCGGATCGCCGAGCAAGGCAATCGCGGACTCGACTGGGAAGAGCTCGCCGAGCGGTTGATTCCGTACGCGAAGAGCATGGGCTTTACGCACGTCGAGTTTCTGCCGATTGCCGAGCATCCATTCGGCGGCTCGTGGGGCTATCAGCCGCTCGGCCAGTTCGCGCCGTCCGCGCGCTTCGGCAAGCCCGAACAGTTCGCGCGCTTCGTCGACCGCGCGCACGAAGAAGGGCTCGGCGTGATTCTCGACTGGGTGCCCGCGCATTTTCCGAACGACGCGCATGGGCTGATCGATTTCGACGGCACACCGCTCTACGAGCACGCCGATCCGCGCGAAGGCTATCACCAGGACTGGAACACGATGATTTACAACCTCGGGCGCAACGAGGTCAGCGCGTTCCTGGTCGCGTCGGGGCTCGCCTGGTTGAAGCGCTATCACGTCGACGGTCTGCGCGTCGACGCCGTCGCATCGATGTTGTATCGCGATTATTCGCGCGCGGCCGGCGAGTGGGTGCCGAACATCTATGGCGGCCGCGAAAACCTCGAATCGATTGCGTTCCTGAAGCGCCTGAATCACGAAGTCCGCTATGTGCCGGGCGCGCCCGGCGCGATCACGATTGCCGAAGAGTCGACCGCATGGCCGGGCGTGACCGCGCGCGTCGAGGACGGCGGGCTCGGTTTCGACTTCAAGTGGAACATGGGCTGGATGCACGACACGCTGCACTACATGCACGAAGACCCGGTGTATCGCCAGTACCACCACCACAACATGACGTTCGGCATGGTGTACGCGTATTCGGAGCGCTTCGTATTGCCGCTCTCGCACGATGAAGTGGTACACGGCAAGGGCTCGCTGCTCGGCAAGATGCCGGGTGACACGTGGCAGCGTTTCGCGAATCTGCGCGCTTACTTCGGTTTCATGTGGACCCATCCGGGCAAGAAGCTGCTGTTCATGGGCGGCGAGTTCGCTCAGGAGCGCGAG
>NZ_DASXHN010000279.1:0-50339 GCF_036488505.1 Paraburkholderia sp. | reverse complement strand
CCGGCCCGCATTCCGCATCAAGTGCCCACACTTATCGGCTGTTAGTTTTTAAAGATCGTTGCGCAAATCGCGCAGCACCGCAACCACCGGTACCGCTTCGTTTCACGTCGCTGCGTCTGCAGCAGAGAAGCGGAATTATGGCGACTCTTCTTCGCTTCGTCAATAGTGTTTTCGGTTTCGCCTGAAAAAGCTGTGAATCACTTCCCTGCCGCGCTCACCACGGCGTCAATAGGGACAGCATCGGCCATCGCCGCATATCCCGCATCGCTCGGATGGATGTGGTCGCCGCTATCGAACGCGCGCTGCAAGCGGTCCGGCTGCGCCCGATCACGCAACGCCGCGTCGAAGTCCACGACGCCGTCGAACGCGTGACTGGTTCGGATCCACTGATTGACCGTCATCCGGATGTTTTCCCGCTCCGGGGGCAGAGAAGCCGGGGTCAGCGTCGCGCCGAACACCTTCACCCCATCACGCCGCGCCGCCGCGATCACCCGTTGGTAGCCGGTAATGAGATCGGCGGCACTCACCGGCGTATGGGGAAAATCGCAGTCGAGTCCACCATGCGGTGGCATCGCCGCGAAGTTGATGTCGTTGATGCCGATCAACAAGACCACCGCCTTGACGCCCGGACGCCGCAGCACGTCGCGGTCGAACCGGCTTGCGAGCGCATCGCCATAGCAAGGCGAATCGTTTAGCAGACGGTTGCCGCTAATGCCGAGGTTCACGATCGCGGTCGACTGCAGTCCACTCGCCGCCAGCCGGTGCGCCAGTTCGTCCGGCCAGCGGCGGTTCTGATTCAGGCTGGAGCGCATGCCATCGGTAATCGAGTCGCCGATCGCGGCGACTGTAGCCGACGGCTGCGCCGCCTCCACGGACAGCCCGGTCACCCACACGTATTGAGTGAACCGTCCGCGAAACGCCGCGGCCGAAGCGTCGGCACTGTGATTGCCGGGCGCCGACACGTAATTCACCTGGTTTGCAACGCGATGCCAGGCGACGATTCGCTGCTCCGGCCCCATGAACGCACTGATAGCGTATGGTGCGCCCGCGGAAAGCCCGATCGTGATCGGATCGCTATCCAGTTCCCCGCCCGGCGCAATGCTGACCTCGCCCCTGCCGCCGAACGTCACGCGACTTCCACCACCGTCAGCGGCTGCCGCGCCGCCAGCGGAACGGGCGATACGCAGTTCGTCGATGACAAGCGGCGTCTTGCCGTACACATTACTCAGGCGGATCCGCGCGACCTTTCCTGACAGCGTTGGATAGACGATCTGGCGGACCGTGCGCCCCGCGACTTCTGGCGCACGATACAGCGGCGGCAATTCAGCCCGCTGAGGGATGGGCTGCAAAGCGGTCGCCCAGACGGCAACCCAATGCTCGGGTGTTTCAGCGGCAACAGCGCTCGAGGAGACGGCAATAGAGATGCATTGGGCGAGCAACGCCGCGCCGGATGCGGCAGCCAGGCTACGAAGAGTCATTCGGATCATCGGTTCAAGGCGAAACGCGCATTGTGCCCGATCGCCGCGGTGGCAGCGGGTAGCGAGATTAATCGCAGACAATGGCGCGGCGGATGGAGCCACGGCTCGATGCTCGCTCCGGCTATACAGTTTGCTCACGCATAATCTTCAATGCCACGGCTTCGCCAACCTCGATCCCGTCGATAGCCGCCGAATAGATGCCGCCGGCGTACCCGGCGCCTTCGCCGGCCGGATACAGCCCTTGCACATTCACGCTTTGGTAATCGTCGCCGCGACGCACGCGTACCGGCGACGACGTCCTGGTCTCAACGCCCGTCAGCACCGCATCATGCATCGCGAAACCCGCGATTTTCTTCTCCATCTGCGGCAGCGCCTCGCGGATCGCCTCGATCACATAGTCGGGCAGCGCGGTGCCCAGGTCGGTTGGATGCACGCCCGGCTTGTAGGACGGCACGACCGAACCCAGTGCCGTGGACGGCCGCCCCGCGATGAAGTCACCCACCAGTTGGCCCGGCGCCATATAGTTGCCGCCGCCGAGCTCGAAGGCCCGCTCTTCCCACTTGCGCTGAAACGCGATGCCGGCAAGCGGACCGCCCGGGTAATCGTCCGGCGTAATGCCGACCACGATGCCAGCGTTGGCGTTGCGCTCCGCGCGTGAGTACTGGCTCATACCGTTCGTGACCACGCGCCCGGGCTCCGACGTGGCCGCGACGACGGTACCGCCCGGACACATACAGAAACTGTAGACCGTGCGCCCGTTGCTGCAGTGATGCACGACCTTATAGTCGGCTGCGCCGAGTTGTTTGTGACCGGCAAATTTGCCGAAACGGCTGCGATCGATCAGACCCTGCGGATGCTCGATCCGGAAACCGAGCGAAAACGGCTTCGCCTCGACGTACACGCCGCGGTCGTGGAGCATGTGGAACGTGTCTCGCGCGCTATGACCGACCGCCAGCACGACGTGGTGGCAACGCAGCGTCTCGCCGGTCGACAGCTCCAGGCCGCGCACCTTGCCGTCGTCGATGTCGATATCGTCGACGCGCATCTCGAAACGCACTTCGCCACCCAGTTCGTGAATCTTCGCGCGCATCTTCTCGACCATGCTCACGAGGCGGAAGGTGCCGATGTGCGGCCGGCTCAGATACAGGATGTCTTCCGGCGCACCAGCCCGCACGAATTCGTCGAGCACTTTGCGGCCGTAGTGCTTCGGGTCCTTGATCTGGCTGTATAGCTTGCCGTCCGAGAACGTGCCCGCGCCGCCCTCACCGAACTGCACGTTCGACTCAGGATTCAGCACCGACTTGCGCCACAGCCCGAACGTATCCTTGGTGCGCTCGCGCACCGCCTTGCCGCGCTCCAGGATGATCGGCCGGAAGCCCATCTGCGCAAGGATCAACCCGGCGAATAGCCCGCAAGGCCCCATGCCGATCACGACCGGACGCGGCGTGCTTAGATGCGCCGGCGCGCGGGCGACGAACTTGTAGCTCATGTCGGGCGTCACGCCGCAGTGCGGTACGTCGGCGAGTCGCTCGAGCGCGGCAGCTTCGTCTTTCACCTCGACATCGACGATGTAAGTGAGCTTGATGTCGGCGCGTTTGCGCGCATCGTGCGCGCGGCGAAACACGGTGTATCGGACGAGGCCGTCCTCAGCCACGCCCAGTTCGGCAAGGCGCGCGCGGACGGCAGCCTCGAGTGCGCTTTCGGAGTGATCGAGCGGGAGTTTGATTTCGCTTAGACGTAACATGAGTACCGGGAATGCACGGAAGGCCGGAAATTACGGCCAATTCGCGATTTTATCGGGTAAGTGCGGGGACGGGGCAGCAGTTGCCTTGATACGGGGGTCCGCCGCGGTTCTCAGCGAGCTTTACACGAACAGGGCAAGCCGCTCTCGCGTTTTCCATCAACAGGAAATCCGCAGAAAACATTATTAACCGACCGGTCGGTTGGTTTATACTACGTCGACACATCCAACTTCCGCAGAGAGCGTCCCCATGTACACGCAATCCCTGGATATTCCTAGCAATGTCGCACCGCTCGACGCGGACGCGACCTCGCCCGAGCAAGCGCAGTTCGATGCAGTCATGACCGCGGACGGCAAGGTAGAGCCTCAGGACTGGATGCCCGACGCGTACCGCAAGACGCTGGTCCGGCAAATCTCGCAGCACGCGCACTCGGAAATCGTCGGGATGCTGCCGGAGGGCAACTGGATCACGCGCGCGCCGAGCCTTAAACGCAAGGCGATCCTGATCGCCAAGGTGCAGGACGAAGCGGGCCATGGCCTCTATCTATACAGCGCGGCGGAAACGCTCGGTGTGTCACGCGACCAGCTGATCGCCGCGCTGCATTCGGGCAAGGCCAAATACTCGAGCATCTTTAATTATCCGACGCCGACCTGGGCCGACGTCGGCGTGATCGGCTGGCTCGTCGACGGCGCCGCGATCATGAATCAGATCCCGCTGTGCCGCTGCACGTATGGCCCGTATGCCCGCGCGATGATCCGTATCTGCAAGGAAGAGTCGTTCCATCAGCGCCAGGGCTTCGACGCTCTGCTGGCGATGATGGCCGGCACCGATGCGCAGCGCGAGCTGGTCCAACAGGCGGTGAACCGCTGGTGGTGGCCGGTCCTGATGATGTTCGGCCCGAGCGACAAGGATTCGGTCCATAGCAACCAGTCGGCGAGATGGGGCATCAAGCGCATCACCAACGACGATCTACGTCAGAAATTCGTCGACGCGACCGTGGAGCAGGCCAAGGTGCTAGGCGTCACGTTGCCCGACCCAGACCTCAAATGGAACGAAGCGAGCGGCCACTACGACTACGGCGACATCGACTGGGAAGAATTCTGGCGCGTCGTCAACGGCGACGGCCCGTGCAACCGCGAGCGCCTCGCGACTCGCGTCAAAGCCCACGAAGATGGCGCTTGGGTGCGCGAAGCCGCGCTTGCCCACGCCGAAAAGAACCGTCAGCGCGCGCAACAGCACGCCGCATGAATGGCGCTGCGCATCAAACGAATCAGGAGATCAGCGATGAACAAGGAATGGCCGATTTGGGAAGTGTTCGTGCGTAGCAAGCAGGGACTCGACCATAAACACTGCGGCAGTCTGCATGCCGCCGACGCGCCAATGGCGCTGCGCATGGCACGCGACGTCTACACGCGCCGCCAGGAAGGCGTGAGCATCTGGGTGGTGCCGTCGTCAGCGATCACGGCCTCCGCGCCGGACCAAAAGGCCGAGCTGTTCGAACCGGCGGGCGACAAAATCTATCGCCACCCGACGTTCTACACGCTCCCCGACGAAGTCAACCATATGTGAACGCGGCTATGACGATCACGCCCCAACATCTGCAATACGTGCTGCGCCTCGCGGATACCGCGCTGATCCTCGGTCAGCGCAACAGCGAGTGGTGCGGCCACGGCCCCATCCTCGAAGAAGATATCGCGCTGTCGAATATGAGTCTCGATCTGATCGGTCAGGCGCGGTTGCTGTACACGCACGCCGCCGCGCTCGAGCAGCAACTTACCGGCAACGCGCGCACCGAGGACGACTATGCGTACTTTCGTAGCGAGCGCGAATTTGCGAACTACACGCTCGCCGAATTGCCGCATTACGGTCCGCTGGCCGGCACCGCGCAGGCCGAGAAAGACTACGCGGTGACGATCGTGCGCAATTACCTGTACTCGACGTTGATGGCGCATCTGTGGACCGCGCTCACGACGTCCGCGGACGAACAGCTCGCGGCGATCGCCGCGAAGTCGATCAAGGAAACGACGTACCACGTCCATCACGCGAGCGAGTGGCTGATCCGTTTCGGCGACGGCACGGACGAATCGCATCGCCGCGCGCAGGCCGCGCTCGACTATCTGATGCCGTACACACGCGAGTTCTTTAGCGCGGACGCGCTGGAAGAGACGATCGCAGCAGCCGGCATCGGCCCGCGCACGTCGGAACTCGAAGCCGTGTGGCTCGCCGACGTACGCGCAACGCTCGACGAAGCCACGCTGACGCTGCCCGAACCGGTCAAACACGTAACGACCGGCAAGCACGGCGAGCATTCGGAGCACATGGGTTTCGTGCTCGCCGAAATGCAAAGCCTCGCGCGTCAGCATCCGGGCGCCACCTGGTAATCACGCGATGACGACCTCGACCGCCCCGCTCACCGCCGCCGCAGCCAACACAGCCGACCCGGCCAACCCGGGCGACGCCACGCTCGCCCAAGCGTGGGCCGTGCTCGAAGCGGTGCCGGACCCGGAAATTCCGGTGGTATCGATCCGCGAGCTCGGCATTTTGCGCGACGTGCGGCGCGCCGCCGACGGCGCGCTCGAAGTCGTGATCACGCCGACCTACTCGGGTTGTCCGGCGATGTCACAGATTGCCGAGGACATCGGCCGCGCGCTGCATGCAGCAGAGCTTGCGCCGTATCGCGTCGCGACCGTGCTTGCGCCCGCGTGGACGACCGACTGGATCACCGCCGACGCCCGCGAAAAACTGCGCGCGTATGGCATCGCGCCACCCACCGGCCAATGCGGCTCCGCTGCGGCGTCCACGTCACGGGAAAAAGTGCTGCGCTTCGTACCGCGCGCGCTGCCGGCACCGGCCTGCCCGCGCTGCCGCTCGGTGCGTACCGAGCGGCTCGCGCAATTCGGTTCGACCGCCTGCAAGGCGCTGTACCGCTGCCTGGACTGCCGGGAACCCTTCGACTACTTCAAACCGTACTGATATGGCCACCCCGCAATTTCATCCGCTGCGTATCCGCGAAGTACGCCCCGAGACTGCCGACGCGGTCTCGGTCGCGTTCGAAGTCCCGGTCGAGCTGCGCGACCAGTATCGCTTCACGCAGGGCCAGTTCGTCACGCTGAAAACGCATATCGACGGTGAAGAAACGCGCCGCTCGTATTCGATCTGCGTCGGTGTCACCGATTACGACCGCGACGGCGAGTTGCGCATCGGCATCAAGCGCGTGCGCGGCGGGCGCTTCTCTAAGTTCGCGTTCGACACACTGCAACCCGGCCACACGATCGACGTGATGACGCCGGATGGCCGCTTCTTCACCCACCTGAACGCCGACCAGGGCAAGCAGTACCTGGCGTTCTCGGGCGGCTCGGGCATCACGCCGGTGCTCGCGATCATCAAGTCCACGCTCGAAGTCGAGCCGCGCAGCACGTTCACGCTCGTGTACGGCAACCGCAGCGTCGACCAGATCATGTTCGCGGAAGAACTCGAGGATCTGAAGAACCGCTTCATGAACCGCTTCGTGCTGTATCACGTGCTGTCGGATGATCTGCAGGACGTCGAGCTGTTCAACGGCGTGCTCGATCAGGACAAATGCGCGGCCTTTATCGAGCACCTGCTGCCGGCTGACGCGATCGACGAAGCGTTCATCTGCGGCCCAGCGCCGATGATGGATGCCGCCGAGGCCGCGCTGAAAGCGGCCGGCGTGCCGCCCGCGAAGGTGCACGTCGAGCGCTTCGGCACGCCGTTGCCGCAGGCGGGCGTGCCGCCCGTCGAAATCACCGAAGACACACCGGCCGCCGACCTCGAAATCGTGCTCGACGGTAAGCGGCGCAAGCTCCGCCTGCCGTACCAGGGCGTAAGCGTGCTCGACGTCGGCCTGCGTGCGGGGCTCGCGCTGCCATATGCGTGTAAGGGCGGCGTCTGCTGCACCTGCCGCGCGAAGGTGCTCGAAGGCGAGGTCAAGATGGAAAAGAACTACACGCTGGAAGAGCACGAGATCCGCGACGGCTTCGTGCTGACCTGTCAGTGCCATCCAGTCAGCGACCGCGTGGTCGTGAGCTACGACGAGCGTTGATTCGAGGGCAGCGGCGGCCCGGTTGCACGCGCGTGCTAGCCCGGCCGTAGCCCAGCCGTTAACCCGTCGTGGCTCGGCGCCCTGCGCGCCTGGCGCGACGCGCCACCGCGCGGCGACCGCCGCCGCTTTCAGCCATTTCGCTATCCGCTTACACTAGGGACCGCTCGTGCGTCGGAACATCGGTTTGCGGTCGACGAGCGGCCTCTTTTGTCACAGCCGGAAGCGTCATAGCTAGCCCTTGCCAATGAGCATGATTCACCTCACCAATGGCGACGTCGCCGCCGAATCGCTTCGCGCCGCGCTCGCCCGGGCCGACCGCGACGATCGTGTCCAGGCGTTACGGGACGATCTGGCCGTCGGTCCGCTACGCGGAGCCGACGACGGCCCACGACTGCGCGCCGGATTCTGGGAGCGCGTCAGCGCCGACCGGCGACGGGATTTCGTGCAGGAGTTCCGCGATCAGGCCGCGCTGCTGAACAGCCTCGCGAACGGCAGCGCGAATGTGGTGGTCTGGCACGGCGAAAGCTCGTCCGACCAATTGATGCTGCGCCGCGTCTGCTACTACCTGCGCAATAGCCCGCAGCGTTTGAACGAGGTCCGCCTGTCGATTGCCGATCTCACCGATCCGCTCGCCTGGGCGCATACCCGCAAGGACCGCGCGACCTCGGTCGGCATGTTCGCACCGGACGTGCTGCTCGCCCGTCTATCGGACGCCGCGCCGATTCCCGTACTTCGCATCAGCCGGCTCGCGCTCGAATGGCAGGAAGCCAAACATGCTAACGGCGAGACGCGGCGCTGGCGCGACAATACATTCACGAGCAGCAGTTTCGCTGAACTGGACGCGCTGATCCTCGAACGGGCAACTGACGACTGGCAGCCCGCCGCGCGCGTCGCCGCCGATGTGATGAGCGCCGAACTGTGGTTCCTCGTCAGCGACAGCATCGTGCTTTGGCGCATGCGCGAACTGGCAGCCGTGCGACGCATGCGCTTGCGCGGCGACGCGAACACGTGGCGTTCGCTCGAACTCTGCTCTCATCCATAACAACAGACGACCATGGCCCGCACCCGAGCCCCCGATCACGAAACTCAGCGCGAGCAGATCCTCGAACTCGCCGCCGCCAAATTCGCGCAGACCAGCTACCCGAGCACATCGATGGCCGATCTTGCCGCGGCAAGCGGCACCTCGAAGGCGCGCCTTTATCACTATTACGAGAGCAAGGAAGCGATCCTGTTCGATCTGCTCGACCGCTACACGAAGCGGCTGATGCTGATCATCGCCGAAGTGGAAGGTTCGAGCCAGCGGCGTGGACTAAGCGAGCGAGAAACCTTCGCCGAGCTGATCCGCGCGTTTCTGTCCGAATACGAGACGTCGCACAGCCGGCATGTCGCGCTGCTCAACGACGTCAAGTATCTGGTCGACGCGCAGCGCGAGACCATTCTGAACCGCCAGCGCGATGTGGTTGCCGCGTTCGCGCGCCAGCTCGCGCGTGCTTACCCCGATCGGGCCACGCGCGACAACCAGACCGCGTTGACGATGATGGTGTTCGGCATGATCAACTGGACGTTCACATGGCTGAAGCCGGACGGACGGATGGGGTACAGCGAATTCGCCGAGCAGGTCGTGGGCATGGTCGAGCATGGTTTGGGGTCAGCACCGGAGAAATGAGGCTGCGGGGTTCCGACTCGCCCCGGTGGCGCAAAGTCACTTTTCGGGGTTGACGCGCAGCAGCAATATTCATACCGACCGCACCCGGCGCACCGGGGTGCGGCGTCGTGTCACGAACGCTGCCTTCACTCTAATTTCCCTCTATTTTTCAAAGACTTACGAGCTAACGCGTGCGCTTTAGACAGACGGCTCGGCGTTATATACGGGTTTTCCCTAGTGATCACCATGGGTTTCCGCTAAAATCGGCGTTGCAATGCATCAATCGCCCGATCAAACAAGGAGAACCCGACCATGAACACGCTCACAACTGGCACCGCCGAGCCGATCGCTCGTAACGATCGTGCATCGCTGTCTGGAGGCCGTGCGCCGATTCTGGTTCGTGAACTCACCGCGATCGATCGCGAGCGGCTGCTCACTCACTTCCTCGCGCTCGGCGAAGACGACCGTCTGTTGCGTTTCGGCCAGATCGTGCCGAATCGCGTGATTGAAAACTACGTACGCGCGATCGACTTCACACGGGAAACCGTGTTTGGGGTGTTCAACAGCAAGCTGGAATTGAGCGGCGTCGGCCACCTAGCGTATTTGCCCGCGGAAGGCGACAAGCGCACCGCCGAATTCGGGGTATCGGTGCTCGAAAGCGCGCGCGGTCAGGGCATCGGCTCGAAGCTGTTCGAGCGCGCTGCGATCCGCAGCCGCAACACCCATGTAACGATGCTGTATATCCACTGCCTGTCACGTAATTCGACGATGATGCACATTGCGAAAAAGGCCGGCATGAAGATCGAATACGCGTACGGCGAAGCCGACGCCTATCTGACACTGGCGCCGGCCGATCAGTCGAGCATCCTCGCCGAAATGCTGCAGGAGCAGGCCGCCGTGTTCGACTACGCACTGAAGCGCCACGCGCGCCAGGCATCGCGATTGTTCGAGTCGTTCATGCCGGCGGCTGTCGCTGCCTGAATAAACGCTAACGGAAATCAGAGAGGGGCGGCCGCCAAGCCGCCCTTTTTTGTATTCGCGCCGCGGCAGTTGGGCCGTACGTGCCACCTGGCGATCAGGCGCCGCGATCCTAAAGAATAGGCAGCGCCGTTGTTTCCTTGATCTTCTCCAACGAGAAGCTCGATTTCACGTCGATTACCGACGGGTGCCGCAACAGCTGGTCCTGTACGAAGCGCGAGAAATGCGCCATGTCTTCGACCTGAACACGAAGCAGATAGTCCATTTCGCCGGTCATCGCATGGCACGCGACCACTTCCGGCCACGTCTGCACCGCTGCGCCGAACAGATCCGCGTGCGTAGCCTCGCCATGCGGACTGAACGCGCGGCCACCGCCCTTTTCCAGCCGCACGCTGACATACGCAAGCAGGTCGAGCCCGAGCCGCTGAGCGTCGAGCAAAGCGACATAGCCGCGAATCGCCCCACTCTCCTCGAGCCGCCGAATCCGCCGCAGACATGGACTCGGCGACAGATTGATCCGCTCTGCGATCTCCTGGTTCGACAGCCGGCCATTCTCCTGAAGGATGGCCAGAATGCGCCGGTCTATTGCATCTATCTCTAACTTAGCCATTTTCTGCCGTCTCACCTGCTAACCGCGCTAGTTATTTGCTCAAGCGTACTGTTGCGCGATCAAGTTCGCAAGTTTTCGCCTTGCCGGCAGTTCTACACTTGCTCTACCCGGTCGCGTTCAGTCGGCCGTCTCGTGCGCTTGCCAACAGCGCTCCCCCGACACCTCGTAACTGACCAGAGTGAGTGGCGAATCGCTCACTCGGATCGGCGGCACAGGAAACAGGAGACAAACAATGCAGGTTTCAACTTGGGAAAATCCGGTCGGTACCGACGGCTTCGAATTCATCGAGTACACCGCGCCGGATCCCAAAGCCCTCGGCCAACTGTTCGAGCAGATGGGCTTCACCGCCGTCGCGCGTCATCGGCACAAAGACGTGACGCTGTATCGCCAGGGCGGCATCAACTTCGTCGTCAACGCTGAAAAGGATGCGTTCGCGCAGCGCTTCGCGCGCCTGCACGGGCCGTCGATCTGCGCAATCGCGTTTCGCGTGCAGGATGCCGCGAAGGCCTATAGCCAGGCGCTCGAAAAAGGCGCATGGGGCTTCGACAACAAAACCGGCCCGATGGAGCTGAACATTCCCGCGATCAAGGGCATAGGTGATTCGCTCATCTATTTCGTCGATCGGTGGCGCGGCAAGAACGGCGCGGCGCCGAACAGCATCGGCGATATCGACATCTACGACGTCGACTTCGAGCCGATTGCCGGCGCGAACCCGGATCCGGCCGGCCACGGTCTCACCTATATCGATCACCTGACGCACAACGTGCATCGCGGCCGCATGCAGGAATGGGCGGAGTTTTACGAGCGTCTGTTCAACTTCCGCGAAGTGCGTTATTTCGACATCGAAGGCAAGGTGACCGGCGTGAAGTCGAAGGCGATGACCTCGCCGTGCGGCAAGATCCGGATTCCGATCAACGAGGAAGGCTCCGACACCGCGGGCCAGATCCAGGAGTATCTGGACGCGTACCACGGCGAAGGGATTCAGCACATTGCGCTCGGCAGCAACGACATCTATCGCACGGTCGACGGTCTGCGCGCATCGAACATCTCACTGCTCGACACGATCGACACCTACTATGAGCTCGTCGACCGCCGCGTGCCGGATCACGGCGAACCGCTCGATGAACTGCGCAAGCGCAAGATCCTGATCGACGGTGCGCCGGACGATCTGCTGTTGCAGATCTTCACGGAAAACCAGATTGGCCCGATCTTCTTCGAGATCATCCAGCGCAAGGGCAATCAGGGGTTCGGCGAGGGCAACTTCAAGGCGCTGTTCGAATCGATCGAGCTCGATCAGATCCGCCGCGGTGTCGTGCAGGACAAGCACTGACCACGCGGAGCCGTCGCAAAACGGCTGGCACATGAAAAAAGGGCGAGGATCGCAGGATCCTCGCCCTTTCCATCTGCGCCGCCGGCCTCATCCGGGCAGCGGCCGGTTATCAAATGACGCATCGCCCATGCGACGCGTCACGAATTCTGCTTGCTCTGATCGGTTCGGATTAAGCGCGCGACCCGGCTCGTTGCCAGCCGCGCCGGCGCGACCCGCGCGGTGCGGCTGATCGCGTTCGACAGTGCGCTCGTGCTGCCCGGGTTCGCCCGCGCCGGCCCGCTCATCGCAAAAAAGGCGGCGGAAACCATCAGGAAAGTCTGGATGTTTCTACTGTTCATGCGTACTCCTTGTCTGACTGCCCTGCTGTCCCGAAGCCGAACCGAATGCGCGGCGTTACACGGACACTACTCGCAGGTCGGAGTTTAGACAGTGCTTTTCACTGCGGTTCCGCAAATCTGTAGGCTTTACAGCTTGTTACAAGCGAAACCGCAACAGAAGCGCATTGCCTCCCAAATGCCGCGCAACTACGTCGAACCGGCCAGCAACGCGCGGCGCTCTGCCCGACGACCTTGTGAGACCCCGCTGTTCCGGACCCCACTGCGGCGGGTTTCCACCAGTGCTACCATCGCCTGAAACCCGTCAATATGACGGCCCCGGCCCCAGCATTCACAAGATGCCGGGGCCAGAAAAGTTTTGGTGATCCCAAGCTGAGTGGAGGAGTACACATAATGAATGCCCCGCTAGACGCTGGTCAGCGAGCCTCGCTCGAAGCCGCGTTGTCTTCCGTCACGCTCGACGACAAATACACCCTCGAACGCGGCCGCGCGTACATGAGCGGCATCCAGGCGCTGGTGCGCCTGCCGATGCTGCAGCAGGAACGCGACCGCGCCGCCGGCCTGAACACGGCCGGCTTTATCTCCGGCTACCGCGGATCGCCGCTCGGCGGACTCGATCTTTCGCTGTGGAAAGCCAAGCAGCATCTCGCCGCCCACAAGATCGTGTTCCAGCCCGGCGTCAACGAAGACCTCGCGGCCACCGCAGTGTGGGGGTCGCAGCAAGTCAATTTGTATCCCAGCGCCAAATACGACGGCGTGTTCTCGATGTGGTACGGCAAGGGGCCCGGCGTCGACCGTTCCGGCGACGTCTTCAAGCACGGCAACTCGGCGGGCTCGTCGCGCCACGGCGGCGTCCTCGTGCTCGCTGGCGACGACCATGCTGCCAAATCCTCGACGCTCGCGCATCAGTCCGAGCACATCTTCAAGGCGTGCGGGCTCCCGGTGCTGTTTCCGTCGAACGTGCAGGAATATCTCGACTTCGGCTTGCACGGCTGGGCGATGAGCCGTTACTCGGGGCTGTGGGCCGCGATGAAGTGCGTGACCGACGTGGTCGAATCGTCCGCGTCGGTCGATATCGACCCGCACCGCACGCAGATCATCCTGCCGGAAGACTTCGTGATGCCCGACGGCGGCCTGAACATCCGCTGGCCCGATCCGCCGCTCGTGCAGGAAGCGCGTCTGCTCGACTACAAGTGGTACGCCGCCCTCGCCTACGTGCGCGCGAACAAACTCGATCGCGTCGAAATCGATTCGCCGCAAGCGCGCTTCGGCATCATGACCGGCGGCAAGGCTTATCTCGACGTGCGTCAGGCGCTGACCGACCTCGGTCTCGACGACGAAACCTGCGCGCGCATCGGCATCCGGCTTTACAAGGTCGGCTGCGTGTGGCCGCTCGAAGCGCAGGGCGCGCAGGCGTTCGCACGCGGGCTCGCCGAAATTCTAGTGGTCGAGGAAAAGCGCCAGATCCTCGAATACGCGATCAAGGAAGAGCTGTACAACTGGCCCGACGCGCAGCGCCCGAGGGTGTTCGGCAAGTTCGACGAAAAGGACGGCGCGGGCGGCGAGTGGTCGGTGCCGATGGGCAACTGGCTGTTACCCGCGCACTACGAGCTGTCGCCGGCGATCATCGCGAAGGCAATCGCGACGCGGCTCGACAAGTTCGACCTGCCGTCGGACGTGCGCGCGCGCATCGCCGCGCGCATCGCGGTGATCGACGCGAAGGAAAAGGCGCTCGCGCGCCCGCGCGTCGAAGTCGAGCGCAAGCCGTGGTTCTGCTCGGGCTGCCCGCACAACACGTCGACCAACGTGCCGGAAGGCTCCCGCGCGATGGCCGGCATCGGCTGCCACTACATGACGGTCTGGATGGACCGCAGCACCAGCACGTTCAGCCAGATGGGCGGCGAAGGCGTCGCGTGGATCGGCCAGGCGCCGTTCAGCAACGACAAACACGTGTTCGCCAATCTCGGCGACGGCACCTACTTCCACTCGGGGCTGCTCGCGATTCGCGCGGCGATCGCGTCGAAGGCCAACATCACCTACAAGCTGCTGTACAACGACGCGGTCGCGATGACGGGCGGCCAGCCGGTCGACGGCGTGCTGACCGTGCCGCAGATCACGCACCAGCTCGCCGCCGAGGGCGCGGCGAAAATCGTGATCGTCACCGACGAGCCCGAGAAGTATTCGGCGAACGTCGGCCTCGCGCCCGGCATCGACATCCACCATCGCGACCAGCTCGACGACGTGCAGCGCCAGTTGCGCGAAGTCGCCGGCACCACGATCCTGATCTACGACCAGACCTGCGCGACCGAGAAGCGCCGCCGCAGAAAACGCGGCGCGTATCCGGATCCGGCGCGGCGCGTCGTGATCAACGAAGCGGTCTGTGAAGGCTGTGGCGACTGCTCGGTGAAGTCGAACTGCCTGTCGGTCGAGCCGCTCGACACCGAGTTCGGCACCAAGCGCCAGATCAACCAGTCCACCTGCAACAAGGACTTTTCGTGCGCGAACGGCTTCTGCCCGAGCTTCGTGTCGGTTGAAGGCGGCCAGTTGCGCAAGCCGAAGGCCGCGTCGGGCGTCGCGGGCGACGCGATGCCGCCAGTGCCGACACCCGACCTGCCCTCGATCGACCGGCCGTACGGCGTACTCGTGACCGGCGTCGGCGGTACGGGTGTCGTCACGATCGGCGCGCTGCTGGGCATGGCCGCGCATCTCGAAAGCAAGGGTGTCACCGTGCTCGACGTGACGGGCCTCGCGCAGAAGGCGGCGCCGTGATGAGCCACGTGCAGATCGCGAAGCAGCCCGCCGACATCCACGCGACCCGTATCGCGATGGGCGAAGCGAGCCTCGTGATCGGCTGCGATGCGATCGTGACCGCGAGCGACGAATGCATGTCGCGGATGCAGGAAGGCCGCACGCGCGTCGTACTGAACAGCGCACACACGCCGACCGCCGAGCTGATCAAGAACCCGAACTGGCGCTTCCCAGGTACCAGCACGGAAGCCGACGTGCGCGCCGCCGCGGGCGACGATCACGTGTCGAGCGTCGACGCAAATCACTTCGCGGTCGCGCTGCTCGGCGACGCGATCTACACGAACCCGTTCGTGCTCGGCTACGCGTGGCAGCGCGGCTGGATTCCGCTGACGCATGAGTCGTTGATTCGCGCGATCGAGCTGAACAACGTGCAGGTCGAAAAGAACCTCGCGGCATTCGAATGGGGCCGCCGTGCCGCACACGACCTCGCCGCGGTACGCAAGCTCGCGCAAACGCAAGGGCGCGCCGACGCGCCGGACACCGCTGTCGGCAAGATCATCGCGCTGCATACGCCGAAGGCGCTCGACACACTGATCGACAGGCGCGCCGACTACCTCGCCGCGTGGCAGAACCGTGCGTACGCCGAGCGCTATCGCGCGCTGGTGTCGCAGGTGCGGGCCGCGGAAGAAGCGCTGGATGCCGCCGACGGGCAGTTGCCGCTCACCGAAGCGGTCGCGAAGAACCTGCACAAGCTGATGGCGTACAAGGATGAATACGAAGTCGCGCGTCTATACAGCGACCCGGCGTTCATCGAAAAGCTGAAGGCGACGTTCGAAGGCGACTGGAAGCTGCATCTGCATCTCGCGCCGCCGACGCTGTCGAAGAAGGACGGGCACGGCCATCTGGTGAAGAAGAAGTATGGTCCGTGGATGTTCCGCACGATGCCGCTCCTCGCCAGGCTCAAGTTCCTGCGGGGCACGCCGCTCGACGTGTTCGGCAAGACGGACGAGCGTCGCACCGAGCGGGCGCTGATCGGCGAATACGAGGCGCTGGTGCGTGAGCTGATCGGCGGGCTGAGCGCGCAGAAGCGTGAACTCGCGATCGAGCTTGCGAATCTGCCGGACGGCATCCGCGGCTATGGGCACGTTAAGGAAAACAACCTGAAGGGTGTCCGAATCAAGTGGAACGAGCTGCTGGCGCGCTGGCGTTCGTCAGATGCGGGCGAGACGCAGCACGCTGCTTGATGAGCGTGGTTTTCCGGCGCGCGCCGGTCTGACGGACTGTCTGTCAATCGGCGTGATACCCGGCAAACCGGTATGGCTTGTAAGCAGAAAGGCGACAGTTTTCACGGACTGTCGCCTTTTTTCTCGCCATAAAAACACGCTACGGAACCGGAGTTCCGTAGCGTTTTAGTCAAGGCCGCTTGAGCCGCTTGAGCCGCTTGAGCCGCTTGAGCCGCTTGAGCCGCCACGGCCGCCGAGGCCATCACCGCAGCACGCCAGGCGCCGCCGTTTCGACCTCAGAGAGCCGCGCATTACTTCGCGTTCACCGCCTTGCGCGCGTTAGCCGAAGCCACCGCCGTCATATTGATGATCCGGCGCACGGTCGCGGCCGGCGTCAGGATATGGACCGGCTTTTCCGCGCCAAGCAGGAACGGACCGACCGTCACGCCCTCACCGCCGACCATCTTCAGCAGGTTGTACGCGATGTTCGCCGCTTCGACGTTCGGCATGATCAGCAGGTTCGCTTCACCCGACAGCGTGGTACCAGGGAACGCGGCCTTGCGGACCACCTCCGACAACGCCGCGTCGCCGTGCATTTCACCGTCGATTTCCAGCGACGGTGCGCGCTCGGCGATCAGCTTGCGCGCCGCCGCCATACGCTGCGATGACGACGACGGCGCACTGCCGAAGTTCGAATTCGACAGCAGCGCAACCTTCGGCGTGATGCCGAACTTCTCGATTTCACCCGCGGCGAGCATCGTCATATCGGCGAGCTGCTCGGCGGTCGGCACTTCGTTCACGTACGTGTCGCAGATGAACAGATTGCGGCCCGGCAGCATCAGCAGGTTCATCGCGGCGAAGTTCTGCACGTCGTCGGCCTTGCCGAGCACCTGTTCGATGAAATTCAGGTGTGTGTGGTACTGACCGATCATCCCGCAGATCATGCCGTCGGCTTCGCCCAGACGCACCAGAATCGCGCCGATCAGCGTATTGAACTTGCGGATCGCGGCTTTCGCGACGTCCGGCGTCACGCCTTGGCGCGCGCCCAGTTCGTGGTACGCCTGCCAGCTTTTCTGATAGCGCGGATCGTCTTCCGGATCGACGATCTCCACGTCTTCGCCGCACTTGAGCTTCGAGCCCATCTTCTTCAGCCGCATCTCGATCACCGACGGACGGCCGACCAGAATCGGCTTGGCGATCTTTTCCAGCAGCACGAACTGCGCAGCGCGCAGCACCCGCTCGTCTTCGCCTTCCGCGAACACGATGCGCGCGGGTTGCGACTTGGCGGCCGCGAACACCGGACGCATCACCATGCCGGTGCGATAGACCGTCGTGCCGAGTTCCTCGCGGTACGCGTCCATGTCCGCGATCGGGCGGGTCGCGACGCCCGAATCCATCGCCGCCTGCGCGACGGCCGGCGCGATCTTGATGATCAGGCGCGGATCGAACGGCTTCGGGATCAGGTACTCGGGGCCGAATTCGAGCGAGTGGCCCTCGTACGCCTTCGCGACTTCATCGCCCTGGTCGGTTTCCTCGGCCAGCTCGGCGATCGCGCGCACGCACGCGAGCTTCATTTCTTCGGTGATCGTGGTCGCACCGACGTCGAGCGCGCCGCGGAAGATGAACGGGAAGCACAGCACGTTGTTGACCTGGTTCGGATAGTCCGAACGGCCGGTCGCTATGATCGCGTCCGGGCGCACCTTCTTCGCTTCTTCCGGGCGGATTTCCGGCTCCGGGTTCGCGAGCGCGAGAATCAGCGGCTGGGTGCCCATTTCCGCAACCATCTCCGGCTTGAGTACGCCGGCGCTCGAGCAGCCGAGAAACACGTCCGCGCCGCGAATCGCATCGGCGAGCGAGCGCGCTTCAGTCTTAGCCGCATAGCGCTCCTTCGACGGATCGAGGTTGCCGCGGCCTTCGTAGATCACGCCCTTCGAGTCGGTGACCAGAATGTTCTGTTTCGACAGACCGAGATTGACCAGCAAGTCCAGGCACGCGATGGCCGCCGCACCGGCGCCCGAGCAGACGAGCTTCACTTCGTCGAGCTTCTTGTCGACCACCTTCAGGCCGTTCAGGATAGCCGCCGACGCGATGATCGCCGTGCCGTGCTGATCGTCGTGGAAGACCGGGATCTTCATGCGCTCGCGCAGCTTCTTCTCGATGTAGAAGCACTCCGGCGCCTTGATGTCTTCGAGGTTGATGCCGCCCAATGTTGGCTCGAGCATCGCGATCGCTTCGACGAGTTTGTCCGGATCGGACTCGTCGAGCTCGATGTCGAACACATCGATGCCGGCGAACTTCTTGAACAGACAACCCTTGCCTTCCATCACGGGCTTCGCGGCGAGCGGGCCGATGTTGCCGAGCCCGAGCACCGCGGTGCCGTTCGTGATCACGCCGACGAGGTTGCCGCGCGACGTGTATTTCTGCGCGTCGAGGGGGGTTTCGTGGATTGCCATACAGGCCGCGGCGACACCCGGCGAGTACGCCAGCGACAGATCGAGCTGGTTCGACAGCGGCTTGGTGGGCGTCACCGAAATCTTGCCGGGTTTCGGATTCTGGTGGTATGCGAGAGCGCTTTGCTTGAGTTGTTCGTCCATTTCTAGGCCTGCGAGACGTAAGTAATTGGGCCCGTGGCGCCACACCGTTGCGTCGCCTGGAGCTGCCGGACAGATAGCCGGCCGAGGCGGTTTTCGCTCGCGCCGGTTGGGCACGATGCCTTACCTCGACGAAGAACAGGACGATGTGGGAAGCTTCGCGGGTCGATCAGTGTACACCCCGGATGCATTGATGCACTGAGTGGTTAACAGGACTCGCCACCGGCGAAACAGCCGCTTCAGCATGCTGCAATGCGGCATCGATGCGGCGCCTTGCGGATGCGGTGGCGGCCCCGCGCAACCACGTCGTGCGGCTCTGCACGGGCGTTCATCCGAGCGCGGCGCCGCGCGTGCAGGCAAGGCCGACTGAGCATCACCGTCGCGCGCGACGCGCCTCGTCGGCCGCACCCGTTTCGGGTAAAATAGCCGCCCACGCGCGCAGCAAAAGCCGGTCAGCTCCCGAGCCGGCCGCGGATTCCGCCCAGCATGGCGCGGCATACCTCGCTTGCTGCGCCACCGGGCTCCGCGCCCGCTTCTCCCCCGCTCACTCCGAAGGATCCGCCCATGACAGGCTTCGATCGCCAGACGATCTCCGACACGACCGCCAAGATGCTGCTCGAAGTGCAAGCAGTGCATTTCAACGCGGAGAAACCGTACATCTTCACGTCCGGCTGGGCGAGCCCGGTGTACATCGACTGCCGCAAGCTGATCTCGTATCCGCGCGTGCGCCGCGGCCTGATGGAAATGGCCGAAGCGACGATTCTGCGCGACGTCGGCTACGAGCAGATCGACGCCGTCGCCGGCGGCGAAACCGCCGGTATCCCGTTCGCGGCCTGGCTGTCGGACCGCCTGATGGTGCCGATGCAGTACGTGCGCAAGAAGCCGAAGGGTTTCGGCCGCAACGCGCAGATCGAAGGTTTGCTGACCGAAGGCCAGCGCGTGCTGCTAGTGGAAGACCTGACCACCGACAGCCGCAGCAAGATCAACTTCATCAATGCGCTGCGCACCGCCGGGGCGACGGTGAACCACTGCTTCGTGCTGTTTCACTACAACATCTTCAAAGAAAGCGTGTCCGTGCTGAAGGACATCGACGTCGATCTGCACGCGCTCGCCACGTGGTGGGACGTGCTGCGCGTCGCGAAGGACAACAACTACTTCGACTCGAAGACCCTCGACGAAGTGGAGAAATTCCTGCATGCGCCGGCCGAGTGGTCGGCCGCGCACGGCGGCGCCACCGCCTCGCCGCAGTAATTCACGCAGTGACAAAAAAGCCGCCTGTCGCGAGACAGGCGGCTTTTTTGCGTCGGCGCCGCTTAGCCGGACAGACCAGGGACGAACTCAGGACTGGCCGGCTGCGTCATCCGCCGCATGCGACAACGAATTCATCAAGCCATTGCTTTGCGCATACTGAAACAGTTCGGAATCGCGGTCGATGCCGAGCTTGCGCATCGCCGTATTTTTCTGCGTGCTGATCGTCTTGATGCTGCGATTCAACAGCGTGGAAATTTCCTTGATCGTCAGACCGGAGACGAATAACCGCACGACCTCGAGCTCGCGCGGGGACAGCATCGTCTCTGTCTTCTTGCCGCGCGAATTTATCCGCAACGCATCGAGCGCCGCCTTCACCGACGGACTCATGTATTCGAGGTTATGGCTAACGCGCTGGACTGCGACGCCGATATGGCTCATGTCATCCGATTTGTTGACGACCGCCGTTACGCCGAGTTCGCTGAGCCGTTTGAGCAGCGCGGCGTTCTCAAGCATCGTCAGCACGACGATCGGCAAGTGCGGAAAATTGCGGCGTAGATAGTCGATGAGCTGCAGGCCGTCGCCGTAGCGACCGCCCGGCATCGCGAGATCGGTGACGAGCACGTCGCAGGCTGTGGTTTGCAGCACGCTGACGAGTTCGGTGGACTGCCGCGCGCGCCCCACCACCTGCATACCGGGAAACTTGAGGAGCGCATGTTCAGCGCCGAACAGAATGACGGGATGGTCATCCGCAACCACGATCCTGACTAAAGATTGCATCGCCCTCCTTCGTATGGATAAACCGGCCTCAAAACTTGCAACGCTCTTTGCCATGCCGCCCGCCAACGAACAACAGGCAGCAAGGGCGCTGCGACAATTCTTCGCACTATAGCCGATTTCCTATCTGCTAATTCCGCGAGCCGCGCGCAGCGATCCAATCGCAAAGCTGGTGTTAGACTTGATTCGAGTTGGGGCACGATCAAGGACAACGACCCTCGCGAGGACCTCGCCTCGCGTGCTGACAGGAGAACCGGCACATGCGCGCGCGTTGCCTGGTTGTTTCGCTGGCTTCACCGTGGCGGCGCCAATCGCTCGCCGTCTGCGCGATGCTCGGGCTTGCACTCGGCGTCGTGCACAGCCCTCGCGCGCGCGCCGACGGCACCTTCACGCTGACGAGCGCGAACCTGCGCGCGGGCGGCACGGTGTCCAACGCGCAGGTTTTCGATCAGAACGACTGCAAGGGGGCAAACCATTCGCCCCAACTGACATGGCACGACGCGCCGGCCGGCACGCGCGGCTTCGCGGTCACGATGTTCGACGAGGACGCGCCGGGGCGCGGGTGGTGGCACTGGGCAGTCGCGGGCATTCCGCCCACCACCCAGAGCCTGCCGGAGAACGCGAGTTCATCCGGTTTCCTGAAGAAGCTCGGCGCGGTCGAAGCGCGCAACGACTTCGATACCGACGGCTACGGCGGCCCTTGCCCGCCGCCTGGCAAACCGCATCGCTACATCATCACCGTCTATGCGTTGAACGCGGCCGATCTGCGGCTCGCGCAAGGACGTCCCGCGCTGATGTTCGACCATGAGATCCGCACGGCCGCGATCGGCAGCGCGCGGCTGGTCGTCGACTACGGGCGCTAGTGGCATTCGCAACAGCCATGCTCGTGTCACTTTCGGCGCGCATCGTCGTTTTTTCGCGCGGTATCACGCGAGCGTGGCCGTGAGGTCTTAAAATGTGCGGTTCAGGCGCGGGGCGCGCCGCCGTTTTCAGCGAGTGAGATCGAGATGAGCACGAAAGTTTTTGTCGACGGACAGGAAGGCACGACCGGCCTGAAGATCTTTGAATACCTGTCGCAACGCGCTGATGTGGAAATCCTGCGTATCGAAGAAGCGAAGCGCAAGGATCTCGACGAGCGCCGTCGTCTCATCAACGCTTCGGACGTCACGTTCCTGTGCCTGCCCGACGTCGCGTCGCGCGAATCCGCGTCGCTCGTCGAAAATGCGCACACCGTGCTGATCGACGCCAGCACCGCGTTCCGCACCGCGGCCGACTGGGCCTACGGTCTGCCGGAACTGGCTCGCGCGCAACGCGAGCGTCTGCGCTCCGCCAAACGCATCGCCGTGCCGGGCTGTCACGCATCGGCATTCGTGCTCGCGATGCGCCCGCTCGTCGAAGCCGGCGTCGTCGCGCCCGAATTCAACGCGCACGCGTACTCGATCACCGGCTACAGCGGCGGCGGCAAGAAAATGATTGCCGACTACGAGGCCGGCGGCAACGACCGGCTGAAGAGCCCGCGTCCGTATGGGCTCGCCCTCGCGCACAAGCATCTACCGGAGATGGCCGCGCATACGGGGCTCGAGTCCGCACCGATCTTCACGCCGATCGTCGGTGATTTCTACAAGGGTCTCGCGGTCACTACCTATTTCTCGCCGAGCCAGTTGGCCAGGAAGGCGACGCCGCAGGACGTTCGGGCGGTGTTCGCCGACTACTACGCGGGCGAAGCGTTCGTGCACGTCGCGCCGTTCAACGCGGACGCGAATCTCGATAACGGCTTTTTCGACGTACAGGCGAACAACGACACGAACCGCGTCGACCTGTTCGTGTTCGGCAACGAAGAGCGCTTCCTGACTGTCGCGCGTCTGGACAACCTGGGCAAAGGCGCGTCGGGCGCGGCGATCCAGTGTATGAACCTGGCGATCGGCGCTGATGAAGGTTACGGCTTGAAAAGCTAAAACGAAGCGCGCCGCGAACTCTGCGAGCCCCTGTTTAACTGTCCTCGTCGTCGACAAGCCGGTCTGCACAGACCGGCTTTTCTGTTTGCAGGGCGCGAACCTGATTCACGACGAAACCAGCGTCGCCGTCGTGGGCGCCTAGGTTCGATCCGGGACTCGCGTACAACATCGCCGGACATGAGGGAGACGGCCCGAGCCGGGGAGGATTCCCACGGCGACTAGGGCTCCCGCAAAATTGGAGGCAAAAAAAAGCCCGCCTAAGTTGGCGGGCTGAATCCATATCAGAGGAGACATGGAGGAGACAAAAACAATTCTAGCAAACCCCGTGGTGCGTCGCAACATACAAATCAGGGTTGACCCTCGATGTTGCGAAAATACAACGGTCACATCCGCCTCTACGTTGCCCTCCATGCTGAACCGAAAAGCGTCTAGTGACGCACCAGCGCCATCATCGCGCCGAAACCGACGAACACGCCGCCCGTCAGCCGATTGAACGCACGCGCGACGCTGCGGCTCCGCAGCTTCGCGCCGATCCGCGTGCCGAAACCCGCGTACACGAGATACCAGCTCACCTCTATCGCCGCAAACGTGGCAACCAGCACGCCGAACTGCGGCAGCTTCGGCTGCGTCGCGTCGATGAATTGCGGCAGCAGCGCGGCCGCGAACAGGATCGCCTTCGGATTGCTGCTGGCGACCAGAAAGCCGTTGCGAAACAGCGCGAAACGCGAGCGCGCCGGCCTGCGCGCGAGTTCGTCGACGTTTTGCGCGACGGCTTCGTCAGCCGGCGCGCGCCACGCCTTGATGCCGAGGTACACAAGATAGGCCGCGCCGATGATCCGCAGCGCGTTGAACATCGCCGGCCACGCCGCCAGAAAAACCCCGAGCCCCGCCGCCGACACCGCCAGCATCAGCACCAGCGCCGACAGGCAACCGGCCATGGTCGCGCTCGCGCGGCGCAGGCCGTGCTGGGCGCCATGCGTCATCACGAGCAGCATGTTCGGACCGGGAATCGCGGAAACGACGAAGACGGTGGCGACGAACAGCCACCAGGTATGCAGAGTCATCGGAATTGACAAGGGAAGAGAAATCGGGCGGCTATTATGCCTCGCCCATCCGCCGCGGCAGTATGCGGCGCGGGAAAACGCATCATCGGGCCACGCGGCCCGCGAACCGTCGCCGGTGCCGCGAATCGATCCGGCCGCCTGGATGCGCGACGGCCACGAACACGCGCTCGCGCACCAGGCACCGCCCATCACGCATCACGCACCCGGCACCACGGACGCCGCACCGGCATCACCACTGCCAGCGCGCGCCGCAGCCGCAACCGGTAGCAACGCCCAACGCGAGGACGACGATCAACGACCAGCGCGCCGCGCCGCGACCTGCCCCAGCACCGCGAAATCCTTCTCGCCGTCGCCATGCGCGATCGCTTCCATCAGGCTGTCGCGCACCACGCTCGCGACCGGCATCGGCGTCGTCACCGCATCGGCGGCGGCGAGCGCGAGACGCACGTCCTTCAGGCCAAGCCGCGCCTTGAACAGCGCCGGTTCGAAACGCTGATCGGCGATCAGCTTGCCGTAGCCCGAGTACACCGGTCCGGGGAACAGGCCGCTCGTGATCACGTCGAGGAAGTCCTGCATCGCGAGCCCGTGGCCCGTCACGAGCGCGGACGCTTCGCCGAGCGTCTCGATCGCGGCGCCGAGCATGAAATTGGCGGCGAGCTTGATCACGTTCGCCTGCTGCGGCAGCGAGCCGATGCGCCAGGTCTTCTGCCCGATGACGTCGAAAATCGGCCGAATCCGGTCGATCGATTCGGCCGGTCCGCCCGCGACGATCGTCAGCTTGCCCGCGGCCGCGACGTCGGGCCGGCCTAGCACCGGCGCGGCGACGTAATGCACGCCGCGCGACGCGTGCGCGGTCGCCAGTTCCTCGGCGAGCGCAACCGAGATGGTCGCCATATTCGCGTGGATCAGCCCGCGCGGCGCATGCTCGAGCAGCGATGCGGTGATGACCTCGCGCAGCGCGTGATCGTCGGCGAGCATTGAAAACACGGCATCGCCGGCAAACGCGTCGGCCGGCTTCCCGACGACCTGCGCGCCCAGCTCGACCAGTGCCTGCGCCTTTTCGGGCGAGCGGTTCCACACTCGCACCTGGTGCCCGGCTTTCAGAATGTTTGCAACCATCGCGGCACCCATCTCGCCGAGCCCGATAAAACCGATGTCCATCTATCGCTCCGTCTTCCAAAGAACCCGAAGTAAAGCACACTCATGCGACACGCGCAGGACAACCCGCAACAAAAACCGGTGCGATACTGCCGCATGGTCACCGCGACATTCCGCTTCTACGAGGAGCTGAACGACTTTCTCAGCCGGCCTCTGCGCCGGCGCGAGTTCGCTTGCGCGTGCGCGCGCGGCGCGACGACCAAGCACATGATCGAGGTACTCGGCGTCCCGCATACCGAAGTCGAGCTGATTCTCGTGAACGGCGAATCGGTCGATTTCAATCACCCGATCGCGGACGGCGAGCGCATCGCCGTCTATCCGAAGTTCGAAGCGCTGGACATCCAGCCTCTGCTGCGCGTGCGCGAGAAGCCGCTGCGCGTGATGCGCTTCATCGCCGACGCGCACCTCGGCGGGCTTGCGCCGCTGCTGCGGCTGGCCGGCTTCGATACGCTTTACGACAACCACTATCCCGATGCCGATATCGAAGCGCTCGCCGCCGCGCAACAGCGCATCGTGCTGACGCGCGACCGCGAACTGCTGAAACGCCGCAATATTACGCACGGTTGCTACGTGCGCGCGCTGCGGCCGCGCGAGCAATTGCGCGAAGTGTTCGATCGGCTGGATCTGGCGGGCAGCGCTCGGCCATTCCGTCTATGTCTGATGTGCAATGCGCCGCTGCGGCGCATCGCTCGCGAGGACGCGGTCCCGCGCGTGCCGCACGGCGTACTGCAACGGCATAGCCGCTTCGTCACCTGCGATGTATGTCAGCGGGTCTTCTGGGAGGGCACGCACTGGCAACGGATGCGTGCGTTGATGGACAGCGTGTCCGGCGGTGCGCCGGAAAGCCGCGGCTAATACAGGCGCTCGCGGGTCCGGCGGGCTGCGTACAATGCGGACTTGTTTACCTGGCAGAGACCTTTGATATGACGATGAAAAAAGCCGACCTTGAAAAGAACAAGGCGCTAAAACTGAACAACGCGCTCAAGCAGGCCGCCGTGCCCCGCGGCGGCAAGGGTGCCGCAGTCGAGCCGAAAATCGACCGGCGCGAACAGCGCAAACTCGATCAGGCGCAGGGACTCGTCGCCTTCGCGTGCAAGCTCAATGGCGAGCTGGTGGAACAACTGAAGACGCGCGCTGCCACACATCCGGATGGCCTGAACGGGTTGCTGGACGAAGTCATCCGGCGCGGGCTCGCGGGCTGATCGTTTGCGCAAAGACGCGCAACAAACGCGCGCAACCCGCATCAACGCAAAAAGGCCAGAGCGCGAGCTCTGGCCTTTTTGCTGGCAACGCCATTCGTCATACCGGTTCAGATCGGCCGGCTAGCGGCACGATAAAACACGCCGGTACGCCGCGCCCGGCTAACGGCCGCGAACTTAGTTCGTTGTGCCCTTGTCGTTGGTGCCGGCTGCCGAAGCTGCCGAGGAAACCGGAGCGCGCTTGCCGTGGGTCTTCAGTTGCTTGACGTGATGATGCTTCTTCGGTGCGCTAGCAGCGGTTGCCGCCGCAGTTGAGTCGGAAGCTTGTGCGAAAGCCTGAACGGAAACCAGCGCGAAAGAAGCAGCTGCGAGCGAGACGATAACTTTTTTCATGTGTTGTTCCCCAAACCTGACGACTGATCAATGTGAGATGAAAACCGCTACTCGGTAGAGCAGGTAGTACTTCGAGGCACCTTGCGCTCCCCGCGGGAGAGTATTACCCAAGCGTAGGCGGTTTGTCATGCGCTAAACCCGATATGTATTTTCTGAGAGACAGCTTGCTTTCGCGACGCTTTCACGCATCTGGCATCCCATACCAGGGACAACACCGAGTCGTCGTTGCGACGTCATATACGACGTCATGGTCATCGAGGATCGCGACCCGCGCGGTCTCCTGCACGACCGCGATATGCGTGAAGGAACGGCTGCACGGTGCGCGGCAATCGCGCCGAATTGGGATACGACGGCTGAGTCGCAGCGCGTGATCTTCAGCATGGAAGGCGTGTTCGCGGCGTTCGCGGGCTGGCTCGTACTAGCGGAGACGCTGACGGGCCGCGCGCTGTTCGGTTGCGCGCTGATGCTCGCGGGCTTGATCGTGTGTCAGGCGTCGCCCGGACGGAAACGCAGCCGGCAACAGCGTGTGCGGCAGGCGTCGTGAGCTACGCGGCCAGCGGTGGCGCAGACCGATTCGGCGTATCGGCGGTCGGCGGGAACACGCACCAGCAACCGTCGTCGTGACGAAAGAAGAACAGAGCCCGGCCGCTTTGTCCCGATGATGTCTCGACCCGCACATAACGCCGCCCGCGCACGCGCGTGCGGCTGAATTCCGTCACGTGAACCGGCTCGCAGGGCGCCGGCGAAAGCCATTTCTCAACCAGAAACCGCAACGACCGTTCGCTCGCCGATCTCATGAGCGGCTCCGGAACAACTTGTCCTGGTAAGGGTCGCGCGTCGATTCTGGGCTGTCGCCCTCGGTTGCGTTAGCGTCCTCGTCGGCCTCGGCGGCAGCCAGCGCTATTTCCCGACTGGTCGCGGCGGCGCGCAACGTGCTGCAATGGGCCGAATGCCGAAGGTCCGAGAGAAGACGGACTAACTGTCGTGCTGATCTGCGTTTCATAACTCCCCCGCACTGCACCAGGAACCTTATAAACCACTTTAACTTTATGCCTGTTTGGTCTTGGGCCAAAACCGTTTCGACGAAATAGCAACAGTTGCGTCTGCAAAAAGAAGACGGGCAATCTCCGCCCCGTGGTTTCAATGTGCGCGTCCGGCGGGCCAGAGTATGTGCGCGACCGCGCGCTTCGCATCGCGCGAATTACCGGGACAGCGCGACGGTCCGCACGGTTCCGAGTTCCTGTGACATCGATGCGGCGGAGCCTTTCCGCTTATCTACAGAGCGCGTTGGCCGTTATCAACTATTGCTACGTATAACGACGGGCGAATTGAAACCGCCTGAATTAAAGGCTGATCAGATTGCGATCAGCCCGAGTCCCGCGGAAGCTGCGCAGGCATCAAGGGGCAAGGGTGGGGCCGCTCGCGGGTTCGATGGCTGCCGCCTGGCCGATTGGCCCGGACAGTCGGGGAGCCGCCGTCGACATGGTGACCTGCACGGGGGCCGGCGCCGTCATGTTGACTGGCGCCGCTGCTGTGGCTTGCGCCACCGTCGGCGGTGTTGTTGGCTCAACCATGGCAGGGCTTGTTATCTGGCCGGGTGTGGGCGTCGTCAGGACTGCAGCCGCAGGCATCGCTACCGGCGCCTGTGTGAGCGCCGGCGTCGGTATTTGCACCGCCGCGGGCGTCGTTGGCTGACCGGGCGCTGGAGCCGGAGCAGACGGCCTCTGAATCGGTGCTGACATCGTGAGAGTCAACGGCGCCGCTGCAGGCATCGGCATCTGTTGAAACGCAGCCGGCGCGGTCGCCGGCACCGGTTCAGGCATCGGTTCAGGTACCAGCGCGGGCGTCGGCGCGGGCACAGGCAGCATCCGCGTCTCGATCGCGCTAGTCGCGACGGGCTGCGTGCGCACGACCGTCTGCAAGTAATGATCGACGAGCCCGAAGAACCGGTCGTAGAACTTGCCCGATGGAATCGTCTCGCTCGATATCTTCACCATCGCGTCGCTGTTCGAGCGGATCGGCAGCGACAGCGAACCGAGCACGCTCAGCCCGACGCTCGCCGAGGTATCGCTTTTCTTCAGCGCGAAGCCGTTCTGCACCGCGTTCACATAGACGATGCTGGTATCGGCCGCCTCTTCACCCGGCGTACAGACGACGTGAAATTCGACGACCACATGGGTATCGCCAGTCGGCTGGAAGTTCTTGGTGCCGTCGACGGTATCGGGGCGCGCCATCGTCGTCAGATAGCCTTGGCTGAGTAGCGCGCGGCGCGCGGCTTCGCAGCTATCGGTGGTGCTCGAATTGAAGTTCCGCGCGTAAGGGCTCGCGCCGGTTTCGAACATTTCCTGCGTGAGTTTGGGTTGCGGCGTGCTGCTGCATGCGGCGAGCGCCAGCAGGCCGAAGACGGCCGCGGCGGTGGTTCGGAAAAACGGGGTCTGCATGATGGCTTGCAAGAAGCGCTGAATGAGCGCGAACGGGAATGCATTGTAGTGCGGGCAGCGTGAGGTGCGTAAAAAACGTGCAGCGTCCGCGCGACAACCTGTTACCGTGCACCGCGCGGAAATAATCCGGCGGACAGCGCGGCGCGCCAGCCGTCCGTCAGTCACGCAAATACGCGTGCGGTCGCTCAGATCAATTCGATGCAGTGCGCGCGGCGCCAGTGACCGAAGCCGGGTTCGGCCCCGGGCTTGATGCCGATCCCGCCGCGGAAGACGCAGCCGCCCCGCTCGCCGCGCGCGGACCGGCCGCCGGCACGCTAAACGCGTCGGCCCACTGGTTCGCACCACTGCAGCGATCTGCCTCGCACGATGCCGCCTGCCCCTGCGCATGCTGCGCATCGTCCGGCGCGGGGGCGACCCCCGAGAAGTCCTCGACGCGCAGGCTCACCTTGCGCGCATAGGCAACAGAGCCGCCGTAACTCTTTAGCGCGGCGTTCACGTCGCCGTTGGCCGAGCGCATGTAGCCGTAAAGAATTGCCGAGCCAGCCTCGATATTCGCACTCGGCTCGGTCAGATCCTTGACGTTGCGCAGCAGCCCGCGATGCGCCTGCGGGACGACCTGCATCAGGCCTGTCGCGCCGTTGGGACCGTGGGCCTTTTCCTTGAAGCGGGATTCGATCGAGATGATGGACAGCAACAGCGCGGGGGGGAGAGAGTACTTGGCGGCGGCCGATTGCACGGCGTCGGAGATCTTTTGAGCTTTGTCCTTCGCCAAACCGAACTTTTGCGTCAAGTACGCAGATATTCGGTCGGTCCTTTCGTCGGCCGCGGCGGTTTGCGCGAGTCCGAGCGAAAGCACGATCAGGCAAAGTAACCGGCTCATGACGGAAGGTCGGGTGGCGATGATTCGCGCATTATAGCCCCGCGTCATCGGCAAGCTCCGCCAGGTCGCCATTTTTGTCTTTAAAATCAAGGATGACCAGAAGTTGCCCCATTAAAGATCCTTCTCGCCCTCGCGTCACGGTAATCGGGCGGTATCGCGAGGTGCGCCAGCGCATGTCCTATCTCACCGACCGGTGCGCGCGTATAGCGCGTGGATTTGAGACAATCCGCGTTTCCCGCGCGCGATGGCGCTGTGCGAGCACCGGCAGCGACGCCCTCTTTCGAGCGCTCGCCGGTCCAATGAACAGCCGATGTTTTCAACGATGAGCAAGACTGCGTTTATTCCCAGCATCCCCGGCACGTCGGAGGACGACTTTGATGTGTCAGCGACCGCGAAAATGGCCGGCTACCGCCGTTTCTACGGCGTGTTGAAGGTCGTGCGCACGACCGACGGCCGCGTGCTGTTTCCATTCGACGGCGCGCCGGAATTCGGCCCTCACTCGACACGGCTTGAAGCGATCGCGGCCGCCCAGGTGTACGGCGAACATATCGTCGCCAGTGATCTGGCGCGGCCGGAGTTGTAGCAGAGGGCAGCCGCCGCTGGTCACAGCGCCGGGGCCCGCTGCTTGTTTAATCGACTAAAGCCGTTCCGCTCTTTCGGAACGCGGCCGACGGAGAACTCGACGATTCGGTCGGCGAGTTCTTCTCTCACGGGGCGCAATGCCCAGACCGGTCGGGAGCACTGTTGATTTCGGTCAACGCTGCCGTTCAATTTCCGCTTTCGCGTTCCGGTTGGCAGCCTTAGCCCGGGAGCACGCTTGCGTCGTTTTAGGATCCAGCTAGCCGTGAGTGTCGACCCAGGCACGGGCCAAGATGGCCCGACAGCGCGTGCCTCGTCCCCGGTCTCACAGGTGGCGAGCGCGCCCGAGCCTCCAATCAGCTTCGCGCCGGACCTGATAGTTCCGCTGGCCTCGTAGCGCCCATCCCGCGGAACTGCGTGTCCGCACCGCATAGCCCTTGTAAACCTCAGACCGCATCGTCGACATCCTTTCAGCTTGGGTCGTTGGTGATTCAATGGATATCCTGAGGTAATGAGGCAGCGCTTGTTCCGCAACGACGTGTTAAGGAAGGCTCCATGCTGAAAACGGTTCTGACCAAACACCTTGCGATCGCTTACGACGAGCAAGGCAGCTCGTCAGGATGGCCGGTAGCATTGCTCCATGGCTTTCCCTACGATATCCACGCCTACGAGCAAGTCGGTCAACGCCTGGTAGCTGCGGGTGCTCGCGTCATAACGCCCTATCTACGCGGTTACGGCGCGACCCGTTTTCAATCGCTGACAACCATGCGCTCCGGCCAGCAGGCGGCGATGGGAGCGGACCTGCTGGCTTTGCTCGACGCGCTGACGATAGACCGGGCCCTGCTTGCCGGATACGACTGGGGCGGACGAGCAGCGTGTGTCGTCGCCGCGCTTTATCCGAAGCGAGCCGTAGGCTTGGTGTCTGCGAATGGTTATGCCATCCAGAACATAGCCGCTGCTATGAAACCCGCAGACCCCGAGGAAGAGCGGCGCCTTTGGTATCAATTTTATTTTCACGGTGAACGGGGAAGAGCTGGGCTGACACAAAATCGCCGCGAGTTATGCCGCCTGCTGTGGTCACTGTGGTCGCCATCCTGGCACTTCGATGACGCAACGTATGCCAGGACCGCAGCTGCGTTCGACAACCCCGATTTTGTGGAGGTCGTCATTCATTCGTACCGGCATCGGTTCGGGCTGGTCGCCGGTGACCCTGAGTTCGAAGAGATGGAGCGCCGTCTGGCCTCTTTGCCATCGATTGACGTGCCCACAATTACTCTTGAAGGCGATACCGACGGCGTCACACAGGTCGGTGCAGGGCTTGCAGAGTTGAAGCGCTTCACTGGTCGCTATGAGAATCGTGTGGTGTCTGGCGTGGGACATAACCTTCCTCAAGAGGCTCCGGATGCCTTTGCAAAGGCAGTCATTGACGTCAATGGCTGGACAGCTTGATGTACCGGAAGCCGCTGCCCATCGCGCTCTCCCGTGCTGATGCATCTGAGCGGCCGGCAGTCCGGAGCTGTATCGAGCAAGGCTATTGAGCAAGGAGCGGGTCCCTCTATGGGCTCCCGCATCCGAGCACGGCGAACGCCGAGCGCGTTGCATTTTCTTGGGCGAGAAAGCACGGGCCAACCTATCCATCAAGACCAGCGCCAACAATCTCGATGCGGCGCGCGACGATCTTCTGAATGCGGTGGCGGCGCTAACTTAGGAGCGCTCGCACATTGAGGGACGCTTTCGTTGCGCGCGCGGCTGCCAGGCGGAACGTGGCGCGACGGGAGCGTACAGATCAGGGGGCGCGAAGCTGGCAGGGGCGGCGATGCAGGGCAGAGAGGCAGAACCGGCGGGAGGAGCTGGTGCGGCTGCGGAAGACCCGGCACCGAAGCCCGCGGCCAACGGAGGGGACGATTTTCCCGCCTTTGATACGTTTCTTGGGTGCCGCGCCCTAGTTCTATTAGTTTCCCTTAGGCACCGTCCCGCCTAGGTTTGCGGGCGGTCCGAATGCCTTAAGGAGAACTTCGGCAGTGAGTTTTAAGCAAAACTATTAGAACTTGCCAGATGCAAGCACCCAACCCGCCTGATCACTCGACCGTGACCGACTTCGCGAGATTGCGCGGCTTGTCCACGTCCGTGCCGCGCGCACACGCGGTGTGATACGCGAGCAACTGCAACGGCACGACATGCAGGATCGGCGACAGCACGCCGTAGTGCTCCGGCATCCGGATCACATGCAGGCCTTCGTCGTTGACGATCTTCGTATCCGCATCGGCGAACACATAAAGCTGGCCGCCGCGCGCGCGAACTTCCTGGATATTCGACTTCAGCTTCTCCAGCAGCGCATCGTTGGGCGCGACCGTCACCACCGGCATCGCTTCGGTCACGAGCGCGAGCGGCCCGTGCTTCAACTCGCCAGCCGGATATGCCTCCGCGTGGATATACGAAATCTCCTTGAGCTTCAGCGCGCCTTCGAGCGCGATCGGATAGTGCATCCCGCGGCCGAGGAACAGCGCATGTTCCTTCCGCGAAAACTCCTCCGACCACGCGATGATTTGCGGCTCCAGCGCCAGCACGCTGTTCAACGCAGCCGGCAGATGGCGCAACTGCTTCAGATAGCCCGCTTCCTGCTCGTCGTTCAGGCGTCCGCGCAGCTTGGCGAGTGTTGCCGCCAGCGTGAACAGCGCGACCAGTTGCGTGGTGAATGCCTTCGTCGACGCGACGCCGATTTCGCGGCCGGCGTGCGTGAGGAACGCCAGTTCGGTCTGCCTCACCATCGCGCTGGTGGCGACGTTGCAGATCGCGAGCGTGTGCGTATGGCCGAGCGCCTGCGCATGCTTGAGCGCGGCGAGCGTATCCGCGGTTTCTCCCGACTGTGAAATCACCACCACCAGCGACTTCGGATTCGGCACCGACTCGCGATAGCGGTACTCGCTAGCGATCTCCACCTGGGTCGGAATCTTCGCGAGCGATTCGAGCCAGTACTTCGCGGTGAGCCCCGAGTAGTAGCTGGTGCCGCACGCGAGAATCAGCAGGCTGTCGACGTCCGCGAACGCCATTTCCGCGCCGTCGCCGAAAATCCGCGGATCGAATGCATCGGTTTGCGGAATGGTGTCGGTAATCGCACTCGGCTGCTCGAAAATCTCCTTCTGCATGAAGTGCCGATACGGGCCGAGTTCGACCGCGCCGCCGTAAGCCGCCACATGGCGCACCTCGCGCTGCGCGTCGTTGCCGTCGCGATCGGCGATGCGCACGCCGTCGAGCGATAGCTCGCAAACGTCGCCTTCCTCGAGGAAGATAAAGCGCTCGGTGCTGCCCGCGAGCGCCAGCGCATCGGACGCGAGGAAATTCTCGCCGTCGCCGAGGCCGACCACGAGCGGCGAACCCTGGCGCGCGCCGACCACCGTGTGCGGCTGGTCCTTGTGCAGCACCGCGATCGCATACGCACCGTGCAATTGCGCGATCGCCTCGCGCACCGCCCCAAACAGATCGCCGCGATACAGACTGTGGATCAGGTGCGCGATAACCTCGGTGTCGGTCTGTGAGAAGAACTTGTAGCCCTTACCCCGCAGCTCTTCGCGCAGTACTTCATAATTCTCGATTATGCCGTTGTGTACCAACGCGAGTACGTCTTGCGAGAAGATCGGATGCGCGTTGTCGGTCACCGGCGCGCCGTGCGTCGCCCAGCGCGTATGCGCGATGCCCGTCACGCCTGCGAGTTCGCCGTCGCGCACCTGACCTTCGAGGTCGGCGACGCGCGCGACGCTGCGCGCGCGGCTCGGTCCGTTCGCGCCGAGCACCGCGACGCCGCACGAATCGTAGCCGCGATATTCGAGGCGACGCAGTCCTTCGATCAGGACCGAGACGATGTTACGTTGCGCAACCGCGCCGACAATACCGCACATGGTTTATTCCTTTTCAGTGCCGAATTCAGGGGGCGCGCGTCGTGCGCACGCCGTATCGATCAGCTTTTCTTCTTGACCGGGCGCACGTAACCGGTCTTGCCCGTCTGGGTCTTGTCGTTCAGCACCAGCGTATTGGCGTCGACGTCCTTCCAGACCGTCGTGCCGGCCGCGATCGTCGCGCCGCGCTGCACGCGCACCGGCGCGACCAGTTGCGTGTCGGACCCGACGAACACGTCGTCTTCGATCACGGTGCGGAATTTGTTCGCGCCGTCGTAGTTGCAGGTGATGGTACCTGCGCCGATATTCACGCGCGCGCCGATATCCGCGTCGCCGATATACGTAAGGTGATTCGCTTTCGAGCCATGGCCCAGCACCGCGTTTTTCACTTCGACGAAGTTGCCGACATGCGATTCATCGTGCAGCGACGCACCCGGGCGCAGCCGCGCATAAGGCCCCAGCACGACGTTCGCGCCGACCTCCGCGCCTTCGATATGGGTGAATGCGTCGACGCGCGTACCCGCGCCGATGCGCGCGTTACGGATCACGCAGTTGGGCCCGATGCTCACGTTGTCCGCTAGCGTTACGCGGCCTTCGAACACGCAGTTCACGTCGATCGACACGTCGCGGCCGCATTCGAGCGTGCCACGCACGTCGACGCGCGCGGGATCGGCGAGCGTCACGCCCGCCACCAGCAGCGCGTCGGCCACATTGCGCTGATGGATCCGCTCCAGCTCGGCGAGTTGCTGCTTGCTGTTCACGCCGAGCGTTTCCCACTCGTCGTCCGGCTGCGTGGTGACGACTTCGAGCCCGGCTTCGATCGCCATCTCGACCGCATCGGTCAGATAGAACTCGCCCTGCGCGTTGTCGTTTTTCAGCGCCGCGAGCCAGCCGGCGAGACGCGCGGTTGGCGCGACGATGATGCCGGTATTGATCTCGGCGATCCGCAGTTGCTCGGGGCTCGCGTCTTTCTGTTCGACGATGCGCTGCACGCGGCCTTGCTGATCGCGCACGATGCGGCCGTAACCGGCCGGATCGTCGAGCGTGACGGTCAGCACGCCATAGCCGTCCGGACCCGCGCGTTCGGCCAACGCGTGCAGCGTGGCCGCGCGCGTGAGCGGCACGTCGCCGTACAGCACCAGCGTGGGGAGTGCGGGATCCAGCAGCGGCAGCGTCTGCTGGACCGCGTGACCGGTGCCGAGCTGCTGCTCCTGCACCGCGAATTGAATGTCGGGGGCCGCGACGGCTTCGCGCACGGCTTCGGCGCCATGGCCGATCACGACGACGAGACGCGCGGGGTTCAACGCGCGAGCTGTGTCGATGACATGAGCAAGGAGCGGCCGGCCGGCCAGGGGATGGAGCACCTTGGGAAGCGCGGACCGCATGCGCTTGCCGGTACCTGCCGCCAAAATCACAATGTTCATGGCGTCGGCAATAAGACGAGTTCGGAGCCGGCGATTTTATCATGCGGCATCGAACGAAAAAGGCCGCGAATGCGGCCTTATCTCCGTGTTGCGCGAGCGAGAAGCCGCCGCAATGCCCGCGAAACGGGTCCTTTTCGTTAGAGGTCGTCGAACTGGACCAGCGAAATGGTCTTCGCGCCGCGAAGTGTGCCGCCAACCGAGCCCGTGAGCGGCGCGCCTTCGTCGGCGCCGCTGGAACACGGTTGCTCGTCGAATGCGATGTCGCCGTTCGGATCGGCCTCGCCGCTCGCACGCAGCTGCGCGAAGGGAAAGAGCTGGTGATCCATCAGATGCGACGGCACCACGTTCGACAGCGCGTTGAACATGTTCTCGATGCGGCCCGGGAAGCGCTTCTCCCAATCGCGGATCAGCGCCTTCATTTCCGCGCGCTTCAGGTTCGGCTGGCTGCCGCACAGGTTGCACGGAATGATCGGGAACTCGCGCAGCTCCGCGTACTTCTCCAGATCGGTCTCCTTCACGTACGCGAGCGGGCGGATCACGATGTTCTTGCCGTCATCCGATTGCAGCTTCGGCGGCATGCCCTTCAGCTTGCCACCGTAGAACAGGTTCAAAAGAAGCGTTTGCAGGATGTCGTCGCGATGATGACCGAGCGCGATTTTGGTCGCGCCCAGTTCGCCGGCGACGCGATACAGGATGCCGCGACGCAGCCGCGAGCACAGCGAGCAGGTAGTCTTGCCCTCCGGCACGAGCCGCTTGACGATGCTGTAAGTGTCCTGGTTCTCGATATGGAACGGGATGTCCAGCTGCTTCAGATACTCAGGCAGCACATGCTCGGGAAAGCCCGGCTGCTTCTGATCGAGGTTCACCGCGACGATCTCGAAGTTGATCGGCGCGCGCCCGCGTAGCCGCATCAGGATGTCGAGCATCGCGTAGCTATCCTTGCCGCCCGACAGGCAGACCATCACCTTGTCGCCGTCCTCGATCATGTTGTAGTCGCCGATCGCCTCGCCGACCTGGCGCGCGAGGCGCTTGAACAGCTTGTTGTTCTCGTACGCTTCCTTCTGCTCGCGGCGTGTGAGCGGGGTTTTTGCGGCGCGGGAGGCACCGGCGGCATTGGCTTGCCCCGTTTGGGCGGCTTCAGCGGCTTCAGCGGTCGCGGCGGCGCCCGCGTCGTGCATCTGTTCGTTGAGCATTTTCGGTGCTTGCATCGCTCAATCCTCCTTGATGCGGAAGACCTCGACACCGACCGCGTCGCAATCCGGATACACGTCCGGCTTCTCGGTCGACACGCGGGCCGCGCGCACCTGCGGGTGCTGCAGCATCGTGCGCACGAGGTCGTCGCACAGCGTTTCCTGCAGATGGATATGGCCTTGCGACACGCGTTGCGCGATCGTCGAGCGCATGAAGTCGTAGTCGACGACCTCGTTCAGTTTGTCGTGTTGCGGCGTGGACATCGCGAGCGGCACGAACAGTTCGACGTTGATCACGACGCGCTGTTCGCCGCGCTTTTCGAAATCGTGCACGCCGATGTTGATGTGCACCTCGTAATTGCGCAGAAAGAGCCGGCGGCAATCGGCAAGCCGGGGATGCGAAAGAGCGGCAAACATGTTCGTTCCAGTGATAAAAGGCGTGCGGGGCACGCAAAGGGCTTTCCACGCGCGGGCGATCAGCTGCAGAAGCAACCCGACAAACCGCGCGCGCGTCAGGCGCCCGTCAGAAACATCACGTCGCGCGGCAGCGGCACCAGATGCTGCCCGCCGTCGACCACCAGCGTCGTGCCGGTCACGCCGGCTGCATCCGCGAGATACAGCGCGGCGGCGACGATATCCTCGGGCCGCGACGCACGGCCCAGAGGCGTCATACGATGAGCGGCCTCGAAGCCGTGCGGGGTCTGGTCGGCCGATTGCATCGTCAGGCCGGGCGCGAGCCCGACCACCCGGAGCTTCGGCGCGAGCGCCTGAGCGAGCGCGACCGTCGCGGCCTCCAGCGCCGCCTTCGACAGCGTGTACGACAAGTAGTCCGGGTTCATGTTGTACAGCTTCTGATCTAGCAGGTTGATGACGACGCCGCGCTGGCTTTCGTCGCTCACCGCACTGTCCGGCGTCGCTTCGAACAGCATGCGCGCGAGCACCAGCGGTGCGCCGAGGTTCATCGCGGTGAGCTTCAGCAGCAGTTCGTAGCCGACGTCGCGCGCGGTGTCTTCCTCGAAGCGCGACGCGTTGTTGACGATGCACGACGGCCGGCCCAGCGCCGCGGTGCAGTCCGGCAGCAGCCGCTCGACCTGCGCCTCGTCGCCGAGTTCGGCGTGCAGCGCGACCGCGCGACGGCCCATTGCGGCGATTTGCGCGACCACCTCGTCGGCTTGCTCGCGCGATTCGCCGTAGTGCACCGCGACGTCCCAGCCGCGCGCGGCAAAGCCCAGCGAGAGCGCTCGCCCGATGCGGCGCGCGCCGCCGGTAACCAGTACGGTGCGGCGTGCGTCAGGCGGCGCTTCGGCCGGGCGGGCAGCGGTGTCCGGGGAGACGGTCATTTACAATGCGGGGATGAATCCGAAAGCTCACCAACCCGATAGTTTACCTGCTCCCGGCCCGAGCGCACTCGAACAGTCCGACGCGCTGATCGCGCAGATCCGTGCGCAACTGGATGCGGCCGGCGGCTGGTTGCCGTTCGACCGCTATATGGAGCGCGCACTGTACGCACCGGGGCTCGGATACTACAGCGGCGGTGCGCGCAAATTCGGGCTGCGTGGCGACGACGGCAGCGACTTCGTCACCGCGCCGGAACTGTCGCCGCTGTTCGCCGCGACGCTCGCGCGGCCAATCGCCGAAGCGTTGCAGGCTAGCGGCACCCGCGACGTGATGGAATTCGGCGCGGGCACCGGCAAGCTCGCGGCGGGCGTCATCGATGCGCTCGATGCGCTCGGCGCCGGCTTCGACAGCTATTCGATCGTCGATCTGTCAGGCGAACTGCGCGAGCGTCAGCGCGAAACCATTGCGGCTGCCGCGCCTGCGCTGCTTGCGAAAGTGCGCTGGCTCGACGCGCTGCCGGCGCGCTTCGACGGTGTGGTGATCGGCAATGAAGTGCTCGATGCGATGCCGGTGCGGCTGTTCGCGCATCACAGCGGCGCCTGGTACGAGCGCGGGGTGGTGTATCGCGACGGCGCATTCGCGTTCGACGATCGGCCGGTCTCCGCCGCTACCGACCTCGCGCTGCTGTCGGAAATCGACGCGACCCGCGACACCCCCGGCGAAGACTACGTGACCGAGACGCACGAAGCCGCGCGCGCCTTTACGCGCACCATCTGCACGATGCTCGCGCGCGGCGCCATTTTCCTGATCGACTACGGTTTTCCGGCTCGCGAGTATTACCACGGGCAGCGCGCGCAAGGCACGCTGATGTGCCATTACCGGCATCGTGCGCACGGCGATCCGTTTCTGTACCCCGGATTGCAGGACATTACCGCGCACGTCGAATTCACCGGCATTGCCGAGGCTGGCGTCGAGACCGGCGCGGACCTGCTCGGCTTCACGTCGCAAGCGCGCTTCTTGCTGAACGCGGGCATCACCGATGTGCTCGGCGAAATCGATCCCGCCGATACCCCGCGCTTCCTGCCTGCGGCAAACGCGGTGCAGAAGCTGCTGTCCGAGGCGGAGATGGGCGAACTCTTCAAGGTGATCGCGTTTTCGCGCGGGCTCGACGATACGGTGCGCGCGTTTTCGAGCGGCGATCGCTCACATACGCTGTGACTTTTAACTTGCTTCCGGTCGGGAACTCGCAATGATCCGCTGGCTTTTAACCACCTTCGTTGCGGTTGCGGTGCTGTCGTCCTGCTGGCCGTGGCTAAGGAAGATCGGCATCGGACGGATGCCCGGCGACGTGACGCTACGTCTGTTCGGGCGCGAGTATCCGTTTCCGTTCATGTCGACGCTGGTGCTGTCGATGGTGTTGTCGTTGCTGGCGCGGATGTTGTAACCGGCGGGTGTTAGCGCCGCGACGGCGGACGAACCGCCCGCAACTCTACTTCAGCGCCACCCGCGACTCCACTGCGCGACTCCACTTGCCGCTCCACCTGCAACTCCGCTTGCAACACTGCGCCATCCGCCAGCGCCGCTAACCGAGGGCCGCCTCCACCGCGCGCACCCGCTCTTCATGCACGGCATCCTTGATACCGGCCGGCGCATCGGCGAGGCGCTTCGCCACCGCTCCCGCATCGACACCGCGTGCGGCCACCAGCGCAATCCTCAACCGCTCCGCCTGCGGATACGCGCGTGCCTCGAAGCCCAGCCGCCCGCGCGCATCCGACTCGCACGCCTGCAACGCCTCGGCGAAGCGCGCGGGCTTCCTGATCGCGTCGCTGCGCTCGAGCAGCCGCACCAGCGCGGCCGCCCCAAACTCCATCACACGATGAATATTGCCGTGCTCGCGTGCGACCAGCACCGCGAGGTCGCGGCACTCGTTCGGCACGCGTAGCCGCTCGCACAGCGGTTTGAGCAGATCGACGCTGCGGCCCTCGTGACCGAGATGCCGCGGCAGTATGTCTTCGGGCGTGGTCGCCTTGCCGAGATCGTGCGTCAGCGCGGCGAAACGCACCGGCAGCGCGTAGCCCTGCTGCGCCGCATGGTCGAGCACCATCATCACGTGGACACCCGTGTCGACCTCCGGGTGATAGTCGGCCCGCTGCGGCACGCCAAATAGCGCGTCGATCTCCGGCAGAATCCGCGCGAGCGCGCCGCAGTCGCGCAGCACCTCGAACATCCGCGACGGCTTCTTTTCCATCAATCCGCGCGATACCTCCTGCCACACGCGCTCCGCCACCAGCGCGTCGACTTCGCCAGCCGCGACCATCTTGCGCATCAGCGCCATCGTCTCCGGCGCGACCGTGAAATCGACGAAGCGCGCCGCAAAGCGCGCGATGCGCAGAATCCGCACCGGGTCTTCGAGAAACGCATCGCTGACATGGCGAAAGAGCCGCGCCTGCAGATCGGCCTGACCGTTGAACGGATCGATCACCGGGCCTGTCAGCTCACCATCCGGGCGCAGTTCGCGCGCCATCGCGTTGATGGTCAGGTCGCGGCGCGCGAGGTCCTCCTCGAGCGTCACGTCGGGCGCGTAGAAAAACTGAAAGCCGTGATAGCCGGCCGCCGTCTTGCGCTCGGTGCGGGCGAGCGCGTATTCCTCGTGCGTCTGCGGATGGAGGAACACCGGGAAATCTTTGCCCACCGGCCGATAGCCCTGCGCAACCATCTGCTCGGGCGTGGCGCCGACCACCACATAGTCGCGGTCCTGCACTGGCACGCCGAGCAATTCGTCGCGGATCGCACCGCCTACTGCATAGATATTCATGGGCATTCGTCTTGATACGCGATCGCGTGGGTTTCCTCGCGCGCGGCGCCGATCCATGCATTGACCGCGGGTAACGCGGTAAGCCGCTCGACGTATGCGGCGGAAGTTGCGGACAACGCCGGCTTCCAGGTGTTGAAGCGCATCGCGACCGGCGCGTACATCGCGTCGGCAATGCTGAATTCGCCGAACAGGAACGGGCCGCCGTGGGCGGCGAGGCACTCAGCCCAGATCGCCTCGATCCGCGCGATATCGGCGAGCACACCCGGCGTCGCATTTTTGCCAGCGAATGACGCGCGGATATTCATCCACATGTTCGTGCGCAGCTCGCTGAAGCCCGAATGCATCTCCGCGCTGATGCAGCGCGCGTGCGCACGCGCCGCCGCGTCGCGCGGCCACAGTGCGTGCTGCGCAAAGCGCTCGGCGAGCGTTTCGGCGATCGCGAGCGAATCCCAGATCGCCTGCCCGGTGTCATCGATCAGGCAGGGGACCTTGCCCGGACCGCGCGGCGCAAGTGCGCGCACCGATGCATTGGTGTCCGGTTGGTTCAGCCAGATCAACACCTCTTCGAACGGGATGCCGAAATGCGTAAGCAACAACCATGGGCGCATCGACCATGACGAGTAGTTCTTGTCACCAATAAGCAGCTTCATGCGTTCTAAGAAAGAAGGAAGAAGAAAAAAGCTTCAGCGCCCGGCGCTCGCGCGGAACGTGTCGAGCCGCGAACCCCTGGACGCGCCGGTCAGATAGGTCGGCGCGATCGCCTCGATGCTGGTCGGCTCCAGTCCGAGTTCGGGCGCGAGCGGCCCGCTCAGCACGTTCGGCACCTTCATCGAATCGAGATTGTCGCGCGAGATCACCGGTTCGCCCGGCGCCATTTCGAAGCTGAGTGCCTGCAGGCGCGCAAGCGCTTCCGGCAGACGGATGATGCGCGCATGCCGGCCGATCACATCGCCGCAATACGTGACGAGGTCTTCGAGCGTGTAGACGGTCGGTCCGCCGAGTTCATAGGTGCGGCCGCTGGCGGCGTCGAGGTCGAGCACGTTGACGATCGCCTTGGCGACGTCGCCGACATAGACCGGCTGGAACTGCGCATCCGGCATCGCGAGCGGAATGGCCGGAAATACGCGCTGCAGGAACGCGAACTTGTTGAGGAAGTCGTCGGCCGGACCGAATACGACGGACGGGCGGAAGATCGTCCACGCGAGGCTCGCCGCATGCACGGCCTTCTCGCCGTCGCCCTTCGACCGCGCGTACATACTCGGACCATTGGGCGCGGCGCCGAGCGCGCTCAGATGAATCAGCCGATGCACGCCCTTGCCTTCGCACGCGGCGACGATGCGCGTCGGCAGTTCGACATGCGCATGCGCGTACGTCTCGCCATACGGCTTGCCGCGTTTGCCGTTCAGGATGCCCACTAGGTTGATCACGCAATCAGCGTCTTCGACGAAGCGCGCGAGCTGGACCGGATCGAACACATCGGTTTCGACCACATCGATCGGCAGCATCGTGAGATGACGCGCGTTGTAGCGGCGCCGGGTGGCGATGCGCACGTCCTTGCCCAGTTCGACGAGCGCGTTGACGAGATAGCTGCCGATAAAGCCGGAGCCGCCGATGATCGCAATGGCTTGATGTCGCATTTTCGACTCCCTGATGGAAGCCGCGGCAACAGCTGGCGTGGCGCGCCGTGGCCGCGGGACCAAGATCCCGCGATCACGGCGACACGGCGCTTACGGTGCGATGTAACCCAGACGCGCCTTCAGCGATTGCGGACGGCCTTCGAACAATGCCGCGTAGTAGACCGTGTTGGACAACACATTCTTGACGTAGTCGCGAGTTTCCTGGAACGGGATCGCCTCGGCGAAGATCGCGCCTTCGACCGGGTGTTGCAGCGACTGCCGCCAGTTGCGCGGACGGCCCGGGCCCGCGTTATAGCCAGCGGTGGCCAGCACGGCGGACGCATCGAACTGATTGTAGATCATCGCCAGGTAGTTGGTGCCGAGCAGGATATTGGTGTTGATGTCGTTCATCTGCTCGCGCGATACCGGCCCGAGGCCGATCTTTTTCGCGACCAATTGCGCGGTGGCCGGCATCAGTTGCATCAACCCACCGGCGCCGACTTCAGAGCGTGCGTTGATGATGAAACGCGACTCCTGGCGAATCAGCCCGTAAGCCCATTCGACGTCGAGCCCGCTCGACTGCGCGTCGCGCTCGACGATATCGCGGAACGGCGACAAATAGCGCAGCGAAAAATCGTGCTCGGTCTTCGTGCGATCTGCGGTGTTGACCGTGCGGTCGTACAACTGGATGCGGCGCGCGTATTCGGCGGCGGCGAGCAGTTGCCGGTCGGTCATGCTGCGCAACGGCCAGTTCCATTCGCGATTTCCTTCGAGCCGCAGGTTCAGCGCGTAAAAGCGCTGCGCGAGTTCGAAACCGGGCGTGTTGGCGGCCTGCTGGACTTCGGCGTCGGTGACCGTCGTCTTGGGCGGCACGGTGATCTTCTGGCCGAGTTCTTCCGCCGCGAGCTGGCCGTAGAAATTGAAGTTCTGTGCAATCGATTCGAATTCCTGGCTGGCCATTGCGGTGTCGCCCGCCTGCTTCAGCGCGCGCCCATGCCAGTACACCCACGACGGCTGCTTGCGCAGCGCTTCGGGCATCTGCTCGATCGACCAGCGCACCATGTTCCAGTCGCCGGCGAGCAGCGCGCTGCGAGTGCGCCATTCATACGCGGAGTTCGACAACGGCGCGTTCGCCGACAGCCGGAACCAGTCGACCGCGCCGGGCACCTGCTTGAGCGCCGCCTGATAGCCGATCGTGCCCCAGCCGATCGCGCGCTCGGGCGAATTCAGCGACGGCGCGACCGATGCGAACGTGGCCGCCGCCATCGCCGGATCGTTGCGCGCCATCCGCGTGATCGCCAGCAGCGCCAGTTGATGCGATTGCGCATCGGCACCGACGCCGCGTGCGAGCAGCAGCGGCGGCGTATTCACCGCCTGGCCGAACAGCACCGGATCGGGCGCCTGATCGCCAAGCGCGTCGACGAGCTTGCTGCCGGTGCTCGTGTAGTTCTGTTCGTACGCGAGACGGATCTGCTGCCAGATATCGTCGCTGCTGAACTGACGGTTCGCGCCGAGCACGGTGATCAGATCCACGCAGCCGTCGCCGTACCATCTCGGCTCGACGAGCAGCGCGCGCGCTGCATCGGCGACGTTCTCGCCGCGCGACGCGCGCGATTCGAGCGCATAGCACTTGACCTGGGTGTCGTCGTTGAGCACGAACTTGGCGTACTGCTGGTCGAAGTTGCGCCAGTCATGACGCGTGCCGAGCACGGTCAGGTAGTCGTTGCGCAGACGATCGGCGATCGCCTGGCCGTCGTACTTCTGCAGGAATGCGAGCACCGGCGCGTCGGGCGCGTCGACCCGCGCATGGCCGCCCGAATCGAACAGTTGCGGCTTGATCTGGAAGTACTCCAGATACGACGGCGCCGGATAGTTCGGGATCATGCTCGCGAGCTGTGCCGCGCGCGCGGCGTCGTTGCTACGCGCGGCTTCGCGAAGCTGGACGAAGATTTGATCGTCGTTGGTGAGTTGCGAGAGAGGAAGAGGCTTGACGGCCGAGGCAGTGCTGCACGCGACGAGCGCCGCTGCGGCCAGCGCCATACCGACCGCGCGATATACTCGAAAAAGGCGTTTTGACATCGTTGTTTCTGGAGCGCGAATTGGACCCAAGCATAGCATGCAACCCTGTCCCAATAACTAAAAAGGCGTTGCGCCAGAGACTACTGGAAGCGAGGCTGCAAGCGGCTTCTGAGCCGGCCAGCAATGCCGCGCTCGGGCGTCGGGTACTCGATGCGCTCAAGCATTTCGCGATGGCTAGCGTGGGGTTCTACTGGCCGCTCGCGGGCGAGTACGACGCGCGCGGCGCGATCGCGATCTGGCTCGCGGCCGATGCGCGTCACGAGGCGAGTTTGCCGATCATCAAGGAGCGCGGCACACCACTGGAGTTTCACGCGTGGACACCCGAAACGTCGATGAAGACCGGTCATCACAAGATTGCCGAGCCGACGTCCGGGCGCGTCGTGCTGCCTGAACTGCTGTTGGTGCCCTGCGTCGGTTTCGACGATGACGGCTATCGCCTGGGCTACGGCGGCGGGTACTACGACCGCACGCTGGCTGCGTGGCCAGCGGCGAAAAAGCCGATTACGGTCGGCATCGCGTATGAGGCATGCCGCATCCGGGCGCTGGAGCGCGAGGCGCACGATATTCCGTTGGATCTGATCGTTACCGAGGCGGGGTTTCATCCGGCGCTGCCGGACTGAAGGTGAAGCGCGCGGCGTGTGTCACACGCGCCGGCCATTCATCGTGAGATCGCGCCGATATCACGCTGATCACAATCCCAACGATCACAACGATGCGGCCGCGCGCGCCGCCGTGTCGTACAACCCGGACGCGTTGCGCATCAACTGCGCGGCCTCGCCGATCTGCTCATTGGTGAGCCCGCTTTCCTTGAGCGTCATAATCAGGCAGCTCTCGCGCACCTCGCGGTATTTAAGACACAGCTCGCGGCCCGCGTCGGTCGCGGAAAAGAACACTTCCTTGCCGGTCTTTTCGCTTTTTACATACCCTCTAGCTACCAGCTTCTTCAGCGCGTAGGTCGCCACGTGCGTGTCCTCGATGTTCAGCACGAAGCAGATATCGGCTAGCTTTTTGCGGCGCTCGCGGTGGCTCACGTGATGCAGCAGCGACACCTCGATAGCCGTCATGTCCTTGTCGCCGGCCGCCGACATGCAGCGTACCATCCAGCGGTTGAACGCATTGCCCGCCATGATCAGCGCGTATTCGAGCTCGGACAGCTCCGCGCTGGTCGGCGAGACGAGATGTTCCGACGAGACGATCTTGGTGGGGTGGCGCGCCATACGGGGGGGTTCCGGCAATAGGTGGAAAAGTGTCGAAAGTGTACGACGACCGGCTTTTCCCGGCGAGCTGAGGTAAAACTCTTATTGATAAATTGTCGACGTTTTATTGATAATGCATGCTCTCTATCGTTGCCGATCCGGTACCGTCCGTGGGCCAATACGTCGCGCTGTCCGCCTCTCCTTCCGACTCGACCAGGGCCGTCCAGCTATGAATCAACCCCGCATTTTTCCGCTCGGCGATGCCGCGCTCGTCTGCGAAGCGCCGCCGCCCGCCACGCTGGAATGCCAGCGGCGCGTGTGGGCCGCGGCGCAAGCCGCGCGCGACTGGCCGCACGTGCTCGAGGTGGTGCCCGGCATGAACAATCTGACGCTCGTGCTCGATCCGCTCGAAGCCGACGCCGACGCGCTCGCCGCGCAACTGCTCGCGGTGTGGAACGCGGCGGCCAGCATCGACGCTCCGAGCCGCGAGGTGCAGATTCCCGTGCAGTACGGCGGCGAGTTCGGCCCCGATCTGCAGGCGGTCGCCGACCACACGGGCCTCACTACGCGCGAGGTCGTCGAGCGTCATGCGAACGGCGACTACGTGGTGTTCTTCCTCGGCTTCCAGCCGGGCTTCGCGTATATGGGCGGGCTGGAAGCCGTGTTGCACACGCCGCGCCGCGCGTCGCCGCGGCTCGAGGTGCCGGCCGGTTCGGTCGGCATCGGCGGTGAGCAGACCGGCATCTATCCGGCAGTGTCGCCGGGTGGCTGGCAACTGATCGGCCGCGCCGAGGTGCCGCTGTTCGATCCGGCGCGCCGGCCGCCCACGCTACTGCAACCGGGCGACCGGGTGCGCTTCACGATCGCGGGGATCCACTCATGATCGACGTGATCCGCGCGGGTCTTCTGACTACGATCCAGGACCTCGGCCGGCACGGCTACCGGCATCTCGGCGTCGCGATGGGCGGCGCGCTCGATCGCCTGTCGCTCGAAGTCGGCAACCGGCTGGTGGGCAACCGGCCCGACGCGGCCGGTCTCGAAATCACCTTTGGTCCGACCGTGCTGCGCTTTCTGCGCGCGACGCGCGTCGCGATCACCGGCACCGAATTCGGCGCGACACTCGACGGCAAGCCGGTCTATTCATGGTGGAGCCTGCCGGTGCAAGCCGGCCAGGAACTGGTGCTGAATGCAGCGAAGCGCGGCATGCGCGGCTACGTGTGCGTCGCCGGCGGCATCGACGTGCTGCCGATGCTCGGCTCTCGCAGCACGGACCTCGCCGGCCATTTCGGCGGACTCGGCGGCCGCGCGCTGGTCGACGGCGATCGCCTGCCGGTCGGCGCGCCGCCGCAGCGCGGCCATCTCGGCTTCACGCCCGAGGCGCCGGAATTCGGCGTGAAGGCGCCCGCCTGGTGCAAGTTCGTGCTGGTGCACGAGCCGTTGCGGCGCGGCCGTCATCCGGCGGGGGTGCCGTGGGCGGTGCCGATCCGGGTGCTGCGCGGGCCCGAATACGACACCTTCACCGAAGCCGCGCAGCAGTCGTTCTGGTCCGACGAGTGGCTCGTCACGCCGAACAGCAACCGGATGGGCTACCGCCTCGCCGGCACGGAGCTTCAACGCACGCACAAGGCCGATCTGCTGTCGCACGCGGTATTGCCGGGCACGATCCAGGTGCCGCCGAACGGCCAGCCGATCGTGCTGATGAGCGACGCGCAGACCACCGGCGGCTATCCGAAGATCGGCGCGGTGATCCAGGCGGATCTATGGAAGCTCGCGCAGGTGCGCCTGAACGCGGCCGTCCGTTTCATCCCGGCGACGCCCTACGAGGCGCGCCAGGCTTTGCTGGAAGAACGTGTGTATCTGCGGCAGATCGATGCCGCGATCGCAATGCATGAGGAGCGCTGCGCGCGTCAGTCGACGCTCGTGACGCTCTAACACCAAGTAGAGGAATCTCCATGGAAATCGATCTGAACGCCGACCTCGGCGAAGGCTGTGGTTCCGACGAAGCGCTGCTCGACCTCGTCAGTTCCGCCAATATCGCGTGCGGCTGGCACGCGGGCGGCGCCAACGTGATGCGCGACTGCGTGCGCTGGGCGGTGCGCAAAGGCGTCGCGATCGGCGCGCATCCGAGCTTTAACGATCCCGACAATTTCGGCCGTAAGGAAATGGATTTGCCGGCCGGCGAAATCTACGCGGGCGTGCTCTACCAGCTCGGCGCGCTGTCGGCGATCGCGCAGGCCGAGGGCGGCCGCATCGCGCACGTCAAGCCGCATGGCGCGCTGTACAACCAGGCCGCGCGCGACAGCACGATTGCGGACGCGATCGTGTCGGCGGTGCACGACTTCGATCCGTCGGTCGTCGTGTTCGCGCTCGCCGGCAGCGGGCTCGTGAGCGCCGCGCGCAACGCGGGCCTGACCGCGATCGAGGAAGTATTCGCCGATCGCGGTTATCGCGCCGACGGCTCGCTCGTGCCGCGCAGCCAGCCAGGCGCGCTGCTCGACGACGAAGACGAAGTACTCGAACGCACGCTCGCGATGATCCGCGAGCAACGCGTGCGCGCGATCGATGGCCAGTGGGTGCCGCTGAACGCGCAGACCATCTGCCTGCATGGCGACGGCCCGCATGCGCTCGCGTTCGCGCGACGCATTCGCGGTGCGCTCGAAGCGGCCGGCATCGACGTGCACGCGGCGAGTTCCGCACGGGCTTGAAATCTCTCGCGGCATCCCGAGAACCCGCGCTTTAAAGGTGCGGATAAAAGCAGTATCAGCCAACGCGGCCGCAGAGCCGTGATAACAAGCCGGCGCGCCAACCGCGCGCCGGTTCACGTCAGCCGCCATTCGCGGCGAAGTTAAAACCTGAGGCTAACAAGCCCCGTTTGGAGAGTCCTGATGCAGACCACCGTCAGTTTATGGCCACTCATCGGTGTGGCCGTCATCATCGCCGGCTTTCTATTGCGGTTCAATCCGATGCTGATCGTGGCCGTCGCCGCGATCATCACCGGAGTCGCCGCGCATTTCCCGCCTGAAAAGATCCTCGCGCTGATCGGCACCGGCTTCATCAAGACGCGCAATATCCCGCTGATCATTCTGCTGCCGCTCGCCGTGATCGGCCTGCTGGAGCGGCACGGCCTGCGCGAGCGCGCGCAGGCATGGATCAGCAGCATCAAGGCGGCCACCGCCGGGCGTCTGCTGATCGTCTATCTGCTGGTGCGCGAACTGACCGCCGCGGTCGGTCTGACCGGGCTCGGTGGCCATCCGCAGATGGTGCGTCCGCTGATCGCGCCGATGACCGAGGGCGCGGCCGAAAACCGCTTCGGCAAGCTCAGCGACGCCGTGCGCTTCCGGCTGCGCGCGTTTGCGGCGGCGACCGACAACGTCGGCCTGTTCTTCGGCGAGGACGTGTTCGTCGCGTTCGGCGCGATCGTGCTGATGACGACCTTCCTGAAAGAAGCCGGCATCGTGGTCGAACCGATTCACGTTGCGGTGTGGGGCATTCCGACCGCGGTCAGCGCGTTCATCGTGCATGGCTTCCGGCTCTGGCTGCTCGATCGCAAGCTCGAACGCGAACTGCGCGGCAATGCCACGGCGCGGACGCAGTCGCCGACGCCGACGCCGGCGTCATCGCCCGATCAGCCGCAAGCGCGACGCGCCACCGGAGACGAAGCATGACTTTCACGATCAACTATCTGTTCTGGCTGCTCGGCGTGGTGCTGCTGATCGTCGGCGGGATGATCGTCACCGATCGCGAGCATCCGCGCCGGCTGACCGCGGGCGGTTTCTGGATCCTCTACGCGTTGATCTTTCTGATCGGCGACCGTCTGCCGCCCGCGGTGGTCGGCGTCGCGGTGATCGTGATGGCGGTGATCGCGGGCTTCGGCGGCGTGACCGCGGGCAAGGCGAGGACGCTATCGCTCGAGGCGCGCAAGGCGAGCGCCGTGCGTCTGCGCAACAAGCTGTTCGTGCCCGCGCTGACGATTCCCGTCGTCACCGTGATCATCACGCTCACGGCGAGCCACCTCGTGTTCGGCGGCGTGCCGCTGATCGAGAAGGCCAACGTCACGCTGATCGGCTTCGGTATCGGCTGCGTGATCGCGTTGGCGGTCGCCTGCGTGATCACGCGCGACACGGTCGGGCAGTCGATGAAGGAAGCTCGCCGCCTCGTCGATGCGCTGTCGTGGGCGGCGGTGTTGCCACAGATGCTCGGCATGCTCGGGCTCGTGTCCTCCGACGCGGGTGTCGGCAAGGCGGTCGCGCACGTGACCACGTCGTATATCAGCCTCGATTACCGCTTCGTCGCGGTGGCCGTGTACTGCATCGGCATGGCGCTGTTCACGATGGTGATGGGTAACGGCTTC
>NZ_DASXHN010000274.1:0-2144 GCF_036488505.1 Paraburkholderia sp. | reverse complement strand
TGACAAGATAGCCACCGATGTTTTTTACTGGTGCATGCGTGCTTTGGTTTGGTGAAAACCCTCAAATTTCGCCTTATGTAAGGGATTACCCCAACTATATTGGTGCATTACCAAATTTCCTTTACCTGCAAAAATGCAATGTGTACACTCGATATGGATTCATTTAACAGGCTCGGCTGAATGATGTTCGGCGAGCGCCAGACATGGGGAGATCATCATGAGCAAACCCCGTATCGCGATCGTTGGCGCGGGCCTTGGAGGAACGGCAGCGGCGGCGCTGATGCAGCGCGCCGGTTATCCGGTTCGTCTATATGAGCAGGCGCCCGCGTTTTCGCGTCTCGGAGCGGGGATTCACCTTGGGCCCAACGTCATGAAGATCATGCGCCGCATGGACTGCGAAGACGCACTGAATGTCATGGGCTCGCACCCGGACTACTGGTATAGCCGCGACTGGAAAACGGGCGAAGCCATCGCGCAGATTCCGCTCGGGGATTTCGCCTTGAAAGAATATGGCGCGTCGTATCTGACCGTGCATCGTGGGGACTTCCATGCGCTGATGACCGAAGCGGTCGCGCCCGGCACGATCGAGTTCAACAAGTGCCTGAGCGGGATTGAAGAGCTCGACCACGAAGCGCGCCTGACGTTTGCCGACGGCAGCGTCGAGACCGCGGATATCGTGATCGGCGCGGACGGCGTGAACTCGAAGATCCGCGACCATTTGCTTGGTGCGCAACCGCCGCGCTACACGGGTTATGTTGCGCATCGCGCGGTGTTTGCCGCGTCGCGGCTTGGCGCCGATCCTTTCGATCTGTGTGTAAAGTGGTGGTCGGAAGACCGCCACATGATGGTGTATTACGTGAGCGCCAGGCGCGATGAAATCTACTACGTGACCGGCGTTCCGCAGGCTGAGTGGCCGGCCGGGCAGTCGGTGGCGCCGAGCAGCCGCGACGAGATGCGCGAGGCGTTCGCGGGCTATCATCCGTCGGTGCAGAAGCTGATCGACGCCACGCCCGAAGTCACGAAGTGGCCGTTGCTGGAGCGCGATCCGCTGCCGTTGTGGAGCCGCGGCCGCCTGGTCCTGCTCGGCGACGCGTGTCATCCGATGAAGCCGCACATGGCGCAGGGCGCGGCCATGGCGATTGAAGATGCAGCCATGCTGACGCGTTGCCTGGACGAGGTCGGCGCGAACGATTACGCCAACGCGTTCGCGCTGTACGAAGCGAACCGCGCCGAGCGTGCTTCGAAGGTGCAACTGGTCTCGCACAACAACACGTGGCTGCGCACCAACGAAGATCCGGCGTGGGTGTTCGCTTACGACGTATTCAACGAGCCGCTGAAGTCGCCGTCGGCCAGGCAGGCTTCGGCAGCTACGGCCTGATATTTCGACCCGATCACACGCGGCAGTGCCTGGATGATTGCCTTGTGCGGTCTTGATTCGACGACTTGAAAATGAGCGTGTCCGCATCCGCAGCACCGACTTGCGAACCGTTGACGCTGACCGTCAACGGCAGCACCCGCACGGTCACGGGCGTGACCCGCGACACCCCCTTGCTATACGTGTTACGCAACGACTTCGAGCTGAACGGGCCGAAATACGGCTGCGGCCTGGGTCAGTGCGGAGCGTGCACGGTGCTGCTGGATGGCGGTCCCGCGCGTTCGTGCGTCGTGCCGGTTGCGGCGGCGCTCGGGCGCGAGACGCTTACGCTGGAAGGACTTGGAACGCTGGACGCGCTGCATCCTGTCCAGCGGGCTTTTATCGACGAACAAGCGGCGCAATGCGGCTACTGTCTCAACGGCATGATCATGAGCACGAAGGCGCTGCTCGATCGCAATCCTGCACCTGACGACGACGATATCCGCGAGGCGCTGCGCTTCAACCTGTGCCGTTGCGGCACGCACATTGAAATCATGAAGGCAGTGCATCGCGCTGCCGACTATCTGAAACGCGAACAATAACGCTGATTCAATGGACGCCATGCGCGAAGGAAGTTCCGACGGACCCGTGCTGATGCCCGAGTCGATGCTTCACGCGTGCGTGCTGGGGGACGCCGACGCTGCGTTGCTCGCACACGGGCATGCGCTCGACGTCGAGGCAGGCGTGCGCTGGGTGGTCGCGGGGAACGTGGCCGCGTTCGTCGCCGAGC
>NZ_DASXHN010000233.1:0-12465 GCF_036488505.1 Paraburkholderia sp. | reverse complement strand
GCTTCGGCAGTGACATCAGACCGCCCGCGGTAATCGCACGCGCGCCATACGACACACGCTTGCCGCCTTCGAGCACAGCGCGGATCGCCGGATGTGTCTTGTAGCGCTGGAATTCCTCGAACGGCGACAGATACGGATTCGAATAACCAAGACCGACGACAAAGCCCACCACCACCTGATTGTTATCCATGTGATAGAGGAACGAGCCGCCATACGTGTCGTTTTCGAGCGGCCAGCCGGCCGTGTGCATCACCAGCCCCGGCTTGTGCTTCGAAGGATCGATCTCCCACAGCTCCTTGATGCCGAGGCCGTAAACCTGGGGATCGGCGCCGTCGCGCAGCTTGAACCTGTCGTTCAGCTGACGGCCGAGATGGCCGCGCGCGCCTTCGCAAAACAGCGTGTATTTCGCATGCAGTTCCATGCCGAGCTGGAAGTTCTCGGTCGGCTCGCCGTCTTTGCCGATCCCGAGATTGCCGGTCGCGACGCCTTTGACGGAGCCGTCGCCGTTGTACAGCACTTCGGCCGCCGGGAAGCCAGGGAATATCTCCACGCCGAGCGCTTCGGCCTGCTGGCCCAGCCAGCGCGTCACGTTGGCGAGGCTGATCACGTAGTTGCCGTGATTCTTGAAGTTGTCCGGCAAAGCCCAGGCCGGCACGCTTTTCGCGCCGGTCTCCGACAGGAACAGGAAGCGGTCTTCGGTCACCTCGACCGTGAGCGGCGCGCCTTTTTCCTTCCAGTCCGGAATCAGTTCGGTGAGAGCACGCGGGTCCATCACCGCGCCCGACAGAATGTGAGCCCCAATCTCAGAGCCTTTTTCCAGCACGCAGACGCCAAGTTCGACGCCTTTTTCAGCAGCGCGCTGCTTCAGGCGGATCGCCGCCGACAGGCCAGCAGGGCCGCCGCCGACGATTACGACGTCGTACTCCATCGACTCGCGCGGGCCGTATTGCTCAATGAGACTTGCGGGGGTCATTGGTGCTCCTCTTACCGTTAGAATGCTTTTTTCGGGTTCGTATTGTGGGCGAACGACTCCTGCACTGCAACCAGACAGGCAAAGATTAGCACGACCGTACTATTTAGTGATGTGGTGTGGACCCGCGGTGCCGGTCCTGCCGCACTTCGTCAACCGCAGTGGTCACTACACAACCGAACAAGGAACGACAATGGGCCGTTCGATCAATCTGGAAGGCAAGGTCGCGCTGATCACCGGCGCCTCGAGCGGGTTGGGCAAGCGCTTCGCCCAGGTGCTGTCGCAGGCCGGCGCAAAGGTCGTGCTGGCCAGCCGGCGCACCGAGCGGCTCAAGGAGCTGCGCGCGGAGATCGAGGCGTCCGGCGGCGCCGCGCACGTGGTGTCGCTCGACGTAACCGACTACCAGAGCATCAAGTCGGCGGTCGCGCACGCGGAAACCGAGGCGGGTACGATCGATATTCTGGTCAACAATTCGGGCGTGTCGACCACGCAGAAACTGTCCGAAGTGACCCCCGCGGACTTCGAATACGTGTTCGACACGAACACACGCGGCGCGTTTTTCGTCGCTCAGGAAGTCGCCAAGCGCATGATCATGCGCGGCAACAATGCGCAGAAGCCGTCGTACCGGATCATCAACATCGCGTCGATGGCAGGCTTGCGGGTGCTGCCGCAGATCGGCCTTTATTCGATGAGCAAGGCCGCGGTCGTTCACATGACGAAGGCGATGGCGCTCGAATGGGGCCGCCACGGCATCAACGTGAACGCGATCTGCCCTGGCTATATCGATACCGAGATCAACCATCATCATTGGTCGACCGAACAGGGGCAAAAGCTCGTGTCGCTGCTGCCGCGTCATCGCGTCGGCAAGCCGGAAGACCTGGACGGGCTGCTCCTGCTGCTGGCAGCGGACGAATCGCAGTTCATCAACGGCTCGGTGATCGTCGCCGACGACGGCTTCGGACTTGCCTGAGCCCGCGACCGCGAGCCGCCTCGACGTTTCGAGGCATCAAGGCATCAAGGCGCCAAGGTATCAACGTTTTAAAGCAAGCACGAACGGAAGCACTGAATGAACGATTTTCACGCAGTTTTCGAGATGACGATGCCGATCCGCTGGGGCGACATGGACGCATTCGGCCATGTCAACAACACGGTTTATTTCCGCTACATGGAGCAGGTGCGGATTTCCTGGTTCGAGCAATTGGGCTTTGTCGGCGGCAACGCTGACGGGCAGGGGCCGGTGATCGTCAATGCGTCGATGGACTTTCTGAAACAGCTTCACTATCCGGGCGACGTGATCGGCCGTATGTCGGTGGCGACACCGGGGCGCAGCAGCTTCGACACCGCGTTCACCCTGCTGCGCGCGGACGATCCGCACACGCTCTACGCGCGCGGCGCCGCACGCTGCGTGTGGATCGATTACGCGGCCGGGAAATCGGTGCCGGTGCCCGATTCGCTGCGCGCGACGATCGAGCGCGCAGCGCTCGTCAAGGCGGCCTGACGACAGGCGTGGGCAGGCCCCGCAGCCCGGGCGGCGCGGGCCTTCCATCTCCGTCAACTTCCGAGCAGCCGCTGTAGCAGCTCGGTCGCATTCCCCGTATCGTATTTGCGCATCAGCCGAGCGCGATATACGTCGACCGTGCGCGAGCTGATATCGAGCACGCGGCCGATCTGTTTGCTGGTCTTGCCAGTCACCAGTTGCGCGGCGATTTCGCGTTCGCGCGGCGTGAGTTCCACCGCGACGCGCCGGGTCGCGCTCAGATCTTCGAAGGTCCAGACGCCCGCCGCATGCGGGTCGGAGCGCTGCTGCGCGCGGCCTGTCACGTGACACCAGAACAGCTCGCCGTTCGCGCGCTTCATGATGCGGTCATCCGCGTAGGTGCCGCGCGCGGTCATGATCGGCGGAATGCGCGCGCCGATCCGCTCGAATTCATCCTCCGACGGGTACAGCACCTGGAACGACTGGCCGATGAGCGCGTCGCGCGGGCAGCCGAAAATCGACGCGAGCTGATCGTTGCAGTCTTCGATAATGCGCTCTCGCGACAGCACGAGTCCGATCGGAGCGAGGTGGAACGCGGTGCGGTAATCCAGAGCGGGCATGGGCTGGCGGCAATTACTTATGTATTTTTGCGTATTGTGCCGCATGGCGCGCCCAGCGTACTCTTTCGGGCAGACGACAAAGCGGCGGCGCATACCATCGCGCGCGACAAGCGCGTGGGGCGGCATCGATCACGGTACGCCCGGCCGCGGATGGCTAGAATGACATGGCGGCATCACGCGGCGCAGCGAAGCTGCCTTATGCGATGTCAGCCGCAATAATCCGGTTTCGGGTTTCCATAGAGGAAGGGACATACGAATGAACAAGGTCTATCCAGGCGCCGCCGAGGCGCTGAAGGACATCGTCAAGGACGGCCAGACGTTCGCCGTCGGCGGCTTCGGGCTATGTGGCATTCCCGAGGCGCTGATCGCGGCGCTGCGCGATTCGAACGTGCGGGGCATCACCTGCATCAGCAACAATGCGGGCGTCGACGGTTTCGGCCTTGGGCTGCTGCTGGAGACACGTCAGATCAGGAAGATGATCTCGTCGTACGTCGGCGAGAACAAGGAGTTCGAGCGCCAGTATCTGGCCGGCGAACTCGAACTCGAATTCACGCCGCAAGGCACGCTCGCCGAGAAGCTGCGCGCGGGCGGTTCGGGCATCCCGGCGTTTTTCACCAACACCGGCTACGGCACGCTGATCGCCGAAGGCAAGGAAACCCGCCAGTTCGGCGAGAACCACTACGTGCTCGAACACTCGCTGACCGCCGACGTCGCGCTCGTCAAGGCATGGAAGGCCGACAAGTCGGGCAACCTGATCTATCGCCGTACCGCGCGCAATTTCAACCCGATGTGCGCGATGGCCGGGCGTATCACCGTCGCGGAAGTCGAAGAAATCGTCGAAGTGGGCGAGCTCGATCCGGACGCGATCCACACCCCCGGCATCTTCGTTCAGCGCCTGGTGCTGAATGCGCATCCGGAAAAACGCATCGAACAACGCATCGTCCGCGCGAAAGGAGACTGATCATGGCATGGACTCGTGACGAAATGGCCGCGCGCGCGGCGAAGGAACTGCAGGACGGCTTTTACGTGAACCTTGGCATCGGCCTGCCGACGCTGGTCGCGAACCACGTGCCGCCGGGGGTCGAAGTGTGGCTGCAATCGGAAAACGGCCTGCTCGGGATCGGCCCGTCGCCGACCGAGGACGAAGTGGATGCCGACCTGATCAACGCCGGCAAGCAGACAGTGACGACGCTGCCGGGCTCGTCGATCTTTTCGTCGGCGGACTCGTTCGCGATGATCCGCGGCGGCCACATCAATCTCGCGATTCTCGGCGCGATGCAGATCAGCAAGAAGGGCGACCTCGCGAACTGGATGATTCCGGGCAAGATGATCAAGGGCATGGGCGGCGCGATGGATCTGGTCGCGGGCGTCAAGCGCGTGGTCGTGCTGATGGAACACGTCGCGAAAGGCGACCAGCACAAGATCCTCGACGAATGCACGCTGCCGCTGACGGGCGTCGGCGTGGTCGACGAAATCATTACCGACCTCGGTGTGATCGAGGTGACCGAGGATGGCCTGAAGGTCACCGAACTCGCGCCGGGCGTGAGCGTCGACGAAATCAAGGCGAAGACTGGCGCGCCGCTCGATGTCAGCGCGGTGAGTTGACAGCGGATGTTGCGCCCCGGCCCCGGCCGATATGAGGGGGGCGGTGGCCATGTGGTTTCGGGGCGGGCGAGACGAGAGTCTCGCCCGCTTTGTTTTATGCGTGGCGGCGCCAGATCCGCGGCGGTTCGACAGGAGCGCCCTATGCCTTCTGGCCGATCCTTGCCGCCCGGCGAAGCAGTTTACAATCGATCGCAGATAACACGTGTGACGATTCTGGCTTTTGCAGAGCCTTCAATTGAGGCCTCTGTTCTGGCGTCCGCAACGGGGCCGGATACGCAGCGCTTTTGCGAGGAACCCAAATGACCGCAACGATCTCCGCTTCCCCCGCAGGCCAGCCTGCGCCGCGTCAACGCTATGTGCAGTGCGCGAGCGCGGGCGGGCTGCATCGCGTCGCGTACACCGAATGGGGCGACCCCGGCAATCCACGCGTGTTGCTGTGCGTGCACGGCTTGACGCGCTCCGGGCGCGATTTCGACCGCCTCGCCGCCGCCTTCACCGATACCTACCGCGTGGTTTGTCCGGACGTGGTCGGGCGGGGCTTGTCGTCGTGGCTTGCGAACCCCAACCTGTACGGCGTGCCGCAATATGTCGCCGACATGGTCACGCTGATTGCGCGGCTCGACGTCGACACGGTCGACTGGTTCGGCACCTCGATGGGCGGACTGATCGGCATGGCGCTCGCCGGGCTGCCGGATACACCGATTCGCAAGCTGCTGCTGAACGACATCGGACCGCACCTCGAGCCGGTCGCGGTGAAGCGCATCGGCGATTACCTCGGCAAGCCCGTGCGTTTCGACACGCTGCAGCAGGGCGTCGACTACGCGGCGCAGCTCGCGCAAAGCTTTGGCCCGCTCACGCCGGACGAATGGCGCGGAATCAATACGCCGCTGCTGCGCGAGCAGGACGGCGGCTGGGTGCTGCGCTACGACCCGCGCATCGCGCAGCCGTTTGCCGCCGTGACGGAGGAAGCCGCGAAACTCGGCGAGGCGGCACTGTGGCATTCGCTCGCTGCGTTTCAGGGACCGGTGCTCGTCGTACGCGGCGAGCACTCCGATCTGCTGTCGCGCGAGACGGTCGACAACATGGTCGCGACCGGGCGCCTTGTGTCGCGCATCGAGATTCCCGGTGTCGGACATGCGCCGGCGTTTCTCGCGGAAGATCAGATTGCGGCCGCGCGCCAGTTCTTCATCGGCCCGTTGGCGAACGCGTCATAATATTGGGTTTCCGTCTGACGTCTGCGGCGAATTTCGCGGCAAGCGTCATGCGGAGTAAACCTCGACCGATCAACCAGTTCAGGATTTTTCATGACCGTTACTCGTCATCACGTTGGCAAGCGTCTCTCGGAAATGGCCGTGCACAACGGCACGGTGTACCTCGCGGGCCAGATCGCCGAAGACACAGACCAGGACATCACCGGTCAGACGCGCGAAGTGCTCGGCCACATCGACCGTCTGCTGGGCGAAGCGAACAGCGATAAATCGCTTCTGCTGTCGGTGCAAATCTACATTTCCGACATGGTGCATTTCGCCGGTATGAACGCGGTGTGGGACGAGTGGGTCGCGCAGGGCGACACGCCACCGCGTGCCACGGTCGAAGCGAAGCTCGCGAATCCGAAGTGCCTCGTCGAAATCGTCGCGATCGCGGCGCAGCGCGGCTAAGCCCCCGCTCCCTGCAGTTACGCACTACCGTTGTTGAAATTCCGTTGATTCGCCTGGCCCGGCGAGCCGTCGCACCATGAATACCGAAACCGTCACGAACGCACCTCATCCCCATCCTTCTTTCGAGGAAGCGATGGCGTTCGTACGCGAGCATGCCGGTGACGTGCGGCTGTCGTCGGGCGAACTGCTCGCGGACCACGCGGCGGGCACCGCGTCGATCATGCGCAAGCTCAACGTCGATCCGCCCGCGGTGCTGGCGGCGGCGCTGTTTGCGCTGACGCCGCATCTGCGCGATCCAGAGCAGGTGATCGCCGATAACTTTGGCGAAGAAGTCGCGCAACTGGTCGGCGACGTGCGCAAGTTGCTGCGCCTCGGCACCGTCAGCCTGCGCGCGACGCAAAATGCGATGCCCGAAGCCGGGCGCGATGCGCAGGCCGCGCGCCGCGCCCAGGTGGAAGCGCTGCGCAAGATGCTGCTCGCGTTTGCGCAGGACATCCGCGTGGTGCTGATTCGCCTTGCGTCGCGGCTGCAATCGCTGCGCTACTACGCGGCGGCGAAAGTCACGCCGTCGCCCGACGTCGCGCGCGAGACGCTCGATATTTACGCGCCGCTCGCCAACCGTCTGGGCATCTGGCAACTGAAGTGGGAGCTCGAAGACCTCGCGCTCCGCTTCGAAGAACCGGTCACGTACAAGCGCATCGCCAAATTGCTCGACGAGAAGCGCGTGGAGCGCGAGAGCTATGTCGCACAGGCGATCGACAGGCTGCAGCAGGAGTTGGCCGCCGCGCATATCCGCGCGGAAGTGAGCGGGCGGCCGAAGCACATCTACAGCATCTGGCGCAAGATGCGCGGCAAGCAGCTCGATTTCGCCGAGCTCTACGACGTGCGCGCGTTCCGCGTGATCGTGCCCGACATCAAGGATTGCTACACCGTGCTCGGCATCGTGCACAACCTGTGGCAGCCGGTGCCGAAAGAGTTCGACGACTACATTTCGCGGCCGAAACCGAATGGCTATAAATCGCTGCACACGGTCGTGATCGGCGACGACGGCCGCGCGTTCGAGGTCCAGATCCGCACGCACGAAATGCATCGCTTCGCTGAGTACGGCGTCGCCGCGCATTGGCGGTACAAGGAAGCGGGCGCGCGCGGTTACGGCGGCACCTTCACCGCGAACGAAAAGTACGACGAGAAAATCGCGTGGCTGCGTCAATTGCTCGCGTGGAAAGACGAGGTGTCCGAAGGGGAGCAGGGCGACGGGCGCGCGGCGCAGCCTTGGGAGCAACTGCGCCAGGCGACGCTCGACGACGATCACATCTACGTGTTGACCCCGCAGGCGCGCGTGATTCCATTGCCGCACGGCGCGACGCCGATCGATTTCGCGTATCACCTGCACAGCGAACTGGGGCATCGTTGTCGCGGCGCGCGCGTCGATGGCGCGATGGTGCCGCTCAACACGGCACTGCAGAACGGCCAGACTATCGAGATCGTCGCGGTGAAGGAGGGTGGCCCGTCGCGCGACTGGCTCAACCCGCAGCTCGGTTATTTGCACAGTTCGCGCGCGCGTCAGAAGGTGCGCGCGTGGTTCAACGCGGTTGAGCTGCAGGAGCACATCGCGAACGGCCGGGCGATGGTCGAAAAGACCTTGCAGCGCGAGGGCAAAACTTCGGTCAGTCTCGATCAACTGGCTACCCGGCTTGGCTTCAAGACGACGGACGATCTTTTCTCGGTGGTCGGCAAGGAGGAGTTCAGTCTACGGCTCGTCGAGCAGGCACTGCACGATGCCCCGCCGCCCGAGCCGGATGTCGAAGCGCCGGAGAAATTCGAGAAGCGCAGCAGCGGCGCCAGTGTGGCGCGCGGCGCTTCGACCGGGGTGCTGGTGGTGGGCGTCGACGCATTGCTCACGCAACTCGCGCGCTGCTGCCGTCCTGCGCCGCCCGATGACATCGCCGGCTTCGTGACACGCGGCAAGGGCATGTCGATTCACCGCAGCGACTGCGCCACGTTCCGCCGGATGGCCGAGCGCGCGCCGGAGCGAGTGCTGCAGACGGCGTGGTCGGCAGACGTGATGAGCGGCCGCGGCCAATCGGTCTATCCGGTCGACCTCATCATCGAGGCAAGCGACCGGCAGGGGCTGCTGCGCGATATCTCGGAAGTGTTCGCGCGGGAAAAAATGAACGTGATTGGCGTGAAAACGCAGAGTCGGCGTAACGCAGCGTTCATGCAATTCACCGTCGAGGTGTCGAGTTCTGCGCAGATCCAGCGCGCTTGCACGCTGCTTGGCGAGATCACTGGCGTGACGCGCGCGGCGCGCAAGAATTGAGGCATGCGCTTTATCGGTGGATTTGCCCGCGCGGAATCGCGCGCGCGCGAGCTTGGACTGCCGTGAGCAAACTGATCACGGGAAGTTAAAGTAGCTGCATAAAAGTACTTGCCAAGCTATGGGGCGCTCCATATAATCTCGTTTTCTTCAGGCTCGTAGCTCAGCTGGTTAGAGCACCACCTTGACATGGTGGGGGTCGTTGGTTCGAGTCCAATCGAGCCTACCAACGAATGGAATTCTGGCCTTGCCGGGGTTTCGCAAACTGCGGTAAGCGCCTTGAGCGCAAAAGGCGAATACGGTTATGACACCGCGAACGTTGACCGAAACTGTTTCGGAGCGACGCTAGTCGAGGACCACTTTTGCCGATGAAGTTTGCATGAAATGTGAGTGCGGCCCCTCGAAAGCGGGGCCGCATTTTTTTTGTCTTTTTGATCTGGTTGTATGTGCCGCCGCCGGCCGGCACCACGGAGAACGCAATGGTTTCGATACGTCTGCCTGACGGTTCTGTTCGACAGTACGAACATCCGGTGACCGTCGCCGAAGTGGCCGCTTCGATTGGCCCCGGCCTCGCGAAGGCCGCGCTCGGCGGCAAGATCGACGGTGAACTGGTTGATACGTCGACGTTGATCGATCGCGACGTGACACTGGCCATCGTTACTGAGAAAGACGCCGACGGTCTCGATATCATCCGCCACTCCACAGCGCACCTGCTCGCGTATGCGGTGAAGGATCTGTATCCGGAAGCGCAGGTCACGATCGGACCGGTCATCGACAATGGCTTCTATTACGACTTCGCGTACAGCCGTCCCTTCACGCCGGAAGATCTCGAAAAAATCGAAAATCGCATGAAGGAACTCGCGAAGAAGGACGAGGCGGTGTCGCGTCGTGTGGTGTCGCGCGACGAAGCCGTCGAATACTTCAAGAGCATCGGCGAAAAGTACAAGGCTGAGATCATCGAGTCGATTCCCGCTAGCGACGAAATCAAGCTGTACTCGCATGGCGGCTTCACGGATCTGTGCCGAGGCCCGCATGTGCCCTCTACCGGCAAGTTGAAGGTCTTCAAGCTGATGAAGGTCGCGGGCGCTTACTGGCGCGGCGATTCGAAGAACGAGCAATTGCAGCGTATCTACGGCACGGCCTGGACCAGAAAAGAAGACCAGGAAGCATATCTACATATGCTCGAAGAGGCGGAAAAGCGCGATCACCGCAAGCTCGGCAAGCAATTGGACCTGTTTCACATGCAGGACGAGTCACCGGGCATGGTGTTCTGGCATCCGCGTGGCTGGACGCTTTGGCAGCAGGTCGAGCAATACATGCGCCGTCGCGTGAACGACGCTGGCTACCTCGAAATCAAGACGCCGATGATCATGGACCGCTCGCTGTGGGAAGCGTCCGGGCACTGGCAGAACTATCGTGAAAACATGTTCACGACGGAATCGGAAAAGCGCGACTACGCGATCAAGCCGATGAACTGTCCGGGTCACGTGCAGGTGTTCAACCACGGTCTGCGCTCGTATCGTGATTTGCCGCTGCGTTACGCGGAGTTCGGTTCGTGCCACCGCAACGAGTCGTCGGGTGCGTTGCACGGTCTGATGCGCGTGCGTGGCTTCGTGCAGGACGATGCGCATATTTTTTGTACTGAAAGCCAGTTCATCAGCGAATCGATCGCGTTCAATACGCTCGCGATGAGCGTCTATCGCGACTTTGGCTTCGACAATGTCGAGATCAAGCTGTCGCTGCGCCCAGACGCGCGCGCCGGCACCGACGACACGTGGGACCGTGCGGAGCAGGGTCTGCGCGAAGCGTTGACCGCCTGCGGGGTAACGTGGGAAGAGTTGCCAGGAGAGGGGGCCTTCTACGGCCCCAAGGTCGAGTACCATATCAAGGACGCGCTCGGTCGCTCGTGGCAGTGCGGTACCCTCCAGCTGGATATGGTGTTGCCGGAGCGTCTTGGCGCCGAATACGTCGCCGAGGACAACAGCCGTCGTCGCCCGATCATGTTGCACCGGGCAATCGTCGGATCGATGGAGCGCTTCCTCGGCATTCTGATCGAGCACCATGCTGGTGCAATGCCTGTATGGCTCGCGCCGGTGCAGGTCGTCGTGATGAACATCGCGGAAAGCCAGGCGGAATATGCGCGGTATCTGGCCCAATCGTTGCAAAAACAAGGGGTTAGAGTCGAGGCTGATTTGCGCAACGAGAAGATTAGCTATAAAATACGCGAGCACACGCTCGAAAAGATCCCGTACCTGCTGGTGGTCGGCGACAAAGAGCGTGAAGCCCAAACGGTAGCCGTGCGTGCCCGTGGTGGTGTCGATCTGGGTGTGATGCCTGTCGACGCCTTCATTGAGCGTCTGCGCCAGGACGTGCAGTCGTTCAAGTGAGCCACTTGGCAGCCCGGCTCATTTTTTTAATTTTAGAGGAAACGTAACATCGCTACTGATAAGTCTGCGCACCGCATCAACGGTGAGATTACTGCACCTGAGGTGCGACTGGTCGGGGTCGAGAACGAACCGCTCGGCATCGTGAAACTCGCTGATGCGTTCCGCATGTCGGAACAGCAGGACGTGGATCTGGTGGAAATCGCTCCGCAGGCGGTTCCGCCGGTTTGCCGTTTGATGGACTACGGCAAATTCAAGTACCAGGAAGCGAAGAAGCAGCACGAGGCCAAGCTCAAGCAGAAGGTCATCCAGGTCAAGGAAGTGAAATTCCGCCCGGGTACCGACGATGGTGATTACCACGTCAAGTTGCGCAACCTCATCCGCTTCCTCGAAGACGGCGACAAGACGAAAATCACGTTGCGTTTCCGTGGCCGCGAAATGGCGCACCAGGAAATTGGCATGCGCATGCTCGAGCGCTTGCGCACGGACCTCGACGAAGTCGGTCAGGTCGAGCAGATGCCGAAAATGGAAGGGCGCCAGATGATCATGGTGCTTGCCCCGAAGAAAAAGAAGTAAGCCGGAGGAGCGGCGCGTCATGTGGCGCGCCGTCCGGTTGCAAAGGGTTGAGCGATGCTGTGCCGGCTGCCCGGTGCAGTGTCGGAAGGTTTCGGAACGGCGTGCAGGGGTAATGCGCGGCGCGTCCCGAAAAGCGGCCGCTGGTAGTACGGTGGTCTGCATACCAAGTGGAATGGGTTTCGAAGGGCGGGAAATGGCCAACTGGCCGACCGCACACCCATCTCCATCTAATAATGGAGTTGTCATGCCGAAGATGAAGACCAAGAAGAGCGCTGCGAAGCGCTTCGTGGTGCGTCCGGGCGGTACCGTCAAGCGCGGTCAGGCCTTCAAGCGTCACATTCTTACCAAGAAGTCCACCAAGAACAAACGCCATCTGCGCGGTTCCACGGCAGTTCATGATTCCGATCTGAACTCCGTACGCGCAATGCTGCCGTTCGCTTAACCCTTAACCGACACTCATAGGAGCGAAACATGCCTCGAGTAAAACGTGGGGTTACCGCGCGGGCCCGTCACAAGAAAATCATCAAGCTGGCCAAGGGGTACCGCGGCCGTCGCAATAACGTCTATCGCATCGCCAAGCAGGCGGTCATGCGCGCAGGCCAGTACGCCTACCGCGATCGCCGCAACAAGAAGCGTGTGTTCCGCGCACTGTGGATCACGCGTATCAACGCGGCGGTGCGTCAGCACGACATGACGTACAGCGTGTTCATCAATGGTCTGAAGAAGGCTTCGATCGAACTCGACCGCAAGGTGCTGGCCGACATGGCTGTGTTCGACAAGGCCGCTTTTGCTGCGATCGTTCAGCAGGTGAAAGCCGCCGTTGCAGCCTGATTGCGCTTGTGGCAATTAAAACTGCGT
>NZ_DASXHN010000205.1:0-16421 GCF_036488505.1 Paraburkholderia sp. | reverse complement strand
GCAATGATTGCTTCTGCCCGCGTGCGTGTGATGCCTGTTTCCTGAAGTGCTGTAGCCGGGATGTCGGCGAACGCCGCTGCGCAAGGAAACGTCGTCGTCAAGACGAAGGGCCCTGCGATCTTCGTCCCGAAACGGTCAGCGATACGAGATAAGATCGTTCGTGTATTTGCAACGGACATTTGCTGCCCGACGATAGCGCGCACTGCAACCTCGAAACCATCGAAGCTGCCAGGAACCCGCATACCCGGTAACTCAGCGGCCAGATCGCCCAGATGCATGTCGATCAGGTCAGGGCGGGCAGCAAGGTCGAACATACGACGGACGCGCCCGAGAACGTGTGCAATGACCGGCGTCAGGGAGGTAGGAACAGTCACATCGATCGCGTACCGTTGTGGCGCATGCGCTACGCTCATCCAGCCTACGATGTTCTGACTACCCCGCTTTAGCTCGATGACTCGGCTATAGATATCGTCGCCAATGTGTTCAACGCCGTTCATCTGCCGATGTGCGAAAAACGCAAGCACACCGGCCCAGCAAAACGGCGGTCTGTATCCAAGCGAAAAAACGAGGGTTTCCTGCGGGCGAGAGTCGATCTCCTTGCGGAATCGAAGTGGATTCAGACCGTACTGCTTCAGAAAAAGCGCATTGAACCTTCTGACGCTCCCGAATCCTGCCGACAATGCGACGGTGGTGACGGGCAAGCGCGTATCGGTCAGTAGGCGCTTTGCCAACAGCAACCTTTGCGTCTGAGCGAAGTCGATCATCGACACGCCATATTCGGCATCGAAAATCCGGCGCAGGTGCCGGTCGGTGATGCCAATGCGTGCCGCAAGCTCTGCGAGACTTGCGGTATTCAGAAAACCCTCTTCTATGAGTGCGGCGGCCGCTTGCGCCAGTCGGGCCGACGCATCGAGTAGTCCATTTCCCGGTGCCAACTCTGGGCGGCAGCGCAGACAGGGGCGAAACCCCGCTTTCTCGGCCGCTGCCGTGTTAGCGAAAAATTTGCAGTTCCGCCGCTTTGGCGTCCGGACGGGACACACCGGTCGACAGTAAATGCCCGTCGACGTGACGCCGACGAAGAACCAGCCATCGAAGCGGCGATCTCGCGAAAGCAATGTCTGATAGCAGGTGTCAGGGTCGAGGTTCATGCTCGAACTTTAGCGGAAACCACCGCGTGATTCTCGCCAGATTCGGACATGAGTATTCGAGCGCGTGGGAGAAGAGTCGCGGGTTGACGGTCTGCTGATTGCAGCCTGACTATTTCGTTGAGCGCCAGCGGTGGCGACTCGTCAATTCACCTGGCACCGCTGGCGGCGAAAGCCTCCTTGGCCTGCGGTGAAAGCAGGAACTCGATGAACCGTTCGGCTGTATCACGTTGTGAGGTGTTAGTCGTGACCACCGCGGTATAGGTGAGCGTGCTCTGAAGATCGCCCGGCAGAGGTCCGAGCAGCTTTATGCCCGGGGTCGTGGCGATGAGCGGTATCGTCCCCGCCACGAGATCGTTGCCTTTGCCCGATAATACGGGCCCGAAGATTCCAGTGGGCGTCGTGCGCACGATCTTTGGTTTGAGTGTGTCTGCAATCCCGAGCCGTTCGAGAGCATCGGCAAACGCTTGCCCGGATTTCACGCTGTTAAACACGATCAGGTCCGCGCCGAGCAAGGTGACCTTGAGTTTATCGGCACTGGAAATGTCGTACGCCGGCGAGTCCTGGCGATTACCGAGGCCGACGCCAACGTGAGCGATTATCGGCCTGTCCCCGGCACTGACGTTGCCCGATTTCGTCAGGTCATCGGCAAAGTCAGGCTGGACGATAACCACGTCGGCCGCTTCGCCGTTTTCTATCCTTTTCTTTACAGCGGGCGATGGGTCGAACACCAGGCTGACCTGGTTATGAGTCTGCTGGCGATAAAGATCGACCACCTTTGTCAACGCCGGCTCAAGGGGGCTATCGCTGATGACCTTGATGTCGACCGCCTGAACTGTCGCTGCGAACAGAGACAACGAACCGGCCAGCAAGACGTGCAGGCCGATACGTTTGCGTTTTGCGTTCATGGATTGTGCCTCCTCAATTTCCGGGCGCCAACCGCGCGCCGTGCGCAGGGCTGTCGTCAACCGATTGCCGATGTTGGACGAGCGCGCAGCGTGAGTCTGTTGTCCCTTTCCCGCTGAGCTGCCTGTACACCGCCCCGTTCGCATCGATACCGCGTAGGGACGCCGGCACGACCGCGATACCGAGCCTCGCCGCAACCGTTCGACGATCGTTGACATTGTGCGCGCTTCCATCACTTGCGGCGCCGGATGGTCGTGATCGCAAGCGCCGCTCCGGCGAACGCGCATGCGGCGGAAGCCAGTGCAACGGCGCGCAGCGCGTCAGCGATAGCAGCGGCTTGCGCGATCGCCACCGGCGTCGGCGGCAGCGGACGGGCACTGTCGGTGCCCGCTCCGGCTGGCGCGTCCGGCTCCAGCAACTGGCCGGTCGGGCGCCCATCCCGAGGTAGGTGAAGTGCGTCGAGGCGCTTGGACAACGACGCGTCGTGCGACCACACGAACACAATCCCGAGCACCGCGATCGCCAAAAGGCTCGCCACGCGTGCAACCGCGTTGTTGATACCGGAGGCGACGCCCGCGCGGTCGACCGATACGGAGCCCATCACGGTCGTCGTGAGCGGTGCGACAGTGATGGTCATGCCGAGCCCGAGCACCGCGAGCGCGGGAAAAATTCCGCCCCAATAGCTGCCGTGTACGAACGGCAGCGCGAGCATCACGAAGCCGATGCCAGCGACGCCAGGGCCCACGCTCAACAGCACCCGCGAGCCGAAGCGTTCTGTGAGGCCGCCGGTGAAGCGCGACAACAGGCCGATGATGACCGGCATCGGCAGCAGCGCCGCGCCCGCTTCGGTCGCGCTATAGCCATCCGCGCGAATCAGCGTGAACGGCAGAAAGAACAGGACCCCGCCCAGACCGAAGTAAAGCAGCAGCGTGACGAGATTGGCGCCGGTGAAATCGCGCGAATGGAATACATCGAGCGGCATCATCGGATGACGGCTGTTCGCTTCGATCAGCACGAAGGCGGCGAGCACGAGCACGCCCGCGGCGAGCGCGCACAGCACGAGCGGATGCGCGAAGCCATGTGCGGACGCCTCGGTCAGCCCATACGTGAGCGCCGCAAGCCCCGCTGCCGCGCTCAGCGCGCCTGGCCAGTCCAACTGGTCAGCCGCCTCGGCGTTGTGACTGTTCGGCACCGAGAAGAGCGCGAGCGCAATCGTCGCTGCTGCCAGCGGGAGATTGATGAAGAAGATTGCGCGCCACGACCACGCGTCGACGAGCCAGCCGCCCGCCACCGGACCCACCGCCGAGGTGATCGCGCCGAAGCCGGCCCACGTGCCGATCGCTCGTCCGCGCTGTTCGCCGTCGAATGCCGCACCGATGATGGCGAGACTGCTGGGAACGAAGAGCGCGGCGCCGATACCTTGCACCGCGCGCCCTGCGATCAGCGCCGCCGGGTTCGGCGCGAACCCGCAAGCGGCCGACGCCAGCGTGAAGATGCCGATGCCGGTGATAAACACCGTGCGACGCCCGAGCTTGTCGCCCATCGACCCGCCCACCAGCACGAGCGAGCCGAGAAACAGCAGGTACGCGTTGACGATCCACTGCATTGCCGCGACGCTTGCGCCGAGCTCGCTCTGAATCGCGGGCAGCGCGACGTTGACGACGGAGCCGTCGATAAACGCCATGCTCGAGCCGAGGATCGTCGCGGCGAGCGCGAGGCGCTTGCGGTGGCACGGGCTATCGTAGGCGGCGGGCTGCGCGCGAATGATCTGCGCGTCGCACGGACTCGCGTGGGCGGCGATGATGCGGGCGGTGTTGTGTTCGCGATCGGGAAGGTCGGGGTTGGACAAGTGCGCTCCCGTGCTGGTCGATGCTGACTAGCATAGCAACTGGCGTGGGGGCGCGCTGGTGCGTTGCGATTCCGCTTGAACGTCTGATTTACGCGCTCAGAGATCGCGCGTGTGCGGAATGACAACGGCCTGGCCATGCAGCTTGCCGTTCTCGTCGAGCAGCTGCCACAGCGTCGCTTGTTCGATCATGAAGCGCCGGCCGGACCTGGTCACGCGCACGCCCTGATAGCCCGCCTCGTAACCGAATCGCTGCACGCGCGCGAGGAACTGTTGCCGCTCGTCGCGATTCGGCGCTTCGGCTGAGAGTCGGGACGGCAGTTGTGTGATTTCATCCCAGCTATATTCAAAGCGCCGCTGTGCGGCTTTGTTGCCGTAGATGAAAATCGGATCGGGGTCGGTGTTGTGCGCAAGCACGGCGAACGGCGCGGTTTTGTACAGCCATTGAGTCGCTTCAAGCGCGGACATCGGTAGCGGCACCAAAGGGCGATTCAGCAAGCGGGCGTGGCTGTCGGCGAGGAGTTGATAGAAAGCGGGATCGAGGTAACGTGGGGTCGTTAAAGGCATCTTTCCGAACTCGGGCAACGGGCAAGCAGTCACGATACAGCATCCGCGGGGGGCATTGCGCTGAGCAGGGCGGCTAACAGCCGTCTGGTTGACGTGCGGTTTGGGCTCACGAGGCGCAAGAAGGGGCGTGCCGGTGTCATCCAATTCTCGCGCTGTGGACGCTTGATGGCGAAAGCGTGGCGAACTCAACTGGTGCGCACATGGTTCGGTTTCTCCAATCTGCGCAATTCGGAGCAAATCGTGTTTTGGGAGATCAATTGAAAAGGTTCGCGGTCGGTATCGCAGGATTCGTGTATGGGCTGTGCATCACCTGGATTAGCTTGCTCGCACTGAGCCACCTCGACTGGTTTCGTGATCCGCACAAGATCGCGCGTGGCTGCAACGAACTTGGATAGTGTCTGTTTCCCTGATACAACTGGTTCGTTTTGTACGTGTCTGTTTTAGGCCCAGCTACTGTGGCTGTCGCTATAAACGTGTATGCGTGGCAGAGGTGGTCGCTTAAGCGATGGGCGGGCTACACCGGTGCGGCGATGATTGGGTGCATCGCTCTTTATTTCGTCAGTACGTTCCTTTAGTACCCGTCGCAACATTTGTTAGGGCAATCTGGTTCGAACGAAATTTCGACACGCTTCCCATTTTTTACATCACGAGCTGAATAAGTACGGGTACTCGTTGTGACCTCTCCGCGAAGAAAACCAAATTTTCTTAGCAATGACATTCCCGCGTCAAGACGTTCCGTCGCAAGAGCCTTTGGCTGTCGTTCGCTTTCTTCCGCATGGCCGCTGACCATCGTGTTCTCCTTGGTCACGTGATCCTGGTATGTGACCTTCTGGTCAGCCACCCAATTCGCGAGCCGGAGAACCTCGCCAGCAGGAACTTCGGCACTGTTCGTGGGAAAATAGATATCGAAGTTTTCACTCGGCGAACATGCGAACAACGGCGGACTCACGGAAAGAACCGCGAAACCAAGCGAGATTTGTTTAAGCATTGTATTGGCAGGCAAAACGATATCTCCTCCAATGTCGGGAAGCGGCGTTCGGGGCGTCGGCTTAGGAAAGAACCGGGCAACGACGGATCAGTGCTGGACCGGGTGGCCTATTGTCTCAATAGGATCGCAAGACGAATAATTGACCATTTAAATTGCTGGCGGTCAATGAGATTAAATTGAGACAAGCAATGAGTACAAAAACGTTGAAGATATCGGAGGAGCGAGGTTGCGCCTGATGCCGGCAAGTTGGCTTCTCGCGAGGCACGAAGCGTGAGGGGGATAGGGTTGTCTTGCCACTGAAGATTGACGCGACGCAATGGCCGGCTTCTCCGGCCACTACGTCGATTGCACCTGCTCCTGGCGGATTGCTTAGTGCGGTGTCGTAGCCGGTCGCTGCGCAAGCTTCGCGTTGACGATGGACGCTTTCGCTTGTTGCGCCCTTGCCTTTTGCGATGCTTCCGCAAGCAACTTCACCGCGTGGCTCGCGGTGATACGGCTGTGCGGGATGCCCTTTGCGTCGAGAGCTATGACCTGGAACAGTTCACGGTCGCATTCGAGTTCCTGTTGATATTGCTCTGCCGTGTCCAGTAGCAATTCGAGAAGCGTTTGACGGTTGCGTCGTTCGTCCCGCGTGACCGCTGGGTTTCTGCAAATCGACGAGGCCAGAGTGACCAGGGTGTCCAGGTGACTGATCTGCCGGTCGCACAAGTCGAATGCAGAAAGGGCGAGCTTTTCGTATTGCAGTGCGTCGACGGGTGGACGCGAAGCCGGTTGATTTTTGACTGACTTGCTCATGGTGCGATCTTCTCCCTGTTGCTTCCTGGATCGCCCGGGCACTCGCTTTTTTGGGAAGGGGTGAGCGGGCACGAAGCAGGGTTGACAGACCGGGGCATAAACGAACCGGCGAGCCTTGCGGCTCCCCTACCAAGGCCCGCCCATTGAAATATATAGACGTGCAGAGGTAGACGCACACCCGCCTGAGCGGGTGTGCGGTTTATGCCACAGGCTGTCAAACCTGGTCGCCCGGTGTCTCCCGGCGACTTGGTGATTATACGTCTGCGGCTATCTCGCAATTGACCTTTTGGCCTATGTGTTCGGATTTGGCTAATCGGATAACGTGGGGAAGGGCGAAGGAGTAATCGCTCGGAAACCGGCCTGACTGCAGACAGAGAAGTGAAAGACGATCGAATGGCTTCGCTGCGATTGCCTGGCAGCGGCTGCAACAGGATCCAACGACCGTACGACCGGAACCCCCGATCCGTACGCTGGCATACAGCATGATCAGCATTCAGCAACACGCGGCCTCGCCACGAGGTCGATGGATGTTTCAAATTCATTTCACCTATAGCCCACATTCAATGCACACCATAAATAACTTTTACTTTCCGATCTTCCATGTCCCCGCCATTGTGTTAACCGCAACTGCCGTTCCATAGCCGCAAGTCGTGCAACGCACAACTGCAGCCCACACAAAAAGCAGCCAGCGTTGTCGATGACGGTTTCTTAAGATTTCTTAAGCAATGGGAGCTGATTTTTATCGACGGAGAGTTAGGGAAATCAATTACTCAGACCGATCCTTGACTCGAGGGTCAGGCCGATAAACGGAAAGGAGACAAATCGATGAATAAGCGCCTGATAGGCTTGATGTTGGTCGCCGCGGCCGAGTTGGCTGCTTGCGGCGGTGGAGATAACATCAGCGCACCCACACCGCCCAAGCTTTTGACGAACATCGCCGTGCCCAATGCTTCCAGCCCGCCGTTCAGTTTCGACATCGGCTACGTCGAGGCAGGCAAGTACTTTCTTGCCGACCGCAATAACAAGGCAGTCGACGTCGTGGACACCGGATCGAACAAGTTGATCGCACAGATTCCGGGGCCGTTCACCGGTGCTGGCGCAACGACAAATGAGTCCGGTCCCGACGGAATCGTGGGAATCACGGGCACCAACACGATCTATGTAGGCGACGTGGACTCAGTCAAGGTTATCGATACGGCCGCGCAAAAGACCGTCAACACAATCGTCATCAGTAATTCCGGGTCGCGGGTCGATGAGGGTTGCTACGATCCAGACGATCATCTCGTCATGTTCGCGAGCCCGGGCGACTCCCCGCCGTTTGTCACGTTCATTTCGACACTGACGCAAACGGCTGTCGCAAAGCTTCCTTTCAATGGATCGTCGGGGCTCGAGGCGTGCACCTATGACGCTGTTTCGAAGAGCTTCCTGATCAACAACGATGGGACCTCCGCGAATCCCGACGGCCAACTGGATGTGATCACCGCCAGTTCCGTGGTAATGGGAAGCCCCTCTGTCAGCAAGTCTTTTCCATTGGGCAAATGCGGACCGGCAGGAATCGTGCTCGGGCCCAACAACGACGTGCTCATTGGATGCGATCCGCCAGCCGGCGACCCGCTCATCACGCTCATCCTCGACCGTTCGAGTGGCGCAATTCGAGCTAACCTGCCGTTTGGCGGGGTGGACCAGGTGGGCTACGACCCGGCGTCCAATCGCTATTTCTTGCCGGCCCGGCACTACGTCACTAGCGGTATCGCTGCAGCCTCGGGATTTAGCCCTCAGATGGGCGTGGTCGATGGCGCGTCACGGCAGTTGCTCTTTAAGATTGCGGTAGGCACAGGGGCGCATTCCGTCGCTATCGACAGCACGCTTGGGCAAGTGTATGTGCCGTTCCAGCCCGGCGCGGCAGGATTCCCCAACGGCGGCATTTCGGTGTTCTCAACCCACTAGTGTTTGTAGGCGATGCTCTAACGAGCCAGTTCGGATGACTATCGCCGCTGACGCGTTTCAATACGGGTTGGACAGGCGCTCCCGCCAACGCTTCATGAGCATCCGCGCGATTGCGGGTCTGAAGCGTGGGTGGGAGCGCCTTTCATCGTACCCGGAACGGTCGTTTGCAGATGCGTTGGAATCGGCTCACCTACCGGTTGTGGCATCCCAAGGCGGTTCGTCGCCAAACGCTTCGGCAAGGTAATCGACGAACCGGCGAACCTTGAACGGTATTCGCCGCGCGCTGGGATAAACCGCCTGAATCACCAATTCGGTGGCGCGGTAAGCCGGCAGCAGCGCCACAAGCTCCCCGCTTCGAAGATGCTCCCCGAACACGAACGTTGGGCCGTACGCGATGCCGGCGCCCGCGAGCGCAGCCGACAGCAACAACTGCGTGTTATTGGCCGCAATCCGCGAAGGCCCGTCGATGACGTGCGCTCGATTTTTCGCATCGTACAAGGTCCAGTCTCCCGCGGACACGGCCTCGCTGAAGGCAAGCCTCGGCGCGCGAAGCAGGTCGCCTGGCTTGCGGGGCGCTCGATGTCGTGCAACGTAGTCAGGTGATGCGCATACGACCATCCGGCATGGCGCGATTCGGCGGGTGACCAGCGCCGGGTCATTCAGACGGCCGATCCGGATGGCGACGTCGATGCCCGCGTCGAGCAGGTCGACATAGCGATCGCCGAGAACCACTTCGACATTCACCTGCGGGTGATCTTCAACGTATCGCGCAACGACCTGACCCAGATGCATCGCGCCGAAGGTCACTGGCGCGGCAACCCGCAGGACGCCGCGTGCCGCGCCTTGCGAATCGCTGGCCTCCCGGTTGGCCTCATCGAACGCCTCGAGAATCTGCTTGCTACGTTGGTAGTAGGTGTGGCCCGCGTCCGTCAGACTCAGGCGCCGGGTGGTTCGCTGAAGCAGCCGCGCATTCAGCCGTGCCTCGATCTCACTGACATGCTTGCCAGCCATCGCCGGCGATAACCCGTATCGCCGCGCGGCGGCGGCAAAGCTGCCTTCCTCCACCGCGGCGACGAACACGCCAAGACTTGTCATCCGGTCCATTGCTCTCTCCGATTCGATAACGCCAGTATCGACTGTCACCACTCCACGGGCAATTATCAAACGTCAGACGCACGCCTACGATTCACCCATCCAAACAACGGGAGGTTGACCAGATGGAAATCGAAACGAACGGCACGCGCATCCATGTCACGCAGCGAGGCAGTGGGACTCTGGCGCTGGTGTGCCTGCATTACTACGGCGGCTCGTCGCGCACATGGGACAGGGTTGCGCAACAGCTGTCCGACCGCTATCGGATCGTGGCCACCGATCATCGAGGCTGGGGCGACTCCGACGCACCAGCGGATGGCTACCGTATCGCTGACCTGGCCGATGACGCGCAAGGGGTCATTAAAGCGCTCGGCCTGGGACGCTACGTGCTCGTCGGGCATTCCATGGGCGGCAAGGTCGCGCAGCTGATCGCATCGCGCCGGCCGGGCGGGCTCCAGGGCCTCGTGCTCGTGGCTCCGTCGCCTCCATCGCCAATGCTGCTGTCAGACGAGCAACGCGTGACCTTGTCCGGGGCCTATCGATCTCGCGAGTCGGTCGAATTTGTCATCGACAACGTCCTGACCGCCAAACCGCTCGACGCCGCCTGTCGCGAGCAGGTCGTCGAGGACAGTCTGAAGGGCGCTCCGCAGGCGAAGGCCGCGTGGCCCGACATCGCAATGCGTGAAGACATAACGGCGGCGGTGGCATCTATCGACGTGCCGACGGTCGTGATTTCCGGAGAACTGGACCAGGTCGATCGTCTAGCGACGTTGCAGGCGGAGCTGCTGCCTCGCGTCCCGCACGCGGCGATGCACGTTCTTGCTGGCGTCGGACATTTGTCCCCGCTCGAGGCGCCGGCCGAGGTTGCGCGGATCATCGCAAGCTTTTTGTCGGCGGTCGAAAACAACTCCGCGGATTGAATGCACAGCCGAAGTCCCGCTTGCATTCGACCGAGCAATGAACGCCGCGATGTTGACGGTTTGCGATGCGGGCACACGCGTGGCAAGTCAGCCTCGGACGGCGGATTCGCACTCATCGCAAGCGAAGCGGGCGGTCGTCGACCCGCTTTCACGCTGCCCGCCCGATATCATGTCCCAAAATCGAGACGGCGCCAGTCAGCCCCCAACGCTCCCGCGCCCCTCGCCACGCCGCCAACGCCTTCGCTACAACCCGGAGCCCCAGTGAAGTTCGACACCACCACCATCCGACTGATCCTCGCCATCGCTGAAGAAGGCAGCATCTCCCGCGCCGCCGATAGACTCAGTCTGGCGGTGGCGGCTGCATCGCGCCGCGTGACGGACCTGGAAGAGCAACTCGGCGCCAAGCTCTTCAAGCGCGTTCCACACGGAGTCGAAATCACCGAATCGGGCGCCAAGCTACTGCAATACGTCCGGCAGATCGACAACCTGATCGACCGTCTCGAAGGAGACGCACAGGCTCTGAACCAGGGCCTCGACGGCCGCATTATCATCGGTGCGCCGAAGGCTGTCGTCATCCAGTTCCTGGCCCGTGAGATTGCCGACATCCAGCGCAAATATCCCGGCATCTCGTTGAAGATCGTCGAGGAGAACAGCAAGATCGTGCAGCAACTGCTACGCGACAAAGTGATCGACATCGGTATCTATGAGAAGAAAAGCGGCTTCCTGGACCTGGCGAAGTCCGCTTACAGAGACGACCGCCTGGTGCTGGTCTATAACCGCCCGCATTTTCAGTTTCCCGACGGGCCCATTGGCATCGACGATATCCTCGATCTCCCCATCGTGAGCCTCGGCAAGGGCTCGGCGGTGCTATCCGCCGTGCAGCGCGCGTACCGCAGCCGCGGGCGGCTGTTTCCCAACAATTTCACCGTCAGTGGTTTCGACACCATGCTGGCGATGGTCCGCCATGGCCTGGGTGTCGGCCTGATGCCGCCCGACGTGCTGCGCAGTTTTCATCCCGAGAAATCGCTGGCATCGGCTGAGCTCGAGGGCGACTGGCACCAGCGCAGCTACGTGCTGTCCTGCGTCGAGGGCCACGCGCAGGAGCAGACCCTGCGCAACGTGGTGCTCGAACTGCTGGGCCAACCTGCGTAGTCCCCGCGCGACGCGCCACCCGGTTTCGCAAACGGCGAAACCTGACATGATCCATTCGTTCTTGCGCCGTCCTGGTCTGTAGCGGAGAGTGCGAGCAGAAGACCACTGGCCATGCCCGGCATGGCTAAGGGTCTCACTCACACCTTCGACAGAGGAGACTCAGGATGACTGAATCGAAGCATCTGCCGCTGCAAGGCATCCGCGTGCTGGACGTAAGCCAGGTCATGGCAGGTCCATTCGCCTGCATGCTGCTGGCCGACATGGGCGCAGACGTGATCAAGGTCGAACCGCCCGAGGGCGACCAGACCCGCGGCGCGATGGGCTTCAAGATGAAAGGGCCCGACAGCATGGGCTTCCTGAACATGAACCGCAACAAGCGCTCGCTGACGCTCGACCTCAAGAGCGACGAAGGGCGCGAGTTCTTCTACAAGCTCGCCAAGACCGCCGACGTGATCGTCGAAAACTACCGTCCAGGGGTGGTGCAGCGTCTGCGTATCGACTACGAGTCGATCAAGGCGATCAATCCGAAGATCGTCTACGTCAGTATTTCGGGCTTCGGGCAAAGCGGACCGTGGGCGTCGCGGCCGGGCTTCGATCTGATGGCGCAGGCGATGTCCGGTGCGATGAGCGTGACCGGCTACAAGGGCGGCAAGCCCGTCAAGGCCGGGGTGCCGGTGGCGGACATCGGCTGCGCGCTGTTCGCGGTCTACGGGCTGCTGTCTGCGTACATTGGCGCGCAGAAAACCGGCGAGGGCCAGCACATCGACGCTTCGCTGTTCGATTCGATCATGGCCTTCTCGATCTGGGACATGTCGGAGTATTGGGGCACCGGTGTGCCGCCGACGCCGCTCGGGACGAGCAACAAGATGAGCGCGCCGTACCAGGCCGTGAAGGCGCGAGACGGCTACTTCGTGATGGGCGCCACCAATCAGAAGCTTTGGACCCAGCTATGCGAACTGCTGGAGCGCCCCGATCTGATCGCTCACCCTGACTACGCGAGCGTGTCGCTGCGGCTGAAGAATCGCGAAGCGCTGATCGAAGCGCTGGAGCAGGAATTCGCGAAGCGCGACAGCGCCGCCTGGGTCGACGCGATGCTCGCCGCCGGCATTCCGGCCGGCCCGATCCTGTCCTACCCCGAGGCGTTCGACAGCGAGCACGCCGCGCACCGTCGCATGTGCATGGAGATCGATCACCCGAACGAAGGCAAGGTCAAGAACATCGGCTTTCCCGTCAAGATGCTCGGTACGCCGCAGACGGTGCGTCGTCATCCGCCGCTTCTGGGCGAGCACAACGACGAGATCTTTGCCGAGATCAACGGGACCGCGCCATGAGCGAACTCGTCAGTCTCACGCTCCATGAGTCGGGCGCAGCGGAGATCCTGATCGACCGCCCCGAGCGGCATAACGCGATGACGCTCGAGATGTACGAATCGCTGTTGGCGCTGATCGCCGAGTGCGCCAAGAATAGTGGCGTGCGCTGCATCCTGTTCCGGGGCGCGGGCGGCAAGTCCTTCATTTCGGGCACCGACATCGCGTACTTCAAGGACTTCCGTAACGGCCGTGACGGCGTGGCCTACGAGGCCTTCGTCGAGCGGGTGATCGACGCGGTCGAACGCATTGCGGTGCCCACCGTCGCCGTGATCGACGGGTGGGCCGTCGGCGGCGGCCTGGCACTGGCAACGGCGTGCGATTTCCGGCTCTGCAGCGACGGCTCGCGCTTCGGCGCGCCGATTGCGAAGACGCTCTCCAACACGCTGTCGTCGCGCAACATCGCCCGCTTGCGTGCGGCGCTCGGCGTGCCGCGGGTCAAGAAGATGTTGCTGCTCGCCGACTACCTCACCGCGCAAGAAGCGTTGGCGTGCGGCTATGTCTACAGCGTGTGCTCGCAAGACACCCTGCAGGATGATGCCCATACGCTTGCGCAACGGCTGATGGCGCTTTCACCGGTCACGCAGAAGGCCGTGAAGGAGAGCCTGCGCCGCGATGTTGTCGAACAGCGGCTCGACGACGAAGATCTGATCGAAGAGGTGTACGGCAGCGCCCGTTTCAAAGACGCCGTCAGTGCATTCACGTCGAAATCGTCGAAAAAATAACAACAGACAATGTGGAGTGAGACATGAAACGACTACAAATCAAGGCGACTACTAGCGTCCTGCTGATGTTGTGCCTGATGTACTTCATCACCTACGTCGACCGCGTGAACATCAGCACCGCCGCCGGGCAATTCAAGTCCGAACTCGGACTGAGCAACACACAGCTCGGCTTCGTCTTCTCGGCTTTCGCGTATCCGTACGTGATATTCCAGTTCATCGGCGGCTGGGTTAGCGACCGCTTTGGCGCGAAGCGCACGCTGATCGCCTGTGCGTTCATCTGGGCGGTGGCGACCACGCTGACGGGCTTCGCTGGCGGCTTCGCGACGCTCGTCGCGGCTCGGCTGCTGCTGGGGCTGGGCGAGGGCGCCACGTTTCCCGCATCCACCAGCGCGATGGCGTCGTGGGTGAGGAAGGACAAGCGCGGCATGGCGCAAGGCATCACTCACTCGTCGTCGCGGCTCGGCAATGCCGTGGCGCCGATGCTGGTGCTCGCGCTGATGACTGCGTTCGACTGGCGCTTCGCGTTTTACCTGCTCGGCGCATTGAGTTTCGGCTGGCTGGTTCTGTGGTACGTGACCTACACCGAAAAGCCGGCAGATCATCCGCGCATCACCGATGCGGAAATCGACAGCCTGCCGCCGCCGAGAGTTCGTCCGGTGGAGGCGCCCGGCACCTGGGCGCGTCTGTATCGTCGCTTGCTGCCTGTCTCCGCCGTGTACTTCTGCTACAACTGGATCCTTTGGTTGATGCTCGACTGGATGCCGCTTTACTTCATGCACAGCTTCCATCTGAACATCAAGAAGGCGGTGATTTTTACATCCGGCGTGTTCGTCGCCGGTGTGGTTGGCGATCTGCTCGGCGGCCTCGTCAGCGATAAGCTGCTTCGACGCACCGGCAATCTGAAACTCGCGCGCAGTGTGCTGGTAGCGTGCTGCATGACCATGACCGGGCTGTCGCTGATCCCGGTGGTGCTGATTCACGACCCGATGTATTCGCTGATTTTTCTGGCCGCGGCTATGTTCTTCAACGAAATGAATATCGGGCCGATGTGGGCTATTCCGATGGACATCGCCTATGACCGCTCGGGTACGGCCAGCGGCATCATGAGCGGCACGGGCTTCACGGCGGCTATCGTCAGTCCGGTCGTGGCGGGCTATCTGATCGACCGCCTGGGGAATTGGAATGTCACCTTTCTGCTGTCCATCGGCGTGATGGCCTGCGGTGTACTGCTGACTTTCATCATGAAGCCCGACTTGCCGTTCGTCGCCAAGCCGAAACAAGCGGCGCGTTCGGAGCACGCAGGTCGAGATGCTTCATTGCCGCTTGTCGATAAAACCTGAAAACGCGTGGCTGCGTTGGGGGGCTCGCAGCAGGAGTCGATGGGCAGGAATGCCGTGCGCGCCACAACATGGCATGCCGGTCCACCGACTACAGCGACAGCGACTGCGAGTCCTTTCCGCGACTCGGTTCTATCGTGCCGGGTCAACCAAACACTTTTATTTTCCTCGGCTCGCAATTCGTCGAAACCTACGACACGTGATGAACCTCCTGCAGTCCGAACACGGGCGTCGGAATGCCTTCCATGCGCGCCTTCAGTTGGAGCGACAGATACTGCGAGTAGTGGCGAGACTGATGCAGATTGCCGCCGTGGAACCACAGCGCCTGCTGTTGCGTCGGCTTCCACATGTTGCGCTGCTCGCCTTCCCACGGTCCCGGGTCTTTCGTCGTCGCGGAGCCGAGGCCCCACACCTTGCCGACCCTGTCGGCGACTTCGCGAGAGATCAGATCGGCGGCCCAGCCATTCATTGATCCGTATCCCGTCGCATAGACAACGAGGTCCGCCGGCAACTCTGTGCCGTCCGACAACAGCACCGAATGTGCTTTCAGCTCCGCCACGTCGACGCCACTTTTCAACTTGATCCTGCCATCGGCGACGAGGTCGGACGCGCCTACGTCGATGTAATAGCCAGAGCCGCGCCGCAGATACTTCATGAACAGACCCGAGTCGTCGTCGCCGAAATCGAGCATGAAACCCGCGCGTTCGAGCCGCGCGTAGAAGTCTGCGTCGAGTTCGCGAATCTTCTGGTAGACGGGAATCTGGAACTCGTGAAGGATCTTGTACGGCAGCGACGCGAAGATCATGTCGGCTTTCCATGTCGTCATGCCCGAGGCGACCGCGCGCTCCGAATAAAGATCGCCGAGCGCATGCTCCATCAGCGATTCCGACTTCACGATATGCGTCGATGAACGCTGCACCATCGTGACGTCCACGCCCGCTTCCCATAGGGCGGCGCAAATGTCGTGCGACGAATTGTTAGCGCCGATCACGACCACTTTCTTGCGCCGATACGCGTCAGGTCCCGGATGTTGCGACGAATGATGCTGCTCACCCTCGAACACGTCTTGTCCTTTGAATGCGGGAATATTCGGTTTGCCCGACATGCCCGTCGCGAGCACTAGTTGTTTGGGACGCAGCGTCAGCGTTTCGCCGCCACGCTCGACTTCGACCACCCATTCTTTCGCGACCTCGTCGTAGCGCGCGGATTGGCAGGTGGTGGCGCTCCAGTAGTTCAGCTCCATCACCTTGGTGTACATCTCGAGCCAGTCGCCCACTTTGTCTTTCGGCGAGAAAACCGGCCAGTTATCGGGAAACGGCAAGTACGGCATATGGTCGTACCAGACCGGATCGTGCAGGCAAAGGGATTTATAGCGCTTGCGCCACGCATCGCCCGGCTTCTCGTTTTTATCGACGATGATTGCCGGCACGCCGAGTTGCCGCAGCCGCGCGCCTAGTGCGATCCCGCCCTGGCCGCCGCCCACGATCAGGCAGTAGGGCTGCTTCGAGCGGCCCATCGTTTCGAGTTCGGCCTCGCGGTTTTCCTTCCAGCTGGTGCGGTCCGTGCGCGCGCCGTGTTCGGCGCCCATTGGCCGCCTGATGCCCTTGGGCTCTTCGTGTCCTTTCAGCTCGGCC
>NZ_DASXHN010000180.1:0-8541 GCF_036488505.1 Paraburkholderia sp. | reverse complement strand
GAGCCGTGGGTTCGATTCCCATCGCCCGCTCCACTTTCCAGCTGAGTGTTCAGCGGAATCCAGCAAGAGCCGCCTCTTCGAAGGCGGCTTTTTTGTAGTGGCAACGGCCAGACAATGCCCGCGAGAAAAGCGCTGCGCGTTGTCCAATGGCTCACGCGGCGCACCTTGCAAACCGCGCAAGGCCTCGCCCCGCAAGCCGGCCGCAAAGCCCTCACCCTTGCAGCAGCATCGACGATGATCCACGATCCAAATGACCCCGGCCTGCCGGACGAACTCCCGCCCTCCGCCCAGGCAGCCGCGGACCATTCCGCCGCCGACACTGAACGCGCCGACGCCCTGCCCGGCGCCCCCGCCGAAGACACGCTGCACCACCGCCGCATCCGCAGTTTTGTCACACGCGCAGGCCGCGTGTCGACCGGTCAACGTCGTGCGCTCGACGAACTCGGACCGCGCTTCGTGCTGCCCTTCGCGCGGCAACAACCCGACTGGAACGCCGTATTCGGCCGCGACGCGCTGCGAGTGCTGGAAATCGGTTTCGGTATGGGCGCGACCACCGCCGAAATCGCCGCGCAGCGTCCCGGTGACGATTTCATCGGCGTCGAAGTTCATGAGCCGGGCGTCGGTGCGCTGCTGAAGCTGATCGGCGAGCAATCGCTGACGAATATCCGCATCATCCAGCACGACGCGGTCGAAGTACTCGAGCAGATGATCGCGCCGGCCAGCCTCGACGGCGTGCACATCTTCTTTCCGGACCCGTGGCACAAGGCACGCCATCACAAGCGCCGGCTGATCCAGCCGAAGTTCGTCGCGCAGCTCGTCGCCCGTCTGAAGCCCGGCGCGTATCTGCATTGCGCGACCGACTGGCAGAACTACGCCGAGCAGATGCTCGACGTGCTCAGCGCCGATCCGCTGCTCGAAAACACCGCTGACACTTACGCGCCCCGCCCCGACTATCGCCCGGTGACGAAATTCGAGCGTCGCGGTCTGGGGCTCGGTCACGGCGTGTGGGATCTCCTATTCCGCAAGCGCGGCGCGGCATAAAGCGACCGCGGCAATCCAGCGAAAAAGGCCTGCAATTGCAGGCCTTTCTTCATTGGACGAACAACCCGCCGGCGGCGAACCTCAATCTCCCCAGCTCAACCCGCCGCTATAGCCGATCAGCAGAATCAGCAAACCAAAGCCGATCCGGTACCACGCGAACACGGTGAAGTCATGCGACGCGATGTAACGCAGCAACCAGCGCACGCAGATGAACGCGCTGATAAACGCCGCCGCGAAACCGAGCGCGAAACTGCCGAGCGCATCGACCGTGAGCAGTTGCCAATCCTTATATAGTTCGTAGGCAGTCGCGCCGAAGATGATCGGAATCGCAAGAAAGAACGAGAACTCGGTGGCGACGCGGCGCTCCACGCCGAACAGCATGCCACCGATAATCGTCGCGCCGGAGCGCGAGGTGCCCGGAATCAGCGCGAGGCACTGCGCGAGGCCGACCTTCAGCGCATCGAGCGCGGTCAAATCGTCGACGCTGCGCACCCTCACCGCCGCGTCGCCGTGCGAGCGCTGACGCGCTTCGGCCCACAGGATCACGACGCCGCCCAGCACCAGCGCCAGCGCAACCGGTACCGGCGAAAACAGCGCCGCCTTGATCGACTTCTCGAACAGCAGCCCCAGCACGATCGCGGGAATCGTCGCAATGATTACGTTCATCGTGAAGCGGCGCGCGTCGTGGCGGCTTGGCAAACCCGCCACGACATGGCCAATGCGGCGGCGAAACTCCCAGCACACCGCGAGAATCGCGCCGAGTTGGATGACGACATCAAAGGTTTTCGCCTGCTCGTCGGAGAAATTCAGCAGGCTGCCGACAACAATCAGATGCCCGGTGCTCGACACCGGCAAGAACTCGGTCAAACCCTCGACGACGCCAAGAATCAGCGCTTTGCAAGCCAGTAGCCAGTCCATCGGTGCCCCTTATCGCGGTAGGTTGTCGCAATGAACAGGGCCTTCACGGTAATGACGCAGACATGCGCGGCCCTGTCGGCCGCGCGCACGTCACCTTTCGACGATCTGCACGCGTATGCCGTTTGTAAGGATGGTGATTGTACCGGGTTCGTAATTCACGCCGGCGAATTGCAGCTGTTCAGGCTTGAACGTGTAGATCGGATAGTTGGTCAGCAATTGCGTGGCGAGCAGCGCCGCCGCCGCGTTGATCTGCTGCGTGTAGGCCTGCGCCTGGCCGCTCACGTTGACGCTGTCCACGTTCGGCGATTTCAGTATCACCGAGCGGCTGCCCGGGTCGTAAGCGAGCTCGCTCGACAGCGTAAACACGCCGTCGACCGGTTGCTGCAGAAACGGGCTTGCGAAGCGCACATCGAGCTTGACGGATACGCGATTCACGTCGGGCAGCAAGCCCACCACCGGATTGGCCAGCGCGACGTCGAATACCTGCGACACCGTGCGCTGATAAGGGAACTTGCGCTGCACCGCTTCCTGCACCTGCTGCTTCGAGAACGTGTAGTGCGACGGAATGAACGGAAACGTCGAGCTCGCGCAGGCCGCGAGCGACACGGTGATGCCGAGCGCGCTGCAACCGGTCAGCGCGGCGCGCAGAAAGCGGCGCCGGGCGGGCGCTGCGGGTCGAGTCATGCGGAATCTCCTGTGGAAGCCCTTGCGGACATCTTTATCTGCATTCGCGTAAGTTTGCCGCTGCGGCTGGCCCGCTGGCCGCGTTGATCACAGCGCGCCATGTGCTAGAGACGGTCAGCGACGAGACAGTGGTTGCGGCTGCGTTTGAGCCTCGAGCCGCGTGAGCCAGGCAAGCGCTTCGCCACGGTTCGCGCCGCACATCTCGAGTTGCGGTTGCAGCCCCGAGCAGCACGCCGGGCGCTCCGGCCGGCCGAAGATTGCGCAACGCAGATCGTCACCGAGTTGCACGCAGCGCACGCCCGCGGGCTTGCCATCCGGCATGCCCGGAATCGGACTCGAAATCGACGGCGCGATACAGCACGCGCCGCAATCGGGGCGGCACGCGTGACCGGCCACTCGAAACGGCGACTGGCCCTTCGCGGTGGCTGGGTTCGATCCCGCGTCTTTCATCGCAGCGCTTGCCGATCCGCTGCTCATCTGTTGATCCACGTCATCGTTCCTGAACTGAAACTTTGGCAGCGCGTTGCCAGACCCCGCATTGTGCCACTGCCTTTGCATGCGATCCGTTTAACCGATCGGGGCGATGAGCCCAAGCCATCAGCTTGCTCGCCGATCGATTTTCGGCCATAATCTGCGGCTTCTGCAATTCACGCAGAATCTGCCCAGGTGGTGAAATTGGTAGACGCAGGGGACTCAAAATCCCCCGCCGCAAGGCGTGCCGGTTCGATTCCGGCCCTGGGCACCACGGTTTCTTTAGCCAAGTCTCGCGCGAAAGAATCATCGCTAGTTCGTCAGCGCGCATTTCCGTTGCATCCCTTCCCCACACGCCAGCTATGTTCATAGCGAAGTGCGGCTAGCAACCCGGGCATAGCCCGCGGTTCGGCGGTCCATCCTCGTCTCTTGCCACCGCTGCGCTGTCTGTTTGACAAAGAGTACCCGCGTCAGCATGGGTGCCTATTGATCAGCTAACGTCGTCATTGCTTTCGCTTCTGCAAACGCAGTGCCGGCCGATCGAAAATGTGCGGATTTTCACGCGCAATTATTTTCGGTCACTGCGTTTCCCGATCAATGCCGTCAGTTGCCAGGTGAATCTCGTGGGCCATATGTTTGAACAATCGCCGTGGCCACAATAAACGCGCAGGTTCAGCTACAAACCACGATCGTCATCACGTCGCATCTTTTCAATCTCGAGCCTCGTTCCGCCCAACCCCGGCTGCCATCGACCACGCGACGATACGCGTGAAGCGTCGATGCAACGTCACTGGACGCCCCAAAGGCACTTAGATATTGTCGCTGCCATGAATACAACCAACCCTCGCGCGCGGGCCGCAGTAGTCTTTCTGCTCGCTTTCTTCGTTATCTGGTGCCGTGCAGCTATCAGACTTGAACATGGATTTCTGTGGGCCGAAGACGCTCCGATCTTCATTCAACAGGCGCATCAGTTGGGCGTTCGCGCCATCGTCACAAATTACGCCGGTTATTTGCATCTAATACCTCGACTGAATGCCGAGACGCAACGCGTTGTGTTGCCGTTCGGCGCAACGCCCTACTTTTTCGTGTGGTGCTGCGCGGCGCTGATGTCAGCCGCATGCGCGTACATTGCGTTCGCTCTGCGTCAGGTCACGCCGCTCGCGGCCATCTTCATGGGTCTTGCGCCCGTCCTCGCGCCTCAGAATGGCGAAGTGCTGCTCTCGATCACCAATCTGCAATGGGTGCTACTACCGGCGCTCTTCGTGCTGCTGTGGGAAGCAGTATTCGAAGGCGAGAACCGTCGCTCCCTACCGCGCGCGATGGTAGTCGGATTGCTGGCACTGACCGGACCGTTCGGCGTTCTCCTCGTGCCCGCTGTCGCGATAGCCATCGCGCTGCGCCGACTTCGATCGAGGGCTGCGCAGATAAACTGGCGGGTCGTCGCCACGTATTTCGTTGCCGTTGCGCTGCAGACGATCGTCATGCTACGCCATCCGCAAACGCCCAAAGGGGTGCACGATCTGCCCTGGCTAGGCTGGATGATTCGCGCGATGTTCGCGGACTTCCTCCCAACGGCGATCAGCTCGACCACAGCCGGCTATCTGTTTGCCGTGCTGGTGATTGCCTTGTGCGTTGTTTCGCGTGCGCGGCTGGTGTTTGTAAGCCTGTTTTTGCTTTAGCGTTCTTCTATGGGGTCTCGGTGTCACGCGAACCGCTCCGGTCATGCCGATCGTCTGGTACGGATATGGCGCGCGCTACCGGTACCCGTGGGGCATTTTCATGCTGTGGGCTTTGACGCTGTCAATCGTCTACGCGAGGAACGCACGGCTTAAGCCGGTCTCGGTCATTCTGATTGTGCTGATTCTGCTCGCGTCCGGCGAACGATTCGCGGCAGACATCCAGCAGCCCTGGTCAATTCAAGCGAGCGCCGCCTCATATCACTTGACCGTGCCGCCCGGCTGGTCGATCGACGTTCCGCGGTGAATCGCATCGTCTGCCAACGAGCATCAAGTATCTGCTCGAACCCGTCGGTCCGCACTGCCCGACCGGTTTGTCATGGCTGGCGGTCTAACGCCCCGCCACCTCGGCACCACGCCGCATACCCTCGCGACGCCGCTTGATCAGATACCCGGCCCACATCATCACCAGCCACACGGGCACGAGCCATACCGACACCGACAGCCCCGGCGTCATCGCGAGAATCACGAGGATCAGCGCCATGAACGCGAGGCAGATCCAATTGCTCAGCGGGAACCAGAACGAGCGGAACACCAGCGTTTCGCCGGCAGCTACCATCGCCTTGCGCGACTTCAGATGCGTGAGGCTGATCAGCGCCCAGTTCAGCACCAGCGCGGCAACCACCAGCGACATCAACAGCCCGAGCGCGTCGGCCGGCATCACGTAGTTGATGACCACGCACCCGAACGTCGCGAGCGCGGATAAACCAATCGCCATGTACGGCACGCCGCGCCGATCGACCTTCATCAGCGCGCGCGGCGCGTTGCCTTGCTCCGCCAGACCGTACAGCATGCGGCTATTCGCATACACGCCGCTGTTGTACACCGACAGCGCGGCGGTCAGCACCACCACGTTGAGCACGTTGGCGGTCAGCGTCGAGCCGATCTGCGAGAAGATCATGACGAACGGGCTGCCGCCCGCCGCCACCTCGTTCCACGGATACAGCGACAGCAGCACCGCCAGCGAGCAGATATAAAAAAGCAAAATGCGCAGGATCACCTGGTTGACCGCTTTCGGGATGCTCTTTTGCGGCTCGGCGGCTTCGGCTGCCGTGATGCCGATCAGTTCGAGCCCGCCGAACGAGAACATGATCACCGCGAGCATCATGAAGAGCCCGTGAAAGCCGTGCGGGAAAAAGCCGCCGTGGCTCCACAGGTTCGCGACCGACGCCTGCGGACCACCGTGGCCGCTAATCAGCAGATAGCCGCCGAACACAATCATGCCGATCACCGCGACGACCTTGACGATCGCGAACCAGAACTCGGTTTCACCGTAGGCCTTCACGTTAGCGAGATTGATCGCGTTGACGATCGCGAAGCACACCAGCGCCGACACCCACGTCGGCACGCCGGGCCACCAGTAATGCACATACGTGCCGACCGCGGTCAGCTCGGCCATGCTCACGAGCACATACAACACCCAGTAGTTCCAGCCCGACAGGAAGCCCGGAAAGTCGCCCCAGTATTTGTACGCGAAGTGGCTGAACGACCCGGCGACCGGCTCCTGAGCGACCATCTCACCGAGTTGCCGCATGATCATGAACGCGATCACCCCGCCGATCGCGTAGCCGAGAATCATCGACGGACCGGCCGCCTGCAACACGCTCGCCGAGCCGAGAAAGAGACCCGTGCCGATCGCGCCGCCCAGCGCGATCAGTTGGATGTGGCGGTTTTTGAGCCCGCGCTTGAGGCCCGGTTGCTGCTGTGCACTGTTCATGGCGCCCTGCTGTCTGGAAATCGACCACCGGTCCGCATGCTTGGCCGGCCGGCAAAACTGATAATTTTAGCCGCCCTGCTATTCGTTAGACATTCGTAGCGAGCCGCTTTGGTTCTGCCGCGCACTTAAGCGCGTGGATTGTGATTGTCAGCGGAATAGCGCTTCGGTATGTTTCCGTAGTCGAACTGTCAGCCGATGGAGGCTCACATGCTGCGTGAACGTCTGCTTTGCGGCGCCGTCCTGTGCCTCTGTTTCGCGGGCGCGACGGCGCTTGCACAAACTGCTCCCGCCGCCGCCGCGGCATCCGCGCCGGCGCCGGCGACCGAGCCAGCGGCGAACGAATCGGCAAGCCCACCAACCGCCGAAGCGAGCGCGCCGTCAGCGCCCGCTGTCTCCTCGACGCCCAGCAAGCCCCCTGCCGCGCCGCTAACGGGCCCGGTGCGCAATATCGTGCTGGTGCACGGCGCGTTCGTCGATGGCTCCAGCTGGAATGGCGTGGTAGCGAAACTGCAGCGCAAGGGCTATCACGTGAGCTCGGTGCAGAACCCGCTCACCTCGCTCGCCGACGATGTCGCCGCGACCCGTCGCGTGCTCGCGCGCGAGAGCGGTCCGGTGCTGCTAGTCGGCCATTCATGGGGCGGCGTGGTGATTACCGAGGTCGCGGCGAATGCGCCGAATGTCGCCGGGCTCGTGTACGTTGCGGCGCTCGCGCCCGAGCTGCACCAATCGGCGATGGACGTGATGAAGCAGGCCGCGCCGATGCCGGCTGGCGACAGCATTAGCACGGACTCCAACGGCTTTCTGTGGCTCGACCGCGCGCACTACCGTGCGGACCTCGCGGCCGATGTGCCGGAGACCGTCACGCGCGTGCTGGCCGCCGCGCAGGTGCCGATCGCGGCGAAGGCGTTCAACGAACCGGTCGACCAGGTGGGCTGGAAAGACAAGCCGTCGTGGTACTTGCTGACGACGAAAGACCGCGCGGTATCGCCCGCGTTGCAGAAAGCGATCGCCGAGCGGATCGGCGCGAAGATCGTGCCGGTCGCGTCGAGCCATCTCGCGCCGGTCGCGCATGCGAGCGCGGTCGCCGATGCGATCGATCGCGCGGCGCGTGAGTTGAGCCGGCAGCAGTAGATTCGCCGCAGCAGCCGGCTAAGCAGAAGCCAGCGCCGCCGGCTGCTCAACGCAGCATGAACGACATCGCCGACAGGCAGTTCAGCATCCGCACCGCATGCTCGGCCGACGCCGCGCTAAAGCGCAGCGTCACGCCATCCACTCGCGTCAGCGCCGGCCATTGGCAGAACAGATCGGCAAGCCCGCTCGTCTGCACCCGCAGTTCGCAGTCGATCGGTTGCGCCGGCGTGCGCGTGGCTGTAGCCGCGCGGCCCGCGTCGAGATGCTCGCGCACCACGTCGCGCGCTGCATCGTGAAGGGCCGCGCGCACATTCGCGAGCGACTGCGTGACACCGCTCGCATGCCCGCTCGCGTCCTTCGTGACGACGAACCGCGCGCCCGGAAAGCGCGGCGCGGTCTCCTCGACGAACACATCGTCGCCGGATAAAAGCGCGACACGTGCGCCATATTCCTCGGCGAGCGCGCCGTACAAGCCCGCCTCGCCGAGTTCGACGCCATTGAACGCGACGCGCGCGAACGCGAAGCTGTTGATCGTATGCGCGAGGATTCCGTGCGTTTGCGCCTTCGCGTGATAGCCGATCATAAAGACGAGCGCCGCGCCGTATTCGAGCCCGGCCACCATGCCGAGCGTGCGCGGTTTGCCGAGCACGATCCGCGCGCGCGGATCGAGCAGGTCGGGCAGCAGATTGCGAAAGCCGCCGTGCGAATCGTTGACCCACACCTGCGTAGCGCCGCCCGCAAATGCGCCTTCGATCGCGGCGTTCGCTTCGAGCGTCATCCAGCGGCGCGCCGCTTCGTATTCGCCGTTGCCCGCGCGTGTTTGCTCAGGATGAAACACACCGG
>NZ_DASXHN010000150.1:0-6476 GCF_036488505.1 Paraburkholderia sp. | reverse complement strand
CGGCCGTCCATATGGACGGCCGCCCGCCGCTTGCGGCTACTGTGCGTTCAACGCATCGAGCAAATCGCGCCCTTGCGCGCTAACGCCGAACAGTGCAGCCCACTCAATCATCGTCATCGTCCGTCGAGGCGACTGTCTTTGCGCCTTCGTCGGCAACTTTCGTATACATCGAGTGCGGCGTCGGATACGGCTTGTCACCCATTACGCCCTTCCACAGCACGCGATTGAACAGATCCGGCGGAATGCGATCTTCCTTGGAGAAGTCGAAGTCCTTCGTCGCGTTTGCCCAGTAAGTCGCATCGTGCAGCGGATGAATGTCCGCGCCCTGGGCGTACTGGTTGCCGTCATTGCCGCTGCCGATCGCACCCGTGGCGACATTGCCCACGTTGGTACCCTTCAGGATCGTCGACGCGACGGCCGTGTAGGTCCACGAGCCATTCGAGCGAGTGTCGAAGAGGTCGGCCATCGGTTGCGCGTATGCCGTGTTCAGGTCGATGTGCTGGGTGCCGAGTACGTCCTCCATGGTACGGATCGCGTTGACCTGGTTGTACGGCGTGCTGACGACGGCATGCTGCTTCACGTACGCGCCGACCACATAGACGGGTGCGCGGTGCGAGTCCACGTGATCGGAACCGGCCTGCGAGTCATCCTCGACGACCACGATCAGCGTGTTTCTCGCGTACGGGCTGTGCGCGACGGTCTCGATCAGCTTGCCGACCGCAAAGTCGTTGTCGGCTTCTTCCTGCTCGGCCGAGCCCATCTGACCCACGTTCTGCGCGTAGTTGCCGGTGTGGTCGGAACCCATGCGAACGAGTTCGAACGACGGCAGATTGCCGTTCGCGACATAGCGCTGGAACTCGCGGTTCCATTCGAGTTCGCGGAAGGTATCCGGATAGGACTGGTCGAAGCCACGATAGTAGGGGTCCGTCAGATTGACGAGCGTCGGCTTGACCGGGTGAGCCTGTACATTGTTCGCGGCAGACGGATTGAGCAGCGGGCTGGCAATCGTGCCAATCGAGCCCGCGTTGTTGACCATCCCGCCGTAATTGCGAACCGTACCGCCGGCTTGCAGCACTGCATCGTAGATGTTCGCTTTCTGGTAGCCGAACGGCGCGTCCGGCACCGAGATGTCGGCGATACCCGGCAGCGCGTTGGCGGCGCCCCCCGGCAGCGACGACGTGGCGGACGTGAAGCCGCCGGCCGACGCGGCGTCGCGCGCGGCAGTCGTCGCGAGGCCAACCGGCAGACCGCGGTTCGCGCCTTCCGACTCATACGACATACCGCGGCTCACGCCAGCGTAGTTCTCCTGCTGCGACACTTCCTCGGTCGGCGTGACGTGCGCGTGCTGCACCCACGACCAGCCGTCCATCGAACCGTCGCCCGGGTCGGTGAAGTTGTCGATCGTGACGAAGTTGCCAGCGATGTTGTGGAAGTTCGGCGTAGTGGCTTTGCCATACATCGTGAGCGTCGGGTCGCCGTTCGAGCCGTTGCCGAGATCGCCGAGGATCTGATCGAAGGTGCGGTTTTCCTTGACGATATAGATCACGTGCTTGACGTGATCGTGCATGAATTGCATCGCCTCGCGGTCGCTTACCGACTCTCTGACGGAGTAGTGGTTGTTTTCGTCGACCTGGCTGGTCAGACGGCCGAGCGCGTTCTCGCCCGGGACCGGTGCGCTGACCAGGCTGCCTTGCTCCAGACCGAACTGGTACTGCGCCGTGGCGCCGGACGTGTAAAGCGGGTTCGGACCGGTGGTCGACTTGCCGTTGATGATGTACATCTGTGAGCCGTCGGCGCTCAATGTGATGTCCTTCGGCGCGTAGGCAGTCGGAATGAATCCGGCCACGTGGTAGCCGTTATTGCCATCGTGGTCGATCACCGCGATCGAGTTGTCACCGTTGTTGACCGCATACAACGTTCTGCCGTCTTTCGACACCGTCACGTTGACCGTGTCCCGGCCACTGTAGTTCTTGTTGTTGCCGTTGCCGTTGCCGTTGTGCTCACCGTGATCGTTGCCGTTGCCGTTGCCATGACCGTTGCCGTTGCCGTTGTCATCGCCCGACCGGACAGCGAGGTCGATCGTCTTGTCGACGTCGCGGCGCACCGTGTCGATGACAGCGATCTGGTCGGCGTTCGACACGGCGACGTAGAGCTTCGACTGGTCGGGCGAGAAGGCCATGCCGTAGGCGTTGCCCTCCAGGGAGATGCGCTTGATGAATTGCGGCGCGGCCGGATTCACCAGGTTCAGCACCACGACTTCACGGTCGCGCACCGACGAAACGAATGCCGTGCCGTCGGACTTCAGCGAAACCGCCCACGGGTATTCGCCACCCGCGACGCCATTGCGGCCCGACGTGTTGAACGGACGCAGGTCGTACTCCGACACGATCGTGTTCGACGTCGTATCGATCAGCGTGATCGAGTCGTTGTAGTTGTTCGCGACAACCAGGGTTCGGCCGTCGGCGGACAGAGCCAGACCGCCAGCGTTCGGCTTCACGCCCGAACCGATGCCCGCCGCGTGGTTCAGCGCGATCGCGTTGGTCGCGGCCCATCGAGCCGACGGCGCAGCCGACGCGCGGCTGTACACGTAGACCTTGTCGTCGGCACCGCCCGCGCCGTATAGCGTCTGGTTGCCGTTCCACACGAGGCCATCGAACGCGTTGTTCTGATGGATGGCCTCGACGAATTTCGGGTTGGCCTTATTCGCGCCCGAGACGTCGTAAATGAAGATGTATTGCGTCGAATCGGCCTTGTCGAGCGTGCTGTTGTTGCTGCCCGTGTAGACCGTGTTGTAGCCGGCGGTGATCACCGCCAGCGTGTTGCCGTCCGGACTGAGTTGCGACTTGATCGCGCCACTGACGACTTGCGCCGGCTTCGCCGCGAGTTGCGGGTTCAGCAACTGCTGCACCGCACCGGGAATCGCCTTCGGCGAAATGAACTGGCCGGTCGGCAACAGCTGCATGTCGCCTTGAGGTGCCGCAAATGCCGTAAAACTGGTGAATAAAGCTAATGTTAATCCGGCATGAATTGAGTTGCGATTACGACTCATTTTGTTCCTCCAAGAAATCAAAACAGATAGCCAAAGCGGATTCGTATGGAATCATTGGTCGGTTCTGCCGCCCCTGATTGCGGAGATGTGCTGGCGATTCGCTCGCGCGAGAAGCACCGGTCCGGCGCAATGCCGGTGCTGTCAGCACCGCGCATATTTAGTCAGTGCTGAATGTCAGGCGAATGACATGTTTAAATCAAAAAATAGCGAATGACAATCGTTGTTGTTCGCGCTGCGGAGTTCGGAGTTTTGCGAAGCTAATTTGCTTTTAATTTGAATGAAAATATGACAGATAAATGAATTTATATTCTTTCAATTATCTTTCCGGATAATTGGATTGCGCCGGAAACGCCGCTTTTATCGGTCTGGTTTGCCGGACGAGGCGCGACTAGCGGAAACGGTTGCCGAATTTCATCGGGTTGTCATCGCGACCGCTGGCGCTGTTCACCTCGACGCAGTATCGGGCGACCGGCAGGCGCGGGCGGCTGGTTCTTCGCGGACGGGCCGACCTTTGCGCGGTCATCTCGGGTTCACCAAGCTTGACAATGCAACTCCTCCGCACGGCTAGAGTGCTGAACAGCAGACAAGAACGTTTCTTCGGGGAAGACTGTTACATGCGATCACAGGCGACTATTCACGCGGCACTGCGGGATGTAAAGGCACTCACGCACGGGGCTATCGATGACGCTAACGTCCGATGCTCCCGGATGCGCTGGAGCAGGTTGATCGCGATCGCGGCAGTGCCGCTGTCACTGCTGTTCGCGTGGGGATTCCTGCATCTGATCGTCGTGTTGATATTTTCGGGGCCACGCGCCGGCCATTAGCATCTGCGATGCGAGTGCGGCTTGATTTGTCGCGCGACCAGCGGCGCAGGACCCTCTTCATCGATCCACTTTTCGTGACGACCATCGCTCACACTCGAAACGACGGCGCTCATACGTCGCACGTCACCGGGAACGGCACGTCGTACCGCGCGCCGCATGCTTGCAGTGGCGCGGCGATGGTGGGATGAAGCAGCACGCCATGCGCGAGCTGCCCGGCACGCCGCGCCATCGCGCGCTCGCCCGGCAAGCGCGCGGGATCGTCCGGGACGCGCCGCGGATTGCTGCGGCACGCATCGCCTAGCCAGTCCATTTGCCGTCGCAACGCTTCGAGGCCGGCAAATGCCGCCGGATCGTAAAGCGTCATGAAGACTGTTGCGCCCCAGCCCTGCGCGGGATCCGCGCGGCCCAATCCCGCCAGGCCACCTGTGAGCGCTTTCGATCAGCAACGCGAGATCAAAGCCCTTGTGCCCCGCCGACAGTCCTCCCAGCGGCAGAATCGTGCCCGGCGGGTCGGCGAACAGCACACCGGGATCGCGTGTCGCGTCGCCGTGCGCATCGAGCATCCATGGTTCATCGAACAACTGGCCACTCGCGTGGCGGCGCGCGCTCATGCCGTTGGTCGTGAGCGAAGCTGATATATCGATCAGCAACGGCGTGGACGAAGTCGGCACGCCGAGCGCAATCGGATTGGGCGTGAACACCGCGCGCGTGCCGCCGAACGGCGCGACGCTCTGCGTATTCGGATCGGAACTCGCGAGCATCATCACCAGGTTCGACTCCGTCGCGCGCAGCAGATAGGCGGCCAGGGAAGACGTTGATTCAACGATCAAGTATTGTGCGCTGCACTGCCGCTCACCTAGACTGGCCTCGCCGATGCAGCACCGTGCCTGCTGCATCTTCTCGCTGACGGCTACCGGGATCGAAGAGGGGACACCTGTGAGCAACGAATACATCACCGACAAGGTGAAAGCCATCATCGGCGCGCAAACCGACTGGGTCGTTTCAACGCATCCTGTCGAAGCGAGCGAAGTGCGCCGCTTCCATCATGCGACGATGGACGATGCGCGCCGCTACTGGGACGAAGACTGGGCGGCGACGAGCCGCTACGGCAGCGTGGTCGCGCCGCCGGGCTTTCCGGTGCATGCGTTTCGCCGGCCGCCGCACTCGGCCGATCCACTCGACGACATGAACAAGCCGGACTACGACGGCTTGAGCCGCAGCTTCAGCGGCCTGCCCGCAGTGGAAGTGGAATTGCCGCGCGATCTGAACGGCGGCTATGAATACGAGCTGTATCGCTACGCCCGCGTTGGCGAGAAGGTGCTGCGCCAGGCGCGCTACAAGGACATCGTGCAGCGCGACGGCAACAGCGGTCCGATGGTGTTCGTCATCATCGAGGAAACCTACACGACCGAGGCCGGCGAAACGCTGCTGAAGGTCACCAATACGCAGATCATGCGCTAGGCGGGGACGGGCATGCCCACACTATGTTTTGAAGACGTCGAACCCGGCATGGAGATTCCGCGTGTCGTCAAAGGTCCGATGACGACCGCGCACATCATGCGCTGGTCCGCTTCGATGGAGAACTGGCATCGCATCCACTACGACTGGCGCTTCGCGACCGGGCACGACAAGCTGCCCGACGTGATGGTCAACGGTTCCTGGAAGCAGCACATCATGCTGCAACTGCTGACGGATTGGGTCGGCGAGAGCGGTTGGGCATGGAAGCTCAAGTTCCAGTTTCGCGGGATGAACGTGCCGGGCGATGTGATTACCGCGTGGGGACGCGTGACGGAACGCGAGCGGCGCGGCGGCTATGGTCTCGTGCATCTGGAAATCGGCCTGCGTAATCAGGAAGGCAAAGAAAGCACGCCGGGCAGCGCGACGGTGGTCCTGCCGCTGCGCCGTGGCGCGCCCGTGCCGTACCCGTTCGACCCCGCCGTTCTCGAAGAGGCCGTGTGAGCGCCGCGTCCGCGATGCCGCCGCGCGGGTCCGGCGCACCGCTCGCCGCGCCGCTTGCGGGCGTGCGCGTGATCGAATGGAGCGGCTCGATGTCGGCATCGTTCTGCGCGCGCGTGCTGTCCGATCTCGGCGCCGACGTACTCAAGCTCGAACCGCCGGGTGGCGGCGATCCATTGCGGCACACTGGCCCGTTCGCGGCGGACTCGGCCTACGGCGAAGATGGGGCGCTGTTCGCCTATCTGAATCATGGCAAACAGAGCGCGACGCTCGATCCTTCGGACCCGGCGGGCGCCGCATTGCTGAAACGCCTGATCGAGCCGGCCGATCTGCTGATCACGTCGATGCCGGCGCCGCGCCTTGCCGAACTCGCGCTCAACGGCGACACGTTGCGAAAGATCCAGCCCGCGCTGGTGTCGCTCGCGGTCACACCATTCGGCACGTTGTTCGGGCAATCCGCGTCGACCTCGCACGCGGATGCGGACACACTTGCCGCTTTCACCGATTTCACGCTCACGCATCACGCGGGCTACGCGTTTCATCAGGCGCGGCCGGTGCATGCGCCCAACCAGCAGCCACCCGTCGCTTGCGCGGATCGCGAAGTGGCGCTCGCGACCGGCGTCGCGGCCGCGAACGCCGCGCTCTGG
>NZ_DASXHN010000132.1:0-50774 GCF_036488505.1 Paraburkholderia sp. | reverse complement strand
TCAATCTCCGGTAACATCACGCCATGCACAATCATCTCGTCGTCGCGCTCGCCTACGACCGGCTCTGCACCTTCGAATTCGGCTGCGTGACCGAACTGTTCGCGCTCGAGCGTCCTGAGCTCGGCGTGGACTGGTATCGCTTCGCGGTCTGCGCAACCGAGCCGGGCCCGATCCGGGCGGCGGGCGGCATCACGCTTGCCGCGCCTTATACGCTCAAGTTGCTGGAGCGCGCCGACACCATCGTCATTCCCGGCTGGCGCGATGCCGACGAAGTGCCCCCCGAACCGCTCCTGAAGAAAATCCGCGCCGCCTACGCGCGCGGCGCGCGCCTCTGTTCGATCTGCTCGGGCGTGTTCGTGCTCGCGGCGGCGGGCGTGCTCGATGGCAAGACCGTCACGACGCACTGGCGCTATGCCGAAAAATTGCAGCAGCGCTATCCGCAATTGCGCGTGCAGCCGGACGCGCTCTATGTCGACGAAGGGCAGATCATCACCTCGGCAGGTTCGGCGGCGGGGCTCGACATGCTGCTGCATCTGGTGCGGCGCGATCACGGCAGCGCGGTGGCGAACCGGGTCGCGCAGCGGCTCGTGGTGCCGCCGCCTCGCGAGGGTGGCCAGGCGCAGTTCGTGCCGCGCCCCATGCCGCACGACGACAGCGGCCGTCTGTCCAAACTGATGGACTGGGTGCGCAGTCATCCCGCCTTGCCGCATACATTGCGCTCGCTCGCCGGGCGGGCGGCGATGAGTCCGCGCACACTGCAGCGCCAGTTTCACGATGCCACCGGCATGGCGCCTTATGAGTGGCTCGTGCGCGAGCGCGTGGCCATCGCGCGCGAGCTGCTCGAAGCGCCAGCGGCGATGCCGATGACGCGTGTCGCTGAACTCGCGGGCTTTGGCTCCGAGGAGTCGTTGCGGCGGCATTTCCGCCGGATCGCGTTGACGAGTCCGGGCGCGTACCGGCGCAAGTTCGGCGGGGTGGAGGCGCAGTGACCGTCAGCGCGCGGCGCAACCGACGTGTCGGCGCCAAACGGTCCGACTTACCGGCCTGTAACACCTAAGCTTTACAAGGTTTTCATTTATAAGTTGAAAGCCCGCCGTACATCGAGGGAGCACCTGTGTCCGACATCGTGAAGATCATCGCCAGTTTCAACGCCGGTCGCGATCCTGAAAGACTCGCGATGAAATACCAGGCCATGCGCGGCTCGCCCTTCGTGTTCTTGCGCGGCACCTGTCATCTGTTCTATGAACGACTGCCGCGTGCGAAGGTACTCGACGACGCGCCGGCGGTGTGGATCTGCGGCGATATGCACTTCGAGAATTTCGGCAGCTACAAGGCCGACAATCGCCTGATTTATTTCGACAACAACGATTTCGACGAAGCGTGTCTCGCGCCGGTGCCGTATGAACTCGTGCGTCTGCTGACGAGCGTGCTGGTCGGGGCGTCCGATCTGAAGCTGAGCCGCGCGCAGGCGCTCGCGTTGTGCCACACCGCGCTCGGCGCATACGGCGCGGCGCTCGCGTTCGGCAAGTCGCGCTGGATCGAAGCCGAAACCGCGGTCGGGATGGTGCGCGAACTGCTCGACGGGCTCGCGAGCCGCACGCGCGCCGCGCATCTGAACCGGCGCACGGTGCTCAAAGGAAAGACCCGCGTGCTCAAGGTCGACGGCAAGAAGGCGTTGCCGGTAAGCGACGAACGGCGCACGGCGGTCATGCAGTTCATGCAGCAGTTCGCGGCGGGCGAGCCGAATCCCGAGTTCTATCGCACGCTGGATGTCGCGCGGCGGATCGCTGGCACTGGCAGCCTCGGTGTCGATCGTTACGTGATTCTGGTGGAGGGCAAGGGCTCGCCGGACGGCAACTATCTGATCGATCTGAAGGAGGCGCTGCCGTCGTCGGTCAGCCCGCACGTGCGCGTCGCGCAGCCGAAATGGCAGACCGACGCGCAACGGGTCGTCGAAGTGCAGCGGCGCAATCAGGCGGTGTCGCAGGCGTTTTTGCACGCAGTCGATTTCAACGGGCGTTCGTATGTGTTGCGCAGTTTGCAGCCATCGGAAGATCGCGTCGCGCTGGCCGACTGGCGCGGCAAGCTGCCGCGGCTGGAGGAAGTGATCAACAGCATGGCCGAATTGAGCGCGTGGGCGCATTTACGCAGCGGCGGGCGGCAGACGTCGGCGATTGCCGACGATCTGTTCGCGTTCGGCAACCGGCACGACTGGCAACTGCCGTTGATCGATCTGGCGACGCAATGCGAAAAGCAGGTCGCGGAGGACTGGAAGACGTACTGCGATGCGTATGATCGCGGCGCGTTCGATTTGATGAAGAAGCCGTGAAACTTCTTTCTAGTTCAACAGGATGTCAATAAACCGCGGGTGTCTGAACGAAGAGGAGCAACTGCCCGATCCGTACGTTAAACCCACTGCGCATCATCCGCTCCGCGTGCCAGCAGCGCTCCAGACAAACCCTGATTGCTGCGGGGATTTGCCCGCTGCTATCTTTCGCTGGTCTGTGTGGAAGCGCTTCCACTGACGAGCCGGCGAGCGATTTACGCGTGGCTCGAGCGGAGGCGCGGCGCTTGGCGCCACACCCGATTCAATGACCTCAGCGCAGGAGAGAATCCGTGGGAAACGACGCATCCGCAGTCATCGACGCCATCTCGCCGCACACTCACGGCGGCTCGCACGCCGACCCGTTCACGCCGCCCGCCGATTCGTCGCTGTGGCGCAAGGACTTCCTGCTCGGCGCGGCCACCGCGTCGTATCAGATCGAAGGCGCGGTCAATGAAGACGGCCGGCTGCCATCGATCTGGGATACGTTCTCGGCGACGCCGGGCAAAGTGCTCGCGGGCGACACCGGCGCGGTCGCATGCGACCACTATCATCGCTGGGAGCAGGATGTCGAACTGCTCGCGGGGCTCGGCCTCGAAGCGTATCGGCTATCGGTTGCGTGGCCGCGCGTAATGGACGCCAACGGCGCGCCGAACCGCAAGGGACTCGACTTCTACAAGCGTCTGCTCGCGCGTCTGAAAGACAAAGGGATCAAGACCTTCGTCACGCTGTACCACTGGGATTTGCCGCAGTATCTGGAGGATCGCGGCGGCTGGCTCAATCGCGACACCGCTTATCGTTTCGCCGATTACGCGGACCTGATGAGCCGCGAACTGCATGGCATGGTCGACGCGTGGGCGACGCTCAACGAGCCGTGGTGCTCCGCGTATCTTGGCTATGGCAATGGTCATCACGCGCCGGGACTTGCGAACCCGCGTTTCGCGACGCAGGCGATGCATCATCTGCTGCTCGCTCATGGGCTTGCGATTCCGGTGCTGCGCGCGAACGATCCGCAGTCGCATAAAGGCATCGTCGCGAACGTCGGCCGTGGCACGCCGAATGGCGACAGCGCCGCCGACCGCCGTGCGGCCGAACTGTTCGAAGTCCAGCACAACGCATGGATTCTCGATCCGCTACTGAACGGTGAATACCCGCAAAAGCTGTTCGAACTGTGGCCTGGTACCGAACCGCTCGTGCTCGACGGCGACATGCAAACCATTGCCACGCCGCTCGATTTTCTCGGCATCAACTACTATTTCCGCACCAATGTCGCGAGCGATGGCGCGCACGGTTTCAACGACGTACCGCTCGCGGGCGTCGAGCGCACGCAGATGGGTTGGGAAGTCTATCCCGATGGCCTGCGCGATCTGCTGACTGGTTTCAAGGCCGGCTACGCGAACCTGCCGCCGATCTATATCACCGAAAATGGCATGGCGTCGAACGACGAGGTGGTCGACGGCCGCGTCGACGACACGCAGCGCATTTCGTTTCTCAAGCGCCATCTCGCCGCGGTCGATCAGGCGATCAAGGCGGGTGTCGACGTGCGCGGCTACTTCCTGTGGTCACTGATGGACAACTTCGAATGGGCGTTCGGCTACGAGCGGCGCTTCGGTATCGTGCATGTCGACTACGACACGCAGAAGCGCACGATCAAACGCAGCGCCGAACTGGTGGCCAAATTCCTGAAAGAGCGCGACGCGCTCGCGTGAATGCATTCAACGCATCGAACGCATGGAACGGGTTCAACGCATCGGGTCATGAAGCGGTGCAGACCAATCGCGCAACCCGAGCAACAGATAACAACGACAACATAACAAGCGCCGCGTCACGACGCGCGAATAATGCGGTAAAGCAACGCAGTAAAAATGGGTGGAGCTGGTTTGTCTTTCGACTTGGCATACGGGCCGCGCGCCCGAAGGAGACGGAATGAACAGCAGCAAAATGGTCTTGCGAGCCGTAGTTGCGGCACTGGCGCTGTATGGCGTCGTCGCGCAGGCGGAGCCGCTCAAGGCCAACGTGATTCACTGGTGGACCTCGGGCGGCGAATCAGCCGCGATCCGCCAGTTCGCCGATGCATACGACAAGGCAGGCGGCCAGTGGGTCGATAACGCCGTCGCCGGCGCGGATCAGGCACGCTCCACCGCGATCAACCGCATCGTCGGCGGCGATCCACCCACCGCCGCGCAGTTCAACACGTCAAAGCAGTTCCACGATCTGATCGATCAGGGGCTGCTGAACAATGTCGACGAGGTGGCCGCGAAAGAAAACTGGAACGGCATCTTTCCGCAGTCGATTCTCGACAGCATCAAGGTGAAGGGCCATTACTACGCGGCCCCGGTCGACATCCATATGCCGGCTTGGTTCTTCTATTCGAAGCCGGTGTTCCAGAAAGCCGGTATCGCGAGCGAGCCGAAGAGCTATGACGAATTCATCGCCGATCTCGTCAAGCTGAAGTCCGCTGGCGTGATTCCGCTCGCGTTCGGCGGCCAGCCGTGGCAGGAGAAGATCACGTTCGACGCGGTGCTGGCCGACGTCGGCGGCCCGGACCTGTACATGAAGGTCTATCGCGATCACGACGCGAACGCGGTGAATTCCGATGCGTTCAAGAAGGTGCTCGCGTCGTTCAAGCGGCTGCACGATTTCGTCGATCCGGGCTCGCCTGGGCGCAACTGGAACGACGCGACCGCGCTCGTGACATCGGGCAAGGCCGGCGTGCAGATCATGGGCGACTGGGCCAAGGGTGAATTCGTCGCGGCCAACCAGACTGCCGGCAAGGACTTCGGCTGCTTCCCAGGCTTCGGGCCGCATTCGCCGTATCTGGTCGCCGGCGATGTGTTCGTGTTCCCGAAGACCGACAACGCGTCGGCAATCAAGGCGCAGAACCTGCTCGCCACGGTGATGACGTCGCCGTCCGCGCAGGTCGCGTTCAGCGCAAAGAAAGGCTCGATTCCGATTCGTCCTGACGTCGATGCCGCTAGCCTCGACATATGCGCGAAGGAGGGCATCGCGATCATGAAGGACAAGTCGCGTCAGTTGCCGAATCCGGAAATGCTGCTGTCGCCCGATACGCAGGGCGCGCTGATTGACGTCGTGACGAACTTCTGGAACAAGAACCAGTCCGTCGACGACGCGCAGAAAGCATTCGCCAGCGCGTTGAAGGGCTAAGGCGCCGCGATGCACGCGCTCAAGGCGCCAGCCGCCGCCGCTTCGAAGCCGCGCGGCAGCTCGGGTAGCAGGCCGGGTCGCAAACCGCTGAAGCGGCGGTTTTCGATCGCGGTCTGGCTGGCTCTGCTGCCGATGATCCTGACCGTCGTGGTCGCGTATCTCGGCACGATGGTCTGGACCGCGCGCGTGTCGCTCAGCAACTCGCACACGTTTCCGTCCAATCAATTCGTCGGCTTCACGCAGTACGTGCGGCTTTTCCATAACGATCGATGGCTCGTGTCGCTGCAGAACATCGTGATCTACGGCGCGTGCTTCATCGTCGCGTGCATGGTGATCGGTTTGCTGCTGGCGGTTTTCATCGATCAGCGGGTGGTCGCCGAAGGCGCGTTGCGCACGGTGTTTCTTTATCCGTATGCGATGTCGTTCGTGGCGACCGGGCTCGTGTGGCAATGGATTCTCAATCCGGAACTCGGCGCACAGCAGGTACTGCACCGGCTCGGCTTCACGCATGCGCGCTTCGACTGGATCGTCGATCAGGACTGGGTGATCTATACGATCGTGATCGCGACCGTGTGGCAGGCGTCGGGTCTGGTGATGGCGCTGTTGCTCGCGGGTCTGCGCGGCATCGACGAAGAGCTGTGGAAAGCCGCGTGCATCGATGGGATTCCGCGCTGGCGGGTGTACGCGAGCATCGTCGTGCCGATGCTCGGACCGTCGATCTCGACCGCATTCGTGCTGTTGTTCGTGATGGTCGTGAAGCTCTACGACGCGGTCGTCGCGATGACCCAGGGCGGCCCCGGCACCGCCAGCGAAGTGCCGGCCAAGTTCATCATGGACTATCTGTTCGGACGCGCGAACATCGGGCTCGCGTCGGCGGCCTCGATCGTGCTGCTCGCCACGGTGCTGGCGATACTCGCGCCGTTCTTCTATGCGCGCAGCCGCGCGGCACTGCGTGGGGAGCGATGATGAGCACACTCGATCCTTCGTTCAACCGCGGCGCCGCGCATGGTACTGGCCGCTCGCGTCCGCGCCGCTCCGCGTTCTCGCCCGCGCGCATCGGCATCTACGCGTTCCTGCTGAGTGCGGCGGTGTTCTTTCTGCTGCCGCTCTACGTGATGCTGGTCACGTCGGTCAAGCCGATGAGCGAGATCCGGCTCGGCAATCTGCTCGCGTTTCCAGCGCATTTCACACTCGACGCATGGAGCGCCGCGTGGCAATCCGCGTGTACCGGGCTCGATTGCAACGGCATTCGCGTCGGCTTCTGGAACTCGGTGCGTATCGTCGTGCCGAGCACGATCTTCTCGATCGCGGTCGGCGCGGTGAACGGCTACGCGCTGAGCTTCTGGCGCCCGCGCGGTGCGGGCGTACTGTTCGGCGTGTTGCTGCTCGGCGCGTTCATTCCGGTGCAGGTGATGGTCTATCCGCTCGTGCGCGTACTCGCGAGCGTGCATCTGTTCAGTTCGCTGCCCGGGATCGTCGTGGTTCACACGATCTTCGGCATGCCGGTGATGACGCTGCTGTTTCGCAACTACTACGTATCGATTCCACAAGAGTTGTTCAAGGCGGCCCGCATCGACGGCGGGGGCTTCTGGCGCATCTTCTTTCAATTGATGCTGCCGATGTCGACGCCGATCATCGTCGTCGCGCTGATCATGCAGGTCACCGGTATCTGGAACGACTTCATTCTCGGCCTCGTGTTCGCGGGCACGAAGAATCTGCCGATGACGGTGCAACTGAACAACATCATCAATACGACCACGGGCGAGCGTCTGTACAACGTCAACATGGCAGCGACGATTCTGACGTCGATGGTGCCGCTCGCGATCTACTTCATTTCCGGCCGCTGGTTCGTGCGCGGCATCGCGTCGGGCGCTGTGAAAGGATAGGGCAGGGCAAACATGGCTAATACGATCAATGCGCCGTTGAATGCGCCACTCAATGGGCCGCTCGACGCGCTCGCGGATGCAGCGCGCGCGGAAGACGCCGCAGTGGGCGCCGCGGCGCTCGCGCATCCGGCCAACGTCGCGATCCGCGATCTGACGATCCGGCTCGGTTCGAACACGGTGATCGAGAATCTCGATCTGGACGTGCTCGCGGGCGAATTCGTCGTGCTGCTTGGGCCGTCCGGCTGCGGTAAGTCCACGCTGCTGCACAGTATCGCGGGGCTGATCGACGTGACGGACGGCAGCATCGAGATCGCCGGCGAAGACATGACATGGGCCGATCCGAAGGATCGCCGCATCGCGCTCGTGTTCCAGTCGTACGCGCTGTATCCGACGATGAGCGTCGAGCGCAATCTGTCGTTCGCGCTGCGCATCAACGGCACGCCGAAGGCGGAAATCGCGCGGCGCGTCGCGCGCGCATCCGAGATGCTGCAACTCGGGCCGTTGCTCAAGCGCAAGCCGTCGCAACTGTCCGGCGGACAGCGGCAGCGCGTCGCGATCGGTCGCGCGATCGTGCGCGAAGCCGATGTATTCCTGTTCGACGAACCGCTGTCGAATCTCGACGCGAAGCTGCGCACCGAGTTGCGCCGCGAGCTGAAGCAACTGCATCAACGGCTCGGCGCGACGATGATCTACGTGACGCACGATCAGGTCGAAGCAATGACGCTCGCGACCCGCATGGCCGTGATGCGCGGCGGCGTGATCCAGCAATTCGGCACACCGGCCGAGGTCTACGCGCGGCCGGACAATCTGTTCGTCGCGACGTTCCTCGGCTCGCCCGCGATGAATCTGCTGAATGGTACGCTCGATACCCGCGATGGCGTCGTGCACTTCTGTTCCGCGCATTTGCGGCTCGACGTGTCGGCGTATGCGTTCAAGGACGCGCCCACGCAAGGGCGGCCGTGCGTGCTCGGCGTGCGCGCCGAAGACGTGCATGTCGATGCGAGCGGTGCCCCGGGTGCCGTGGAGCGCGCGAAAGTCTCGCTGGTGGAGCCGATGGGCAACCACCGGGTCATTTGGCTCGACTATCATGGCGGACAGATCGCGTCGATCGATCAGACCAGAACGCCGCTCGCGGAAGGCAACACCGTGGCGTTTTCGCTCGACGCCGCGCATGTCTCGCTGTTCGACGAAGCAGGCGGCGCGCGCCTCTAACGCCGCGCTGCGCCCGCGCGCGACGGCTCGTCGACACAAGGCTTGATGGAGAACCGCGTGGCAACACTGAAGGACGTCGCCGAACTGGCCGGCGTGGGTATGTCGACCGCCTCACGAGCCATTTCCGGTAAAGGACCGGTTTCGGCCGATGCGGCAGCCCGCGTGAAGGCGGCGATCGAGGCGCTGAATTTTCGGCCGTCGTCGATCGGCCGGGCGATGGCGACGCAGCAGCTCGGCATCATCGGCATTTTCGTGCCGACGTTTTTCGGCTCCTACTACGGCACGATTCTGAAGCAGACCGACACCGAGTTGCGCGCGGTGGGCCGTCATGTGGTGGTCGCGACCGGCTGCGGGGAAGTATCGCCGCGCGAGCAGGCGATGGAGGCGGTGCGCTTTCTGATCGGCCGCGATTGCGACGGCGTCGTCGTGATCAGCCACGATCTGCACGACGAAGACCTGATCATGCTGCACGGCATGCATCCGAAGATGGTGTTCCTGAACCGCGCTTTCGAACAATTGCCGGAAGCGTCGTTCTGCGCGGATCACTGGCGCGGCGGTGAGCTGGCGGCGCGCACGCTGCTCGACCATGGGCATCGCCATATCGCGGTCATTTCGGGACCGTCCACCGCGTCGGATAACCAGACGCGGATCGGAGGCTTTTTCGCCGAACTGGCGCGCGCCGGCATCGCGCGCGACGACGTCACGCTGATCGAATCGGACTTCTCACCCGAAGGCGGCTATGCGGCCGCGCAACAGCTGCTCGATTCGCAGCGGCACTTTACGGGGCTCTTCTGCGCGAACGACACGATGGCGGTCAGCGTCCTCGCACGCTTGCATCAAGCGGGCATTTCGGTGCCCGGCGATGTTTCCGTGATCGGTTACGACGACGATTACTCGGCCGCCTATGCGGCGCCGGGGCTCACGTCGGTTCATATTCCGACCGCGGAGCTCACGCGCAATGCCGTGCGCTGGCTCATCAACCAGTGCTACCGGACCTCGTGGGAGATCTTCCGCGAGTTTCCTGTCAGCGTGACGATGCGCGCGTCGGTGGGACCGGCGTCCTCCATGAAGAAGACATCGCGACGGGCAACGCGCTAGGAGCGACCGTCTATCGGGCGGCGCCAACCTGAATGCGCGCACAGGCCGCCCCGCAATCGCGTCGCGCGGCAGGCCGGTTCGATCACGTGTGATCCTTTGCAAGCGTCTCGTAATGCCTCGCAACAGTACTTTGCGTTTTCCCTCATTTATTTTGCATGTGACTGCTCTACACTGCGCGGTAACAATTTGTTACGGGGTGCGGGGCATGTTGGCTGTCTTTCTGATCGCCTGTCCGATCTGCATTGCTGCGCTGTTCGGTTTTGCGCGGCATGTGGATCCGGTGACAGGGCGCTTCAAACGTTAATTTCCAAGCGGGTTCTTGCTGCGGCAACATCGGGCGAAGTTTTGCTCGTGGTCAGCTTTTGGCCGGCTTTTAAATGAGCGGTGATCCGATTTCTTTCGAGCCGCTTGCGCTTTTCCATTCTCGAATAACCTGTTCGGTCGTTCATCAAGTGTTGCCTTTGCTTGCCGACTCGCGGCACGATGCGCGATTAACCTAAGTTTTCGGGGCGGCATCGCGTATGCAGGCTTTTTTGCAACGTATGACCACACGCGTCAGCGTGCTGAAGGGCGTTCTTCCGTTGAGCCGGGCTGCGGCCGCGCGCGATGCGCTGGCCGGCGTGCAGCTTGCGTCGATGGATATTCCGCAGGTGCTCGGCTACGCGCGCATTGCCGGCATGCCCGCGGTCACCGGGCTCTATACCGTTTTCGCGCCGCTCATTGCGTTCGCGTTTTTTGGCGCGTCGCGGCATCTGGTCGTCGCGGCCGACTCGGCCACCGCCACCATTTTCGCGAGCCGTCTGGCGACGATGGCGCCGCCCTCGAGCGCGGAATACGCGGCGCTTGCCGCGATGGTTGCGCTGCTGACCGCCGCGTTGCTGCTGGTCGCGCGCATCTTCAAGCTTGGCTTTCTCGCCGATTTCCTGTCGCGTACCGTACTGGTCGGTTTCCTCGCGGGCGTCGGCGTGCAGGTCGGCATCGCGATGCTCGGCGATATGGCCGGCGTGCCGGGACACGCGGCCCGCAGCGTCGATCAATTGCTGCTGGTCGTGCGCGAAGCCGCGCAGATTCATCTGCCGACGCTCGCGATTTCCGCGCTCGTGGTTGCCGCGATTCTCGTGTGCAAACGCTTCTGGCCGCGCTTGCCGGTGCCATTGATCGCGGTCGTCGCGGGTATTGCTGCCAGCCACGCGCTCGATTTCGCGGCCCACGGTATTTCCATTCTCGGCCCCGTCGAGGGCGGACTGCCGCCCTTGCGCATTCCGTCGGTCACGTGGCAGCAGATGCTCGACCTCGTGCCGGTCGCCGCATCCTGCTTCGTGATGATCGTCGCGCAAAGCGCCGCCGCGAGCCGCGTGTTCGCCGAGCGCTATCACGAGCCGGTCGATACCAACGCGGACCTGCTCGGCATCGCGGCGGCCAACGCGGCGGCGGCGCTGTCGGGGGCGTTCGTCGTCAACGGCAGCCCGACGCAGACCGCGATGGCCGATCGGGCCGGCACGCGCAGTCAGTTCGCGCAACTGGTGTTCGCGGCGGTCGTCGTCGCGGTGCTGCTGTTTTTTAGCCGCTATCTGCAGTATCTGCCGCACTGCATTCTCGCGAGCATCGTGTTTACGATCGCGATCGGGCTGATCAATCTGCGATCGCTATTCGCGATCCGCCGCGAAAGTCCCGGCGAATTCGCGCTGGCGGTGTTCACCGCCGCGGCGGTCGTGCTGATCGGCGTCGAGCACGGGATTCTGGTGGCGGTCGCACTGTCGCTGCTGCGCCACGTGCGCCACAGCTACCGGCCGCACACGATGGTGCTCGCCCCCGGCGACGACGGCACGTGGGTGCCGGTGCCGGCGGTGCCGGGCATCGAGACCGCGCCGGGGCTGATCGTCTATCGCTTTGGCGCCGACCTGTTCTACGCGAACGACCACTTTTTCGTCGACGATACGCGCCGCCTGATCGATCGCGCGCCGAGCCCGGTGCGCTGGTTCGTCGTCGACGCGAGCGCGATCACCGATCTCGACTATTCGGCGGCGCGCTCGGTGGGCGAGCTGTGCACGGCGCTCAAGCACAGCGGTATCGAGGTGATTTTCGCGCGGGTGAACCAGTATCTGCGCTCGGATATGGACCGGCATGGGATCACCCCGATCGTCGCCGAGCGCTGCATTTTCGGCACGTTGCACGAGGCTTTGCTGGCGGCCGGAATCGAGAAGCCGCATCAGCAGGTGAAGGGCGCGCCGTAGCGCGCGCATCGCGCCAACGCAGCCATCAGTGCGGCGCTTGTTCGTCGGCGAAAAAATAGCCGATGAAAAAGCACACGCCCGCGATGACGATGCCCAGCACCGCGACGGTGTAAGCGAGCCGCACGCCGTGCCACAGGCTGTCGAACCATTGATGAAGCTGCGCCATCAGCACGGCCGCATTGCCGCCGATCTGCTGCAGTTCGATCTGGTAGCGCGGATCGACGATGCTGTACATCGCGACCGCGCTATCCGGCGGTGGTGCGCTCGCATAAAGGAGCGCCGCGGCGATGAAGCCCGCGAGCATGATTGCCGTGCCGGTGAAGTACAGCCGCTTTTGCAGCGGCGAGCGCGGACCCGATCGGTGTGGTTCGCTGTGGTTCTCTTTGCTGTTGCCGTTCATCGTTTGCACTATGCGCGTGGCCTGAGCCGTTCATCGGGCGATTGGCGCCAGTATCGCAGAGCGGCGCCCAACCGGGCCGAACGCTAAAACACGCGCTAGTTTCGCGACGTCAGCAGCTTGAGCCCGGCAATCCCGAACATGACGGCGAGCGAGCCGTCGAACCAGCGGCGGACCGCGGTATAGATGCGCCGTGCGGACGCGGTCGAAAACAGCACCGCGTAGCTGCTGAACACCGTCGCGCCGATCACCATGCAGCCGAGCACGACCGGCATCACGTGCGCCGCGCCGTGTACCGGCGACATCGCGAGCGACACGATCGACAGCCACACCAGCACGGCCTTCGGATTGGTCAGATGCAGTAGCAGGCCGCGCAGATAGAGCCGCCTGAGCGGTTCGCCGGTGCGTGCCGCGCTGGCGGCCGGCTTACCGGCGTTGAGCGCCGAGCGCGCGGATTTGAAGCCGAGCCACAGCAGATACAAACCGCCCGCGATCCTGATCGCGACGAGACCCCGCGAGTAGCTGACGAGCAGCGCCGACAAACCAAGCGACGCGACCAGCGCCCATGAGAACGAGCCGGACACCACGCCGAGCGCGAACACGAGGGCGGCGCGCCGGCCTGAACTCATCGCGAGCGACATGATCGCGAGATTGCTCGGCCCGGGGCTCGCGGTGCCGACGAAATAGGCGCTGTAGGCGATCAGGACATCGGCGGTGAGCAGCGGGCTGGCGATCATGGCGGGCACAAGTGAGGGCGGAAAGGGCGCGCGCGAGGATGCGCGAACGACGATTCTGCGCGTCACGATGCGCGACTCACAGAGACAGTTGCCCGTTCGTACAGCGGCACAATCGGCGCGCGCGCCGGTAGCGGGCGTGCATTCGATCGGTGCTGCGCGTGTGGGACCTTGTGCTCAAACCCGCGCCGCGCCCGCAATACATTCGGCCAGCGCATCCGCGACCACCTGCCGACTATGCCGTGGCCGCTGCACCAGACCGATTTCCCGTTGGAACGTCGCATCGCCGAGTTCGAGCGCAACGACGTTCGCCGGCCATTTGCCGAGCCCGGCCGTGGTCGGAATCAGCGCGACGCCCATGCCGCGCGCGACCAGTTGCACGATCGCCTGCAATTCGTCGAGTTCGATCGCGTCGCGTACGCTCACGCGCGCGCGCCGCAGAAAGCGGTCGACCAGCCGGCCGCCGAACGACGCCCGGTCATAGCGGATAAACGGCTCGCTCGTGAGCAGTTCGCGCCACGAGCGCCCGCCGCGCGCGAGCTTTTTCGGCGCGAGCAGCACGAACGGCTCGCGGACGATCGTGCGCCACTCGAGTTCGGACGGCAACGCGAACGGCGGCCGGATGATCACCGCGAGATCCAGCTCGCCGGCATCGACCTGGCCCAGAAGACTCAGCGACACGCCCGGCACGACCCGGATGCGCCAGCCGGGCCGGTCGTCGCGAAAGCGCGCGAGCGCGTCGGCGAGCAGCGCCACTTGGGCGGACGCGATCGCGCCGACCCGCAGCATGCCGTTTTCGGCCGCGCCGGCGCCACGTTCGGCGAGCCGCGCGTAGAGCGTCATCATTTCCTCGGCGAGCACGAGCGTGTCGCGGCCGGCCTCGTTGAGCGTCGCCGAACGCCCGGTGCGGTCGAATAGCTGGAAGCCCAGTTCCTGCTCGAGCCGCTGCATCTGCGCGCTGACGGCCGACTGCGTGAGCCCGATGCGCGCGCCCGCGCCGGAAAACGTGCCGTACTGGCTGACGGCGATGAAGGTCTTCAGTTCGCTGAGCATGGTTGATCGATCGATTTTCGTGTTGGTCAGATCAAATATATATCGTTTCTCAGCATTTTTATTCATGGTTAAAATTCACCTCACATCCTTCCCCTATCGTCCCCCTTCATTCAGCGAGTCTTTGATCATGAGCGTTGCCCAAACCGTCGTGCCGCCTTTCCATCTGGCCTTTCCCGTTCATAGCCTGGCCGCCGCGCGTGAGTTTTATGGCGAATTGCTCGGCTGTCCGGAAGGGCGCAGTTCCGAAGCATGGGTCGATTTCAACTTCTACGGCCATCAGATCGTCGCGCATCTCGCGCCGGACGAAATCGGTCATCGTCGTACGAGCCAGGTCGATGGCGACTCGGTGCCGGTGCGCCACTTCGGCGCGGTCTTGTCGATGGAGCAATGGCAGGCCGCCGCGGACAAGCTGCAAAACGCCGGCATCCAGTTCATCATCGAGCCGCACGTGCGCTTCAAGGGCGAGGCCGGCGAGCAGGCGACGATGTTCTTCCTCGATCCGTCGGGTAACGCGCTGGAGTTCAAGGCATTCGCCGATATGTCGGCGCTGTTCGCTAAATAAGCGTCGACAGCGACGAGCCGCAACGGCGGCAGTTGCGGATGAAGGGCCGGTCAATCGCGCGGGCACGGATTGACCGGCTTTTTCGTGGGCGCTCGCCCGCGGAACGCCGCTTTTATGCGAATCAAACCGAAAGCATGTTCACGATATTTCGACCGTGAGCCGCACCGCGCATCAGCAAACGTTTCATTAACTGACGCTAACTTTATTCAACAACCGTTTGCGGATCGGCCATCGGACGATAAGTCCGTGACGCTCGCGGCGTCCGAAAAACGCGCTGCAGCCTTACAACAAGCTTCCTGACAATTCCGCCATTTTGGCGCCATGCAGGTGTTGGTCCGATCGATCTAGCATAAGCTCACATTGCATCCCTCCCTGTCACCCGCATCCTCTCTGGCCCGTTTCAATGTGGATCGTCAACGTAGCGCTTAAGCGGCCATACACGTTCATCGTGATGGCGATTCTGATCGTGCTGGCGACGCCATTCGTGTTGTTCACCACGCCTGTTGACGTGCTGCCGGAAATCAACATTCCGGTCGTCAGTATCATCTGGACGTACACCGGGTTGTCGGCCGAGGACATGGCCAACCGCATGACGTCGGTCAACGAGCGCAGCTTGACCACCACGGTCAACGACATCGAGCACATCGAATCGCAATCGCTGCCGGGCATCGCGATCCTGAAGGTGTTTTTGCAGCCGAATGCGAATATCCAGACCGCGATCGCGCAGACGGTAGCGGTCGAACAGGCGCAGTTGAAGCAGATGCCGCCGGGCGCCACGGCGCCGCTCGTAATCAGCTACTCGGCCTCCAGTATTCCGGTGATCCAGCTCGGCCTGTCGAGCCCGAAGCTCTCGGAGCAGGATCTCAACGACGTCGCGCTGAACTTCCTGCGCCCGCAACTCGTGACGATTCCAGGCGCCGCCGTGCCTTACCCGTACGGCGGCAAATCGCGTCTCATCTCGGTCGACCTCGACACGCGCGCACTGCTTGCCAAAGGCCTGACTCCGACCGACGTGGTCGACGCGTTCAACGCGCAGAACCTGATTCTGCCGACCGGCACGGCCAAGATCGGACCGAAGGAATACACGGTCGACATGAACGGCTCGCCGTCCACCATCGAAGGCCTCAACGACATTCCGGTGCGTACCGTCAACGGCGCGACCACCTATCTGCGCGAAGTCGCGCACGTGCGCGACGGCTATTCACCGCAAACCAATATCGTTCGGCAGAACGGTCATCGCGGTGTGCTGATGTCGGTGCTGAAAAACGGCAACGCGTCGACGCTGTCGATCGTCGATTCGCTCAAAGCCCTGCTGCCCGGCGCGCGCGCTTCGCTGCCTGACGATCTGCAGATCACCGCGCTGTTCGATCAATCGGTGTTCGTGAAGGCGGCGGTGCAGGGGGTGGTGCGCGAGGCGCTGGTCGCCGCCGCGCTGACCGCCGCGATGATCCTGCTGTTCCTCGGCAACTGGCGCAGCACCTGCATCATCGCGATTTCGATTCCGTTGTCGATTCTCTCGTCGCTGCTGGCGCTGCACGCGCTCGGGCAGACCATCAACATCATGACGCTCGGCGGCCTCGCGCTCGCGGTCGGGATCCTGGTGGACGACGCGACGGTGACGATCGAGAACATCGAACGGCACCTGCATTTAGGCACTAATCTGCACGACGCGATTCTCGACGGCGCCGGCGAAATCGCGGTTCCGGCGCTCGTGTCGACGCTGTGTATCTGTATCGTGTTCGTGCCGATGTTTTTCCTGACCGGCGTCGCGCGCTATCTGTTCGTGCCGCTGGCCGAAGCCGTGGTGTTCGCGATGCTCGCGTCGTACGTGCTGTCGCGCACGCTCGTGCCGACAATGGCGATGCTGTTGATGGGTCACGCGCACAAGCCGAAGCCGGGCACGAAGCCGAATCCGTTCATGCGGCTCTATCACCGCTTCGACGCAGGCTTCGAGCGCATGCGCGCGACCTACATCGTGATCCTGAGCAGCCTGCTGGTGCGCCGCAAGCTGTTTTGCAGCCTGTTCCTCGGCTTCTGCGTGCTGTCGTTGGGGCTCGCTTTCGCGCTCGGCGAAGACTTTTTCCCTAGCGTCGACGCGGGCGACATCCGTCTGCATATGCGCGCGCCGACCGGCACGCGCATCGAGGAAACCGCGCGGCTCGCCGATGAGGTCGAGCAGGTGATTCGCGAGGTCGTGCCGCCGCGCGAGCTGGGCACGATTCTCGACAACCTCGGGCTGCCGTACAGCGGTATCAATCTGTCGTATAGCAACTCGGGCACGATGGGCACGCTCGATGGAGAGATCCAGATTGCGCTGAACGAAGGCCACAAGTCGTCGCAGATCTATATGGACAAGCTGCGTCAGGTCTTGCCGCAGCGCTTTCCGGGCGTCGAGTTCTTCTTCCAGCCCGCCGACATCGTTACCCAGATCCTGAACTTCGGCTTGCCTGCCGCGGTCGATGTGCAGATTTCCGGCGCGAACCAGCAGGGCAACTTCGACGTCGCGCGCAAGCTGCTCAAACAGGTGCGGCTGATTCCTGGCACGGTCGACACGCATATCCAGCAGAAGCTCGACGAGCCGGTGATCAGTCTGTATATGGACCGCACGCGCTTGCAGCAGCTGAACCTGAGCGCGAACAACGTCGCGCAGAACGTGCTGGTTTCGTTGTCGGGCAGTTCACAGACGTCGCCGGGATTCTGGATCAACAACCGCAACGGCGTCGAATACAAGGTCGCGGTGCAGACGCCGCAGTACCAGGTGTCGTCGATCGACGAGCTGCTGCGCACGCCGGTGTCGGCGACGATGAACGGGCCCACGCAACTGCTCGGCAACCTCGTGCGCGTGTCGCCAAAAGCGCAGTTCGCGGAAGTCTCGCACTACAACATCCGGCCGGTGATCGATCTGTACGTGAGCGTCGAAAAGCGCGATCTGGGCAGCGTCGCGAATCAGGTCGACAAGCTGGTCGACCAGGTGCGCGCGTCGCTGCCGCGCGGCAGCACGATCGTCGTGCGCGGCCAGGTGCAGACGATGCGCAGTTCGTTCCTCGGGCTAGGTCTTGGCGTGGCGATGGCAATCGTGCTGGTGTATCTGTTGATCGTCGTCAACTTCCAGTCGTGGATCGATCCGCTCATCATCGTCAGCGCGTTGCCGGCGGCCCTCGCGGGCATCGTCTGGATGCTGTTCCTGACCGGCACGCATCTAAGCGTGCCGGCGCTGACCGGCGCAATCATGACGATGGGCGTCGCGACCGCGAATAGTATTCTGATGGTGGCGTTCGCGCGCCAGCGGCTCACGGCCGGCGCGCCGCCGCTCACCGCCGCGCTCGAAGCGGGCGCGAGCCGGATTCGCCCGGTCCTGATGACCGCGTTCGCGATGATCATCGGCATGATTCCGATGGCGCTCGGTCTTGGCGAAGGGGCCGAACAGAATGCGCCGCTGGGCCGCGCGGTGATCGGCGGCCTGCTGTTTGCGACGGTATCCACGCTGTTTTTCGTGCCGCTCGTGTTCGCCGGGATTCATTCGGCGCTGGCGCGCCGCAAGAAGAACGACGGCGACCCGGACCCGGCGGACCCTCACGGCGGTAATAACGGCAACGGCGGCAACGGCGGCGATCGTGGTGACGCTGGCAATGGCGCCGGCAGTGCCGCGCCCGAGCACAGCAGTGCGGCCACGCCCGCGTAAAAGTTAAACGATGGTTGACTGAGATGACAGAAAAGACTCATGCATCGCTAGCGATCCCCACGCGGGAAGCCGAAGACGGGGGGCACGTGCTGCCGCCGCGCCATCGCGAATGGAGGCGCGCGAAGATCGCAGTCGTGATCGTGCTGGTGCTGCTGGCGATCGGCGCGCTGCGTACGGTGATCGCAAACGTGCTGCAAAGCCGCGAAGTCGAGGCGACGACGCAGCACAACGCCGTCCAGTACGTGAACACGGTGTTGCCTAAACAGACCAATAGCGGAGGCGACACGCTGCTGCCGGGCACGTTGCGCGGCTATGTGGAGTCGCCGATCTACGCGCGCTCGACCGGTTATCTGTTGCACTGGTATGCGGATATCGGCGCGCATGTGAAGCAGGGCCAACTGCTTGCGGAACTCGACACACCCGAAATCGACCAGGAACTCGCGCAGGCTTTGGCGCAGCGTCAGCAGACCAATTCGAGCCTCGGCCTCGCGAAAAGCTCGCTCGAACGCTGGCAGCAGTTGCGCCAGCGCGATGCGGTGTCGCAGCAGGAACTCGACGAGCGGCAAAGCACGTACGCGCAGGACGTCGCGAATCTCGCCGCCGCGGATGCAAACGTCAAGCGCTTGCAGCAACTCGAATCGTTCAAGCGGATCGTCGCGCCGTTTTCTGGCGTGGTCACGCAGCGCAATGTCGACGTCGGCGATCTGATCGACGCGGGCAGTGGCACGAGCCGGGCGCTGTTCGCGCTCGCGCAGTCCGACCCGCTGCGCGTCTTTGTGCAGTTGCCGCAGGCCTACGCGCAGAACGTCGCGGTCGGACAGCAGGTCGTGGTCACCCAGGCCGAGCTGCCGGGCCAGCAGTTCGAAGGCAAGATCACGCATATTTCCGGTGCGATCGACGTGCCCACGCGTTCGTTGCAAATCGAAGTGACGCTGCCGAACCCCGACGACAAGCTGCGCCCCGGCGCGTACGTGCAGGTCGCGGTGCCCGCGACCGCGCACGCGCGCCTCACTGTGCCAGGCAATGCACTGCTGTTTCGCGCCGAAGGTCCGCGCGTCGCGGTCGTCGATGCGAAGGGCAAGGTGCGCCTGCATAAGGTCGTGATCGCGCAGGATTTGGGCCAGACGCTCGAAATCTCGAGCGGCATCGAGCCGACCGATCACATCATCATCAACCCGAGCGACTCGATCGCCGATGGCGATCATGTGCAGGTAGAGCCGCAGAAGAACGGCAAGGGGGCGTCGTGAGGTTCGCGGCGCCACACCGGACTGTCGCCGCACTCGCTGCGCTCGCGTCGGGCTCGGCGGTCACGACGCTGACCGTATTCGCCGGGGCGGCGTTGCTCGCCGCCTGCACGGTCGGCCCGGACTACCAGCGGCCGCAAGCCGAGGTGCCGCCGGACTGGCATACCGATTCGTTCTGGCGCGTCGCCGCGCCGTCGCATGCGCCGATCGCGCCGGACTGGTGGACAGGTTTCGCCGACCCGACGCTCGCGCATCTGGAAACCGAGGCGCTCGCGCAGAACCAGACGCTCGTCGCCGCAAGCGCGCATTACGAGCAGGCGAAGGCGACGCTTGCGAACGTCAGCGCGCAGCGCGTGCCGGAAGTCGATCTGGCCGCATCGGCGTCGCGCTTCAGGATTTCGAGCGACCGGCCGCTGACGAACTATGCGACGCCGACGCAATCGACGGTGCAGAACAGCATTCAGCTCGGCCCGACGCTCACGTACGACACCGATCTGTTCGGCCGCATTCGCCGCGAGGTGCAAGGCGCGCAGGCATCGGCCGAACAGTCCGCCGACGATCTCGCGAACGCGCGGCTCGTGCTGACCACCGATCTCGCCACCGACTATTTCTCGCTGCGCGAACTCGACGCCGAGATCGACGTGCTGAACCAGTCGGTCAAGCTGCAGCAGAAAGCGCTCGATTACGTGAATTCCGAGCACGACCTCGGCGCGGTGTCGGGGCTCGACGTGTTGCAGCAGAAATCGCAGCTCGACGCGACTCGCGTGCAGGCGCAACTGCTGCTCAATCAGCGCGCGCAGTTCGAACATGCGATCGCCGCTCTGGTCGGCGTGCCGGCCCCGCAGTTCGCGATCGAACCGCAAGTGCTCGATATCAAGCCGCCGACCATTCCGCTCGGCGTGCCGAGCGACGTGCTGCAACGCCGGCCCGACATCGCATCGGCGGAGCGCGCGATGGCGGCGGCCAATGCGCAGATCGGCGTGGCCAAGGCCGCGTTCTTCCCGAGCCTGACGCTCACGCCCGGCATCGGCTGGGAAAGCACGCAGTTCGCCAGCCTGCTGAGCGCGCCGACGCTGATGTGGACGCTCGGTGCGGCGGTCAGCCAGGTGGTGTTCGACGGCGGGCGCCGCGCGGCCAACGTCAAGTATGCGAGCGAGGGCTACAGGGCCACCGAAGCAGATTATCGGCAGACCGTGCTGAGCGCGTTCCAGCAGGTGCAGGACGGCATCACCGGGCTGTCGGTGCTGGACGGCGCGGCAAGGCAGTCGCACGAAGCGGTCGAAGATGCACAGCGTTTGTTGTCGCTCGCAAACGACCGCTATTCGGGCGGCCTGGTCGCGTATCTGAACGTGATCGACGCGCAGCAATCGCTGCTGACGAGCGAGCGTCAGGACGTGCAGATTCACGGCCAGCAACTGACGCTGTCGGTTGCGCTCGTGAAGGCGCTGGGCGGGGGATGGGATAGCGCGGGCGACGGCGCAAACGCCGCGGACATGGCGAACGCCACGAACGTGACGAACGTCGCCGACGTACCGAAGAACGCGCAGCAGGAGACGCCGTCTCCGGCACGCTGAAGCACTTGTGCGCGTGTACGCCGGCTGTGCCGCCGAGGCGTTGGCTTCGGCGTCGCAAATTCGGGGCGCTTCGTATAATGCAGACGCATGCAACGACGTTGCATGAGACCGGAGTAGCAGCAACGCGCCGACTCCGATCGACAGGGGACGTGGATGAAATTGCTGATCGTTGAAGACGAGCACAAGGTAGTGGACTACCTGCGCTCCGGTCTGACAGAGCAGGGCTGGGTCGTCGACGTCGCGCTCGACGGCGAGGAAGGCATGCATCTGGCCACCGAGTTCGATTACGACGTGATCGTCCTCGACGTGATGCTGCCCAAGCGCGACGGCTTCAGCGTGCTGAAGGCACTGCGCATGCGCAAGTCGACGCCGGTGATCATGCTGACCGCGCGCGATCACGTGAACGACCGCGTACGCGGCCTGCGCGAAGGCGCGGACGACTATCTGACCAAACCGTTTTCGTTTCTCGAACTGGTCGAGCGGCTGCATGCGCTCGCGCGGCGCACGCGTTCGCAGGAATCCACGCTGATCTCGGTCGGCGATCTGTTCGTCGATCTGATCGGCCGCCGCGCGACCCGTGACGGCGTGCGCCTCGACCTGACCGCGAAGGAATTCCAGCTGCTCAGCGTGCTCGCGCGGCGTCAGGGCGACATTCTGTCGAAGACCGCGATCACCGAACTGGTGTGGGACGTCAATTTCGACAGCCACACCAATGTGGTCGAGACCGCGATCAAGCGGCTGCGCGCGAAACTCGACGGCCCGTTCCCATCGAAATTGCTGCACACCGTGCGCGGGATGGGCTACGTGCTCGAAGTGCGCGAAGAGGCTGAGTCGCCATGAGCCGCTCGATCGCCCGGCGTCTCGCGTCGATGTTCGCGCTCGTCGCGCTGTTCGTGTTTACGCTCGTCGGCAGCGGACTCTTTTTGGTGCTGCGCACGCAACTGGAGCATCACCTGCGCGAATCGCTCGACGATCGCACGCAGATTGCGCGCATCATCGTCTATCACGCGGTGACGCCGGACAAATGGCGGATGGCGCGCGAAAAGCTCGCCGACATGACGCCGAACGACAGCAGCACCGTGTATGCGGTGTCGAGCGAGGACCCGAATTACCACTTCGGCAAGCCGGTGCAGGGCGCGGTGATCAAGGACTGGCCCGGCGGTTACGCGCGCATCGCGCCGGCCGGTGGGAGCCCCGACATGCTGACGTCCACCGTGACGCTGGCGGCCAACGGCGCGCGGCCGCCGGTGCAATTGCAGGTCGCCGCGAGCTATTCGCCGAACCTGCGCACGATGCGCGTATTCGCGTCCGCGCTTGCCGCGCTGTCCGCGCTCGGCAGTCTCGCGGTGCTGCTGCTCAGCTATTCGGTCACGCGGCTCGGCCTCGAACCGCTGACGCGCCTGACGCGCGACGCGTCGGCGGTCAGTCCGAACAATCGCTCGCAACGGCTGAACACCGCGTCGCTGCCGCTCGAGCTGAACGATCTGGCGAACTCGTTCAACGGCGCGCTCGAGCGGCTCGACGGCGCGTACGGCCGGCTCGAATCGTTCAACGCGGACGTCGCGCATGAATTGCGCACGCCGGTCACGATCCTGATTGGCCAGACCGAGGTGGCGCTCACCCGCAACCGCTCGGTCGACGATCTGCGCCACACGCTGCAATCGAATCTGGAAGAATACGAGCGCATGCGCGCGATCATCAACGACATGCTGTTCCTCGCGCGCGCCGATCAGGGCGAACGCGCGACGGGGCTGGTCGAGGTCTCGCTCGCCGCCGAAGTTGCGCATACGCTGGAGTTTCTGGAGATTCCGCTCGAGGAGGCGCGCGTGTATGCGCACCTCGAAGGCGATGCGCTCGCGCGGGTGAACCGGTCGCTGTTCGGCCGCGCGTGCACGAACCTGCTGATGAATGCGATCGAGCATTGCGAGCCGGGCGGGTCGATCAGCGTGACGATCGCGCGCGACGGCGGCCAGGTGCGTGTCGCAGTGGCGAATCCGGGGGCGCCGATCGCGCCGGACATCCTCGAACATCTGTTCGACCGCTTCTATCGCGCGGAAGTCTCGCGTACCAATAGCCGCGAAAACCATGGGCTCGGGCTCGCCATCGTGAAGGCGATTGCGGAGATGCATCGCGGCACCGTGTCCGCGCAAAGCGCCAACGGCGTCAATACGTTCTCGTTTTCGGTGGTGGCTTCGGCCCTGACAGCGCCGGGCGAGATGCCCGCGGCGGCCGCTCGCACGAACACGGTTGCGGCTGCCGATGCCGCTTATTCGCCGCTCGCGAAAGGCAAGTCGGCCTGAACCGGCAGGCGCGGTTTCAGCGCCTGCGCGCTGGCCGGCATCAACGCGCTGATGCGCACGCCCAACAGCCGCAGCTTGCGGTTCAACTCCACCCGCCGCAAACATTCGGTCGCCGCGCGGCGGATGTCGATCGCGTCGGCGGTCGCTTCGTCGAGCGTCAGATCGCGCGTGACGGTGCGGAAGTCGTCATAACGCAGCTTGATGCCAATCGTGCGGCCCACGTAGCCCTTGCGCACCAGGTCCTCCGCGACACGCACGCACAGCCCGGTAAATGCGCTCGATAACGCCGCCCGGTCATGACGCGGGTGCAGATCGCGCTCGAACGTGGTTTCGCGGCTGATCGACTTCGGCTCCGATTCGACCACGACCGGCCGCTCGTCGTGACCCTGCGCGACCTGCATCAGCCACGCCGAATAGCTGCGCCCGAAATTGTCCTGCAACAGGCCGGCGTCGGCGGCAGCCAGATCGCCGACCGTCGCGAGACCGAGCGCGGTCAGCTTTTCCGCGGCCTTCGGGCCGATCCCATTGACCTTGCGCACCGGCAGCGGCCATATGCGCAGTGGCACGTCGGCCGGCGTGAGGATCGTCAGGCCGTCGGGTTTGTCGAGTTCGGAGCCGATCTTCGCGAGCAGCTTGTTCGGCGCGACGCAGATCGAGCAGGTGAGACCGGTCGCGTCATTGACGGCCTGCTTGATGCGCGCGCCCAGGTCGTGCGGCTCACCGGGCAGGTCGGTCAGATCGATATAGATTTCGTCGATGCCGCGATCCTCGATGCGGTCGGTGAAGCTTCTGACGGCCGCCTTGAAAAGGCGCGAGTAGTGGCGGTACGACTCGAAGTCAGTGGGCAGCAGGATCGCGTCGGGGGCGAGCGCGGCGGCTTTCATCATGCCCATCGCTGAAAACACGCCGAACGCGCGCGCTTCGTAGGTGGAGGTGGTCACGACGCCGCGGCCCACGTAGTCGCGCAGTTTCGCGAAACGCCGGCTGCCGTTGGCGAGCACCTCGGGCGCGCTGTTGCGCCCGCCGCCGATCACGACCGCACGCCCGCGCAGTTCCGGATAACGCAGCAGCTCCACGGATGCGTAGAACGCGTCCATATCGAGGTGCGCGATGCGGCGGAGCGGGGAATTCATGGGCGGTAAAAGCGGACGAAGAGGCGACGGCGGTGAACAGGGGTTGTGCCGGCGTGCGTTGCGCCGGCGTCAGCGCGTAATAGTACCTTGCCGCGCGTCGCGTGCCGTGCCCGCAGCGGATCAACGCTTGCCGCAGCCTTTCACCCGCGCTTATGCCGCGCGATATCGAATCGACATTGCACACACCATTTTTCTCACCGATGTCCGCGTTTGGCGTGCTGGCTCGTGCCGAGCCGCAGCCCTTCGAGGCGGGCTGTTGCCCCGGGCGTTCACCACGGGGCCTCGAAGATCGTCAAGCGAATCTCACTGAGACTGCTTGATGCCTTCTGCCTGGATATGCAGCGTCGTCTTCATGTTGAAGCCGTACGCCTTGCCGAAGTCGATACCGAAGTCGTCGCGATTGAACGTCGCGGTCGATTCCGTGCCGCACACTTCGCGCTTCAATACCGGGTGCTGCATGCACTTGAACGACTCGATCTTCAGGTTGACCGGCTTCGTGATGCCGTGCATCGTCAGCGAGCCGATCACCTCGACCGGCTTGTCGCCGTCGAAGCGGATCTGCGTGCCCTTGTACGTCGCGCTCGGGTATTTCGCGGTATCGAAGAACTTGTCGCCGACGAGTTCGGCGTCGAGCTTGTCGTTGCCGATATCGACGGAGCTCAGATCGATCGTCACGTCGACGGTACCGGTCTTCGCCGCGCGATCGAGTACGACGGTGCCGCTGCTCTTCTTGAACTTGCCGCGCCAGACCGACAAGCCGCCGAGGTGGTCCGCCTCGAAGCTCGGCGCTGTGTGGGTCGGTTCGAGCAGATAGGTATCGGCGGCCATCGCGTTGAGCGACAGTGCAGCGGCGAGCGCGCCGGTGGCGAACAGAAAGGTTTTTTTCATTTTGACTCCAGATGTCGGAAAGTAACGTGGGTTTCAGGCGGTGCTTCGGCTGTTGCGCGCTACTTCTTCGAAGCAACCAGATGAAATTTGATGATGACCTCGTCGGCGACGACTGACGTGTCTTTCCATTCGCCGGTGCCGACGTCGAATTGCGTGCGTTTGATCGGCAGCGAGCCGTCGAAAGTTTGCGTGGCGCCCTGGCTTGCGATCACGACCGGCACGACGACCGTCTGCGATTTGCCCTTGATCGTGAGTTTGCCGGTCACCTTGTACTGGTTGCCGCCGGCCGGCGCGATCGAGCTCGATACGAACGTGGCGGCGGGCCAGGCGGCGCTGTCGAACCATTCCTTGCCTTGCGCCTGCTTGTTGTAGTCGTCGGCGCCGAGGTCGTAGCTGGCGGTGTCGATCGATACGCTCGCGGTGCCCGCGGCGGGCTTCGCCGGATCGAAATTCAGTTGCGCGGAGAACTTCCTGAACTTGCCGTCGACCGGCACGTTCATCTGTTTCGTCGTCGCGATGACGCTGCTCCTGGCGAGGTCGACATCGGCGTGCGCGAGGTTGGCGCCGAACAGCGCGAGGGCGGCAACAGAAGCGAGTGCCGCGCGATGAGCGGATAGGTATACGGTGGTTTTCATGGTGGTACGCATCCTATCTGAGCCGCGCGGGCTAATTGCACACCGCGGGGAATTGGATTGCCAACGGTTCGTAGCCAATCGGCGTCAATGACCGTGTTGTCACTGCCGGGCTCATGGAAACGGGATCATGCATCCGTGCCGCGATCAGCCAGTGCAGCACGATCGCCGCGCCGTGGTCGCACTCGGGAGCGGAAGCTCGAATTCGCATCGCGTTCTATCCGTTGCTCGCGAGAGGCCGCGTGTGAATGCGGATAGTAGGGAGCCGCATGGAAACTGAATAGGCGGGTGCGAAACAACGCATTGTTGCCGCCGTGGCGCTAATGGCGTTGCAAGGCTTTCGTGCCCGGCCTGGTGCTGTGGTAATTTGTTGGCCCACTACGACGTTGCGCCTGCTCGGGCAGCACCGGACCAACTCACTATCCAGGCCCATTCGTGCATTCCGTTTTCCTTTCCTGGGGTATCGCCGCGGTCGCCACCGCTGGCGTGATCGCGCGGCCGTTCAAATGGCCGGAAGCCGTGTGGGCCGTCGCCGGCTCGGTGCTGCTGGTGGCGCTCGGGCTGCTGCCGGTGCATCTCGCGTTCGAGGCGATCGGCAAGGGCACCGACGTCTATCTGTTCCTGTTCGGCATGATGCTGCTGTCCGAAGTCGGCCGCCGCGAAGGGCTGTTCGACTGGGTCGCCGTGCTCGCGGTCAATCATGCGCGCAGTTCGCCGCGCAAGCTGTTCGTGCTCGTGTATCTGGTCGGCGTCGTGATTACCGCGTTTCTCTCCAACGATGCGACGGCGGTTGTGCTCACGCCGGCCGTGTTCGCCGCCGCGAAGAAAGCGAAGACGCCGCCATTGCCATTGCTGTTCGTCTGCGCGTTCGTCGCCAATGCGGCGAGCTTCGTGCTGCCGATTTCGAATCCGGCCAACATCGTGCTGTACGGCAATCACACGCCGCCGCTCGGGCCGTGGATGCTACGCTTTGCGTTGCCTTCGGTGCTGTCGATTGCCGCGACTTTCGTGATGCTGCGCTGGACCCAACGCGATGCGCTCGCGGGCGTCTGCGCGGCGAATCTGGAAGCGGTGACGCTATCGGCGAGCGGGCGCGTCGCGCTCGCGGGCATCGCGGTCACGGCGGTTGCGTTGCTGACCGTGTCCGCAGTCGACATCCAGCTTGGCATGCCGACCGCGATACTGGGTGCGCTGACGGCGCTCGTCGTCTTGATCAAGGAGCGCAAATCGCCGCTGCCGATGATCCGAGAAATCTCCTGGAACGTGCTGCCGCTTGTCGCCGCGCTGTTCGTGCTGGTCGAAATGCTCGATCACACCGGCGTGATTACGACGCTCGCGGCCGAACTGCGGCGCGCGACCGCGCACAACGAAATGGCCGCGGCTGGTTGGGCGGGCACGATCATCGCCTTCGGCAGCAATCTGATGAACAACCTGCCGGCCGGGTTGATCGCGAGTTCGACCGTGATGCAGGCGCATAGCCCCGAGCGCGTGATCGACGCGCTGTTGATCGGCGTTGATCTCGGGCCGAACCTGTCGATTACGGGTTCGCTCGCGACGATTCTCTGGCTCAATGCAATTCGCCGCGAGGGTGAGGATGTCAGCTTTATGAAGTTCCTGAAGGTGGGGGTGCTCGTGATGGCGCCCGCGCTCGTGCTTGCGCTGGCCGCGCGGGTCCTGATCGGATGAGCGGCGGCGCGGTACGTCATGGCACTTCAATGAGCCAGCTCTCCGTCCAAGCGTCTGAGTACGCTAACCCGACTGCAGCTATACGCTGGGACGAAGACGGTCACTCCGTAATCTGCAACATCGATTACGCAGCGGCGCATTCGGATTGTCACGAGTCGAATCCTAGTCTCAGGCAGTTGATTGATGAGCGGCTAAATATTCGCACGCGCGAATACGTGATTAATGCTGGCATGTTGTCGATGCTCTTCGACTCCGAAAAGCGGCTCGAAGCATTCGATTTTTATACTAACCCGAAGCAATGGACCGTGTGTTCGATTGCGTTCGTTGAAGCAGTGCCGCGCACGGTGCAAATCGACGCAGTATTCGACATCAACGGACAGGGTGAGAGCCTGGCGGAGCCTGCTACTCTCTATGAACCCCGGCGCGGCACGCTCTACCTCTCATGGGGCGAGGCATCTATCTGGTACGCGCTTGCTCCGTGTCTGGCGTTCGGTGTGACGAACGATAACCGTCTGGCTCAGATCCGGCTCGATGGCCTCTACATCCAACAAGACCTTCCGAAGAAAAATCCTGTAGCGCTATGGGCGATGCTGCGACGGCGATTCATCCGAAGCCGTGGGTAGTGCTGGTGCGACGATGCGCGTTATGCGGACTCCACATTCGATTCCTCCGCATCACGCGCATCCAAAGATACGATCGGTAATGCCGGTCAGCCTGCCGACGACCGGGCGCGCGCGCCCGCCGTCCACACGCTCAGCAAGCTGTTGTCGTCGTCGTTATCCTCGCTGATTTCCGAGCTCATACGTCGAACGGCCGCGCGCCGTCGAACCAGGCAGCGGCGCCTTTCCGGTGACCTGATCGATCCTCGCGCCGGCAGAGCGCAACATGGCTTCGAGTTTTGCGACGCGTGCGCGTTGTGCGGGCATCATCGACGAACGGGTCAACGCATGTAGCCGGCGATGCCAATAAGACAGCGGAAAGCGGTCGCGCGGAGAGATCAATGCGAAGACCATCTGGAGATGGGCGATTTCTTTGTCGATGTCCTGGTAACTCATTTGAAGCTTCCGGAAAGATTGGGGATTGGCTGACGAGAGCGAGACCCTAAGCCGAGAGCAAGCACCGTTCCCGACCGTGCACAGGCCCGCCACATATGGCGTTGCGGCCGAAACCGCCGCTCGGCGGCCTGGCTGCATGCGCCAACGTCAGTAAAATGCCGCCATTTCGGGCAAGCTTTACGCGCGGCGCATTCAACGCGGCACCCCCAGCACCGGCTGCGCGTAGCTGACCACGGGCGCGGGCACGACCGCATAGTTGGGCGAGGGCGGGGCGACAACGGTCACGGTCGGAGCGGCAGCCGGTTTCGGTGGCGGCGCGGAGATCGCTTCGGCCGCTACCGGCATCGCAGTCAGAACAACGGCCGGCGGCGGCGCGCTCACGTACACCGGATTGACGGGCACCGGGTAATAGGCCGGCACGACCGGCCGGGGCGGCGGCGCGTACACCACGGCCGCCGGCATATACACAACCACTCTCGCGGAAGCCGTGGACGAGCAGGCAAGACCGATGGCGGTGAAGGTCGAGGCACAGACGAGACGAATAGTCACTGATGAACTCCTGATGCGTTGAGCCGCGTGTTTCGTGTCGAAGACGCGGTGAAGCGTGGATGCGCTCGTGGCGCGTTCCGGGACGGTGGCGCTGGCTGCGCCGCAGACGAAAGATACGCAGCGCACCGGCGAAACGAAACGCCAAACTCATTTCATTCGATGTCACGACGCGGCATCGCGCGCTGCGGCGGCGCGATGCCGCATCGTTGAATCGCATGTGTAGATGCCACCCGTACCGCTCGCGCAGTCGGGAGATAAGCGGCGACCTACGCAGCGACACAAGCGGGGAAACAAGCGGCGAAACAAGCGGCGAAACAAGCGGCGACCTAAGCGGCGACCTGAGCAGCGACCTGAGCAGCGACACGGCACCGACCTAAGCAGCGGCCCCATCCGTGACATAACTCGACATGATTGTTCGATTGCGGTCCGACCGCGCTTGACCAAGAATTCGGCCTGTCATCGAAACGGATCGCGGCACGAAGCAGGCGACGGTCGATGAAATACCCAAAGGAGTCAGTCATGAAGAAGTTGCTCGTTACCGTGCTGCTGTGCTGCGCGTCCACCGTCACGTTCGCTCAGGCCGCGCCGCAAGGCATGAATCCGCAGCGGATGGAACGCATGGAGCAGCAGTTGCAAGCCCGCTTTTCCACCGCGAACACGACGCACGACGGCAAGCTGACGCGTGAGCAGGCCGCGGCCGGCATGCCGATGCTCGCGCGTCATTTCGACGAAATCGATACGCAGAAAGCGGGCTACGTGACGCTGCCGCAAATCGAAGCCTTCATGCAGGAACGCGGGGCAGCGCATTGAGCGGCGCGAATATCGGCCGGAGTCAGCAAATGCCGGCCGCAGATCGAATCGGATCGCGCGCAACTGCGCGTGTCCGAGGCCGTGAATGGCAACGCGCTCTTATGGCCGTTCGCCGCACGCGATGTTCGCGCTGGACGTCGTTTGCGCTCATACTCGGCTTCGCGGCCGGGTGCTGCGGCATGCTCGCTTCGACCAGCATCGCCGCGATGTTCATTGCGTCGTTCTACGTGCTTCCGCAGTGCGGCCGGAACGCCACGCGGCGCGCAAAGCACGGTCCGGCGTTTAAACGAGGAGCCTTCGCATGGATCGCCCGGCCAGGATCATCGTGCTCGACGACGAAGTCGAGTTGCGCAACATGCTGCTGCGTTTTCTGCGCGGCCACGGCTTTGACGTGCGCGCGGCCGAGGACGGCACGCGTCTCAATCGCTATCTGGAGCGCGAGCCGTTCGATCTGCTGATACTCGATCTGATGATCGGCGAAGAGGACGGCCTGGCAATCTGCGCGAAGCTGCGCGCCCAGGGACAGACGCTGCCGATTCTGATGCTGACCGCGAAGGGCGATCCGCTCGATCGCGTCACCGGCCTCGAAACCGGCGCCGACGACTACCTCGCCAAACCGTTTCTACCGCGCGAACTAGTCGCGCGCATCAACGCGTTGCTGCGCCGTCAGAAGATGGCCGCGGGCGATCCGACCGTGATCTCGCAATGCGTGCGCTTCGGCGACTTCACGCTCGATGTCGGCAAGCAGGAACTGTCGCGCGCGGGCGAGCCGCTGGAGATTCATTCGGCGCAGATGCTGCTGCTCGTTGCGCTCGCGTCGTCGCCGAATCGCGCGGTGAGCCGCGACAACCTGCTCGCGCGCGCGCGCGGACGCGACCATGACGCGCTCGATCGCAGCATCGACGTGCAGGTGCTGCGGCTGCGGCAGATCGTCGAGGCCGATCCGTCGAAGCCGCGTTTCATCAAGACTGTGTGGGGCATCGGCTACATGCTGGTCGCGGACGTCGCGTCATGACGGGTACGTCCCTACGACAACTGCTGCCGAGAACGCTGCTCGCGCGCAACATCGCACTTCTGATCGCGCTCGTGATGCTGAGCCAGATCTGTTCGGTCCTCGTGCTGGTGCATTACGTGCAACGGCCACGCGTCGAGCGCGCGGCGGCCGTGTTCGCGACCTACGTGACCACGCTCGACAATCTGCTCGCGGCGACGCCGTCCGCGTCGCGCGCGGCGCTGAGTGCGCGCCTCGACGCGCGCGAGCAGTTGCCGCCGGAAGTCGCCGATGCGCCGCCGCCGAGTCTGTGGCGCACGTATCGCACCTATCAGCGCGGCGTGTTTCTCGACAGTCTGCGCCGGCATCTGCCGGCCGATATGCCGGTGATGTGGCAGACGAAAGGCACCCAGCGGCTGTGGATTCGCATGCATGCGCCGGCGGCGGGCAGCGGGGGTGTGCCTGCTGCTGCGTACTGGATCGCGCTGCCGATTCCGGAGGATGCGCAAGGCAGCGGCCTCGAAGCGGCGATCCTTCTGTCGCTCGGCCTCGGCGTGCTCGCGGCGCTTGCCGGCTACGCGATCCAGCTGCATCTTAACGAGCCGTTGCGCGAACTGACGCGGGCGGCGCGCCGCGTGAGCGCGGGCGAAACCCCCGCGCCGCTGCCGACCGACGGTCCCGCCGAAATCGCCGCTGTGGGCAGCGCTTTCAATCAGATGACACAAGCGTTACAGGAAGCCGAAGCAACCCGCGCGCTGATGCTCGCGGGCATCTCGCACGATATCCGCACGCCGTTGACGAAGCTGCGTCTGTCGATGGCGATGGCGATACCGGAAGGCGGCGACAGCAGCTTCGTGGTGGCCGCCGAATCGTATCTGGACCAGATTGAGACGATCCTGCAGCAGTTCATGGATTACGCGGGCAGCGGCGAGCGCGAGGAGGCGCAGTCCGGCGATCTGAATGCGCTGATCGAGCGGCTTGCCGGCGATTTCGCGGGGCTCGGGCACGAGTTCGAGCTGTCGCTGGGCACGTTGCCGGCCATCCCGTATCGGCCGATCAGCATGATGCGGCTGTTGATGAACCTGATGCAGAACGCGATCGTCTACGGCGGCAGCGGCCTTGCGGTGCGCACCTGGGCGACTCGCGACGCGGTGACGGTGGCGGTCGGCGATCGCGGCAAAGGCTTGTCGGCGCAAGAGCTGGAAAAGCTGAAGGCGCCGTTTCAGCGCGGCCGCAATGCACGCGCGCACAGCGGCGGCACCGGGTTGGGCTTGTCGATCGTCGAGCGGATCGCGCGGCTGCACGGCGGCGGCCTGCAGTTTCATCCGCGCGAGGGTGGCGGGCTGGAAGTCTGGGTCGTGCTGCCGCTCAGCGCCGGTTGATCAGGATGCGAAAGCGCACGGTGCGAGAGCGGAGGCTGCGGCAGCGGGGGGGACGGCAGCGGAGTCTGCGGCAGCGCGGGACCGCAATAAGACGCCGCGCCGCTCACTTCTTGTCGACCCACGCATCGAGCCCGACGCGAAACGCGACGCCCGCGATGACCGGCACCGTCATCATCAGGATGATGCCGAAGTTAGGAATCGCGTCGCCGTACATGATCGGGTTGTAAAGCACGATACCCCCCACGATCGCGAACACGATTGCGCCGATGAGCACCATCAGCAGATTGCGCGTGGTCATGGACATCGTCTTGCGCTTGGCGTTGGCCGGCGTGGTGCGCGGGCCGGGCGCTTCGTCGTGTTGGGCAGGCATGATGGTTCTCGTGACAAAAATGCGGGATCCGAAGCGGAGAGCGATGGCCTGCACCGCGCGTGCACTGCGCCGCCACACCGCTTCCGCTTCGAGGGTGGCGAGGCGCGCCCGGCATCATACCTGCACGCGTATCGTAGAGGCAGCTGGTTCGCGCCGACTATGCCGGGCCGACGCTTCCTGACCGGCGGCGGCGATCGCCGGCACGAGCGCCGCATCGCGCCGAACCGGTGGTCCCGCCGTCGCCGGACCACACCTAACATCAATATAAGCCGCATTGTCGGCAACAGGAAAAAAAGCGCGATTCCAGCGCTGATCACGGACAGGCCGATGGGTGTCACCGGGGATGCCGCGCCGCGCGCGGGATTGCCGGTGTAGGCAGCGCGAGCATCAGGGCGAGCCGGGCGGCGATCCTGAGCGGCGCGAGCCACGTGCCGTCGTGCCGCGGATTCGCGAGCCAATCTTCGAGCCGCGCGCTTCGTTTGGCGCCACTGTTCGCCGGCTCGGCCGTTGCGCGCGTCAGCGCGCCGCCCGGAACAGATGAACCTCGAACGCTTCGCGCAGCATTGGCGCGGCCCGCAACGCCAGCACCGCGCAGAACAGCACACGCGGCCGGTCGTTCGATACCCGCATCAGCAGCCTCGCGCCGAGCGCCGCGCCGGCGACCGGCCCCACCGCGACGTCATTGGTCACTCTGTGAGCGCCGGGTTTCAAACGTCGATATCGAGCTGTTCGGAAGCGGTGCGGTACTCGGTCAATCCGAGTTCGTCGAGAACCGCGCTCATCCGGCCATCGCGCCGCCATTGCAGCCATTTGATGTAACACGTCTGCGACGGCGGAAATGTCGCGGGCAGACGATGCCATTTTTCGTTGCGCGTGACGACCCACAGAATCGCGTCGAGAACCTCTCGCGGATGCCGCGCGGGCCGGCCGAAACGCTTCTGTGGATCGAACTTGAACAGGTGGCTGATGCGCGCCCATGCGTCATCGGAAAGCGGGAGATCTAGCATGTCGCCCAAAGCGTAACTGACCGGTACCTCGGATGTTACGGTTTGGCGAGCCTCTTCCAACACCGGATATGAGCGTGGTTTGACCTGTTGAACGGCGGATTACATCGCGCGAATGGATGTTAGTGTCAGCTACGCTGAACTCAGCACGCATAATCGCGCGCAGCAACCCCCCGCAACCTGCGTGCAACTCGCCCGCCAGCCGTTGACAAAACGTTTACACCCGCTGATGGAGCCGCCGTCCGGCCTGCCTTTCGCGCGCGGCCGCCGGCAATACCAGCACGCGAAGTCTTGCGAGCCCCGAAGAAGCGTTCATTAGTTGATAACTTCAACTAATGCTTTTTGCCGATATTTCGATTGTGCTGGGGCTGCTGGGATACCATCGTCGTTGACCGGCCAGCGGCCAGCGGCCAGCGGCCAGCGGCCAGCGGCCAGCGGGCAGCGGGCAGTGGTGGATACACGAAAGCGGCGCCGCCGGGCACGATGGGTCTCGAGTCAAGCAAAGTATTCGGACAGGAAGCCAGCACATGCGACCAGGCACGCCATCGGCGGTAAGAAAGAGCAAGGCGAAAGTCAACGTGAAGAGCGAAACGAAAGATAAGGCGAAGAGCAAAACGAAAGATAAGGCGAAGAGCAAAACGAAAGATAAGGCGAACGACGCGAGCAGGCACGCTGGGAAAGTTGCGGCGAAGCGGGCCGCCCAAGACCCGGTCGAACAGAACGGCGCCGCCCCCGGCCACGCGTTCGCCTATTTCCTGACCTTCAAGCTCGATCTGATCAAGCGCGAAATGATCAGCCGCGCGAACGCGGCATACCGGCCCGCGGTCGGGCTCGACGTGCGTTCGCTGCGGGTGCTGCGGACCATCTGCGACGCGGCGGGTATCACTGCGACAGAGCTTAACGAGCAGACGCTGATCGAGAAGACGCTGCTGTCGAAGCTCGTCGCCGATCTGATCGAACGCAAGCTGGTGCGGCGCTCGATTCATCCCGACGACGCGCGCCACTTCCAGCTATGGCCGACTGCGGCGGGCAAGCGGGTGCGCGCGGCCAGCGACGAGTTGGGTCAGTCGCTCGAAACGGAGATGCTGTCGATGCTGTCCGCCGACGAGCGCGGCCAGTTGAACCGTATCGTCGATAAGCTGGTTGATGTGTTCCGGAAATCGGGCACCGGGAGGCGGGCGCGCTAACGGGCGATGCGTGACGCTCACGGCAGCGACTCGCTACGGCGCCGCGTCAGTTCGATAAGGCCATTGCGCAAGCTCGCACTGCAGTTGCTTCAGATCGATGGGCTTGCCCCGCAGCCGCGCGCCCGGAACCGGTTCGCCAAGCTGCGGGCTGCGACCGTAGCCCGATACCGGCAGCACGCGTATCCCAAGCTGCACGAGTCACAGTTCGCGCGCGAGCGCGTCGCCGGACATGCCGGACATGCCGGACATGCCGGACATGCCGGGCATGCCGGGCATGCCGGGTATGCCGGGTATGCCGGGTATGCCGGGCGTACCGGACATACCGGATAGCGTGAAGTCGGTGAGCAGCCCTACGGCGAACGCGTAAGTTTTGCCGGTTTGCGCGACGCGAAGCGTTTGCGCGCCGCGCCTCATGCAAAAGTTTCCCCGTGATGGCTCTGATCACGGACAATTTCGCATCGCTTCACGGCGGCCCCGGGCGCATGGCGCGTCGCTTTGCGCGTCGTCGACCGCCGCAGCCTCGTCGCGTATGCCGCGGAGCGAATCACGTGACGCGGACCGGAAGTTTTTTCCGCCATGATCGGATAATGTTTTGCAGGCCAACGCGCCCGCAGCCGATTCACGTATCAAGCGCTGGTGTGGCCGCCGCACGGTCCGCGCAGACCATGGAGCCGATGCGAAGCAGCGGCTCGCGTGCGCGGCCGTTCCATTCCAACCTATTGCAATGCTGAATCCACTCACTATTTTGCTGGTCACGGTTCTGTCGGGCGCGATGGCGATGGCCGTGCTCGGCTCGTTATGGCGCGCGGCGATCCCGGGCGTCGGCTACTGGATCGCGGCCAACGCGCTGGGGATCGTCGCGCTGCTCGCGTTCGCTTTACAGGGGCATGCGTCGCGCTGGTTGTCATTCGTCGCGGCCAACGCGCTGCTTGCGCTCGCGCTGCTGCTCGTGCTCGAAGGCTGCCTGCGCTTCCTCGGGCGCCGCGAACGGCCGTGGGTCGCCTATGCGGGGCTCGTTGCCGTACTGCTCGGCGTCTGCTACTGGACCTTCGTCAAGCCGGACTTCAATGCGCGCGTCACGCTGGTATCCGCGTACCACGCGATCCTCTATGCCGCGCTCGCCGTGCTGGTGTGGCGCGGACGCCCGTCACACCGGCCGGCCTACAACTACTATTTCCTCGCGACCGCGGCCGCGCTGCTATGCGTCGGGCACAGCTCCCGCGGCATCATGTACGGCTTCGGCCGTCTGATGCAGACAAGCCTGCTGCAAGTGTCGCCGTCCAACATCGCGTTCCTTGCGCTCGGCATACTCGCGCCGCCGTTGCTGGCGATCGGCGTCGTGATGCTCGCGCACGATCGCCTCGCGGAGCGGTTCGAACGGCTCGCGAATGTCGACGATCTGACCGGCGCGGTGTCGCGGCGCGCGTTCCTCGAGCGTGGCGGCGTGCTGCTGAACGCGTCGTTGCGCAGCGGCCTGCCTGTGGCGATCGCGATCGTCGACATCGACTCGTTCAAGTCGGTCAACGACACCTATGGCCATGCGGCCGGCGACCAGGTGCTCGCCCACTTCGCCGCTTTCGTCGCGCGCGAGCTGCGGGCCGGCGACGTATTCGGGCGCCTCGGCGGCGAGGAGTTCGGTGTGCTGTGTCCGGTCACCACGGCCGCCGATGCGGTCATGCTGCTCGAGCGGCTGCGCGGGGGACTCACGGCCAGCACGCCGGTCGAACTGCCGCGCGGGCTGCGGTATACGTTCAGCGTCGGCGTCGATCAGTGGCGGCGCGGCGAATCGCTCGAGCAACTGATGGCGCGCGCCGACCGCGCGCTGTACGCGGCGAAGGCGGCCGGGCGTGACCGGGTGGTGGCGGCGTGAGCGGGATCCCATGCGGCTGCCCAATCAGTCGGCGCGATCCGCCCAGCCGCCACGAAACACATCGTTGGTTTAACGTTAGCCATAAATATTTGCCGGACGTTTGCCGATAACCATTGGCAAAGTCACCGGAACCGGAGCCTGATAAGCACCCTATGTCTGCTATCCCGACGCAGCACCTGACCGAGCCCGGCTTGCGCGAGCGCTATCATCAGCGCGCGCTCGAGCACCAGCGGCCGCTTTGCATCATGACGATGGCCTTCACGGTGGCCGCATTCCTGTGCATGGTGGCGGCGCGCGAGCTGGTCGACGGGCCGGCCGCGCCGCTCGCTTACCGGTTGCTGTGCGCGCTCGTGCTTGCGCTGCTGGTGCTGGCGATTCCCGGCACGACGTCGATCCTGCGCTTCGGCGCGATCGGGGTGGTGTACATGCAGGTGCTGACCGGCGGTCTCGTGCTGAATGCGGCCGGCGTCACGCAGCCGTTGCTGTGGCTGCTGCCTGGCCTCGTCGTGATTCCGATTTGCGCGGCGCCGCTGTGGCTGACGCCCGCGCATTTCGTCACCGGCAGCGCACTGTTCTACGCGGCCGCCATTGCGCTGCTGCTTGGCCACGCGCATGCGCACGACGTCAACGCCGCCGTCTGGACGTGGGTCATCGTGATCGGCGCGCCGAGCTCCGCGGTGTTCCATTTCAGCTTCTACCACTTCCGGCGCAATCACTTTCTGCTCGAGAGCCAGCTCGCGCAGCTCGCCGCGACCGATCCGCTCACGGGCCTGCAAAATCGCCGCGCGTTCGTCAAGCACGCGGAGTTGCGACTTGATCAGCTAGCGCCGGATGCGCGCATCAGCGCGATCTTTCTCGACATTGACAGCTTCAAGTCGTTGAACGACCGCTTTGGCCATGCGGCCGGCGACCATGTGCTGTTCCGGGTCGCGCAGGCGCTCAGAGAGGAGGTCGCGCAGCAGCATAGCGTGAGCCGCATCGGCGGCGAGGAGTTCGCGGTGCTGCTCGATGACGGCCTCGGTGGCGCGCTGCGACTGGCCGAGCGGCTGCGCGCCGCGATCGCCATGATCGAACGCCCGGACGGTCATCTGACCGCGAGCTTCGGCGTTGCCGAATACCGGCGCGGCGAGAGCTTCATGGTGCTGCTCGATCGCGCGGACGAAGCATTACTGCGCGCGAAGCACAGCGGCCGCAATCGCGTGTGCGCCGAACGCGCGCTGCCGTTCGACGCGCTGCAGGCACCGTTCGCCGACGTATTCGCGCGATCCACCGCGGACGCTGAAGCCGGCACCGGCGCCAGCGCGGATGCGGCGCGCTATCGCTGGGAAAACGTCTGTCTGATTTCGCACTTCCAGCCGCTCTACAGCCTGTCGCATCAGAAACAGGTTGGCTTCGAGGCGCTGCTGCGCGGCGAGCACGACGACGGCACGCTGGTGCCGCCGGTGGTGATGTTCGCGCCGAAGCCGTCGCGCGACGAGGGCGCGCTCGATCGCGCGAGTCACGCGGTGCACCTCGACAATGCGCGCCGCGCGCTGCCAGCCGACGCGTGGCTGTTTCTCAACATCCTGCCGGCTACGTTCATCGCCGACGGCTACGCCGATCAGTTGACGAAAATCGTGCGCGCGGCGGGACTCGAACCCGAGCGCGTGATTCTCGAGATCCTCGAATCGCACGGCGGCAGCGTCGATGACATGTCGCGCGCGGCGGCGCTGTACCGCCAGCACGGCTTTCTGATCGCCGTCGACGATTTCGGCGCGGGGCAATCGAATCTCGACCGGTTGCTGCGCATCCGGCCGGACATCGTCAAGCTCGACGGCGAACTGATTCGCGCGACCACCCACCGCACCGAGCAGCCGATTTTGCCCAAGCTCGTGTCGCTGCTGCATCAGGCGGGGATGCTGGTGGTGGTCGAGGGCGTCGAGACCGCCGAGGAGCTGATTCTCGCGGTCGAATCGAACGTCGATTTCGCGCAGGGCTATCTGCTCGGCCGGCCGGCCAGCGCGCTCGCGCCGCCCGGTTCGGTGCATCGGCAGATCGACGATGCGTTCGACGTGATCGCGCAGGGGCGCGCGCATCAGCATGCGTTGTTCGAATCGGAAGTCGAGCCATACCGGCTCGAACTGCGGCGGGCCGCCGATGCACTACTCGCTGGCGTCGTGATGGCCGATGCATTGGCAACGCTCGCGAGCTTCGAGCGCACCATCAGTTGCTTCATTCTCGACGACACCGGCCGGCAGATCGGCCACGAAGTGCCTGGGCCGGCGTGGCGGGAGGACGCGGCATCGCTGCAGCCGGTCGCGAATCCGCGCGATGCACGCTGGGACCATCGGCCGTATTTCCGTAATGCGGTACTGCTGCCGGGTCAGGCGCTCGCCAGCGATCCGTATCTATCGCTGGCGAGCGGCGGCCCCTGTATTGCGGTGACGATGGCCGAGCAGTTGGCGGTGGGACGCTGCGTGATCGGCGCGGAGTTGGACTGGTCGGCGCGCGGGTTGCCGTGGCCGGCGACCGAATAACGGGTAGTTGACGCCGCGAGCGCGGCTCGCGGCGGTTGCGCTCGCGGCCGTTGTCTGGCGGTTGCCGTTTGCGGGTTGCCGTTCAGTACCCGCCTTTGACCGGCGCCGCCAGCGGCGCTGAGTTCTTATACGACGCGGCGAGATCGGCGGCCGCGCGGCTGAGCAAGCCGGTATCGGTACCGACCGCGACGAAGGTCGCGCCGGCCGCCAGATAGTCGGCCGCCAGTGCCGGATCGGGCGCGAGCACGCCCGCCGCCTTGCCCGCGCGACGCACGGTGTCGATGCCGTGACGAATCGCATCGCGCACCCGCGCGTCACCTGGCTTGCCGAGCAAGCCCATCGACGCGCTCAGATCCGACGGCCCGAAAAACACGCCATCGACGCCGTCCACGCGCGCAATCTCCGCGAGATTATCGAGGCTCAGCACGGTCTCGGCCTGCACCATCACGCACAGCTCTTCGGCCGCGGTGTTCAGATAATCCGGCACGCGGTTCCACCGCGACGCGCGCGCGAGCGCGCTGCCCACACCGCGAATGCCTTGCGGCGGATAGCGCGTGGCGGCGACCGCATCGAACGCTTGCGCGGCGGTATCGATCATCGGCAGCAGCAGCGATTGCGCGCCGATGTCGAGCAGCTGCTTGATCAACGCGGCGTCGCTGCGCACCGGCCGCACGACCGGATGCGACGGATACGCGGCTATCGCCTGCAATTGCGCGAGCGTGCTGCGCACGTCGTTCGGTGCGTGCTCGTTGTCGATCAGCAGCCAGTCGAAGCCGGCGGTCGCGAGCAATTCGGTCACGTACGCATCGGCGAGCGCGGCCCACAGGCCGAATTGCGGCTTGCCTTCGGCGAGCGCGCGTTTGAACGGGTTGGTTGGCACAGACATATCGATGCATTCAGATGAAATTCAAACCGATGCCGCCGAGCGGGCCGTAGTCGACGTGGAACGTATCGCCGGCACGCGCCGGGATCGGGCTCGTGAACGAGCCGCTCAGGATTACGTCGTTCGCGTTCAGCATTTCGTCGTAGGGCGCGATCTTGTTCGCGAGCCACGCGACGCCGGTGGCCGGGTGATTGAGCACCGCCGCCGCCAGCCCGCTTTCCTCGACCGCGCCGTTCCGGTAGAGCAGCGCGCCGACCCAGCGCAGGTCGACATCGAGCGGCCGCACCGGCCGGCCGCCCAGCACGACGCCCGCGTTCGCGGCGAAATCGGAGATCGTGTCGTAGACCTTGCGCGGCGCGCGCGTTTCGCGATCGAACTGTTCGATGCGCGCATCGATGATCTCGACGGCGGGGCTCACGTAAGCGGTCGCGTCGAGCACGTCGAACAGCGTGACGCCCGGACCCTTCAGCGGCTTGCCCAGCACGAAAGCGAGTTCGACTTCGACGCGCGGCGCGATAAAGCGATCGACGCGAATATCCTGGCCGCTATCGATGAACATGCTGTCGAGCAGCGGCGCGTAGTCGGGCTCGTCGATCTGCGACGAACGTTGCATCGCGCGCGACGTGAGGCCGATTTTTCTGCCCTTGATCAGGTGGCCTTCGGCCAGTTTCAGCTTGACCCACTCGCGTTGAATCGCGTAACCGTCCTGCACGGTCATCTGCGGATACTGCGCGGAAAAGTGGCGCAGTTGCGTGCGCGTTTTCTCCGCATGATCGAGTTGCGCGGCGAGATCGCGGATGGTCTTTTCGTCTAGCATGATGAATGATCAGCCCTTGAGCCGTGCGTGAAGATTGTTGTGCTTCCAGGTGCCCGCTTCGCTGAACTCGTTGATTTCCAGCGACAACGCGAGGCCGTGCCGTTCGAACTCCGGTGCAAAGCGTTGTTTGATCAGCGCGAACAGCGCATCGCCGGTGGCTTGCTTGACCGCGTCGGAGCGGCCCGCGCCGATCTTCAGATTCGCGTGCAGGAAGGCGGCGTCTGGACGTCCGTCGGCGATGCAATACTGTTCGCAGCGCAGTGCGCGCACGCGGATGCCGCCGAGCGGATAGATGCGCTCGCCGTTCTCGCGTTGCGCGTCGAGGCATTGCGCGAGTGCGTTGCACAGTTCGCCGACGCGTTGCGGGTCAGCGAGATTCGCGCTGTATTCGAGTGTCAGGTGTGGCATCGCGTGTCCTCGATGTGTCGTGCTTCAGGCTTCATGCGGGCAACGGCGTGACCGGGAAGATCGCGTTGATCTGGCCGGTTCCGGAACTGCCGAAATACGGCGTGACGACTTCGACGTTGCCGTCGTAACGATCCCAACCGAGCGCGCCTAGCAGCATCGCGGTATCGTGCATGCCGCCTTCGCCCCAGCACTTCTCGTTGTAAAGCGGCAGCATCTCGCAGAAGGTCTTCCAGTCGCCGGTTTCCCACATGCGCACCACGCTGCGATCCATCTGTTCGAGAAACGGGCTCCACACCTTGTGCATGAACTGCTCGGCGGTGCCGTTGTTCGCGAAGTGATGGGACAGCGAGCCGCTGGCGAGAATCGCGACGGTGCCGTCGTAACGCTCCTCGATCGCCTTGCGCACCGCGAGCCCGAAACGCGCGCTCGTTTCGAGGTCGTGCCACATGCACCAGCCCGCCACCGACACCGCCTTGAAATGCTGGTCCGCATTCATATAGCGCATCGGCACCAGCGTGCCGTATTCGAGTTCGAGCGTGGTCTGGCTATGCGCGCGGCTTTTCACGCCCATTTCGTTCGCGACCTCCGCGATGATTTCGCCGAGCCCGACATTGCCGGGGTACGCATACGGCATGTTCTTGATGAAATGCGGCAGCTCGTTGCTCGTGTAAACGCCCTCGAATTTCGGCGCGCAATTGATGTGGTATTCGCTATTCACGAGCCAGTGCACATCGAACACGACGATCGTATCGACACCGAGGTCGCGGCAGCGCCGGCCGATTTCATGATGACCGTCGATCGCCGGTTGACGGCAGCCCTTATGCGGGCCGTCGAGTTCCGACAGATACAACGACGGCACGTGAGTCACTTTTGCTGCCAACGCGAGCTTGCCCATCGCGGTCTCCTGTTGTTGCGGCGGCTGGCCGTTTTATCAGACGCCCCAGCGGGGAATGTGATGTGAGCCGAGCGACACGCAGACGTTCTTCGGTTCGAGGAACACTTCGTAGCTCCATGTACCGCCTTCGCGACCCACGCCCGATGCCTTGGTGCCGCCGAACGGCTGACGCAGATCGCGCACGTTCTGGCTGTTCACGAAGCACATGCCTGCCTGGACCGCGGCGGCCACGCGCAGCGCGCGGCCGGCGTTTTCGGTCCAGATATAACTCGACAGACCGTACGAGATGTCGTTGGCGAGCCGGATCGCTTCGGCTTCGTCGTCGAACGGAATCAGGCATGCGACCGGCCCGAAGATTTCTTCCTGCGCGATACGCATGCGATTGTCGACATCGACGAACACGGTGGGCGCGACGAAGTTGCCGTGGCGCAACCCGTCCGGCAGCGCGGGCGTGTTGACCCCGCCGCACGCGAGCGTCGCCCCTTCTTTCGGGCCGAGCTCGATGTAGCCTCGTACTTTCGCCAGATGCCCCTGGCTGATCATCGGGCCGACGATCGTGCTTTCCGCGAGCGGATCGCCAACCGTCAAACGCTTCGCGCGCTCGATAAAGCGCTCGGCGAAATGCGCGTAGATCGAACGCTGCACCAGAATGCGCGAGCCCGCTGTGCAGCGCTCGCCGTTGTTCGAGAAGATCATGAATACGGCGGCGTCGAGCGCGCGTTCGAAGTCGGCGTCGTCGAAAATCACGAACGGCGATTTGCCACCGAGTTCCATCGAGAACTTCTTCAAACCCGCCGTCTGCACGATGCGGTTGCCGGTCGCCGTCGAGCCGGTGAACGAGACCGCGTGCACGTCGGGATGCGCGACGAGCGGCTCGCCCGCCTCCTTGCCGTAGCCGTGCACCACGTTCAGCACGCCCGCCGGAATGCCGGCTTCGAGCGCGAGCTGGCCGAGCATCGATGCGGTGAGCGGCGACAGTTCGCTCATTTTCAGCACCGCGGTATTGCCGAATGCGAGGCAGGGAGCGACCTTCCACGTCGCGGTCATGAACGGCACGTTCCATGGCGAAATCAGCGCGCACACGCCGACCGGATGAAACAGCGTGTAGTTCAGATGCGTGTCGGTCGGGTACGTGTGGCCGTCGACGCGCACGCACATCTCGGCGAAATAGCTGAAGTTGTCGGCCGCGCGCGGCACCAGTTGCTTGCGCGTCTGCGAGATGGTCTGGCCGGTGTCCTTCGTTTCGGTCTCCGACAGCTCCGGCACGTGCTTCGTGATCAGCTCGCCGAGCTTGCGCACCCGCTTCGCGCGCTCGGCAGCGGGTTGGTTCGCCCATGCGGGGAATGCCGTTTTCGCCGCTTGCACGGCGGCGTCGACTTCCTTCGCGCCGCCGCGCGCGACTTCGCCGAGTACTTCCTGCGTGGCCGGATTGACGGTTTCGAAATAGTCGTTCGAGGCGCACGCCTCGCCGTTGATCAGATGGTCGATCGGCATTGCGGTGTCCTTTCTCTGTTCGCTTCCGTTTCGCTGTCCATCACGCGCGACCGAAGTCCGCGTCGGATGCGATGGTGTTGACGAGACGGCCGAGGCCGTCGATCTCGCAGACGACTTCGTCGCCCGCATTGACGTTGACGACGCCTTCGGGCGTGCCGGTGAGGATCACGTCGCCGGGTGCGAGCGTCATGAAGCCGCTCAGATATTCGATCAGCGCGGGGATGCCGGTGACCAGATCGCGCGTATTGCCGCATTGCTGGCGCGTGCCGTTGACGAACGTGCGCAATTCGATCTGCGTGACATCGGCGATGTCGGCCGCGTCGACGAACCAGGGGCCGAGCACCGTGCCGCCGTCGCGGTTCTTCACGCGCAGGTTCGGGCGATAGTAGTTTTCGAGGTAATCGCGCACCGCGTAGTCGTTCGCGATCATATAGCCGGCCACGTGCTGCATTGCGTGGTCGCGCTTCACATTCTGCGCGGTCCGACCGATCACGACCGCGAGTTCGCACTCGTAGTGCATGAACGTCACATCGGCGGGCCGGCGCGTAAAGCCGCGATGGCCGATTACCGAGTCCGGTCCTTTCAGGAATACCAGCGGCTCTTCCTGTTTGCCGAACTGCAATTCCTTCGCATGTTCGGCGTAGTTCAGACCGAGTGCAAAGATCGTCCCGACCTCGATCGGCGCGAGCCACACGACCTCGTCCTCGCGCCGCACCCGGCCGTCCGCGAGACGCACGCCGTTCTCGTGCGGATACGCTTCGTGAATCGCTCCGGCATACGCAACACGGCCGCGCATCATGACTGGCCTCCGTTATGTTGGTCTGCGCCGACGAACGAAACGACCAGCGGCGGCAGATTGCCGATCGACAGCGTGGCCGTATCGCCGATACGCGCAACGGGGGAACCGTGGCGCACACCGAGTGTGATCACGTCGCCCGCGTTGAGCGTCATGAAGTCGGTGACGTCCGCGAGCAGTTGCGCGACATTACGCACCGACGACGCGGTACTGGCGGTAAACGGCTTCGCGCCGTTTAGCGAAACGGCGATGTCGAGGCGATCTGGCTTCGCAACATGGCGCGCGGCGACGAGGGCCGGGCCGATCACGCAGAAGCCGTCGCGCGCGCGCAAGCGCACGTTGGGGCGGTAGACGTTGGTATGCGGCACGCTGAGATCGCCGACCAGCGTATAGCCGGCGATATAGTCCGCGGCACGCTCCGCGCTGACGCGCGTCGCGGTGCGGCCGATCACGATGCCGAGTGACGCCCCGACTTCGACGCCTGACGTGTTATCCGGCACGACCACGCGGGCCCGATGCCCGGCGAAGCTATTGCGCGGCTTCACGTACAGGATTGGTGCTTTGGGGGGCGCCTTGTACGGCGCCGCGTGCACCGCGTCGCCCAACGCATCCAGCGCGGCACGGTCATTCAGCAAGGTTCCATAGACGCTGCCGCTGACGGGCGCGCGGCACGCGACGCCGCGCGCGAGCAGCGCCGCCGCGGCGCTGGCATCCACGTCGCGAGGCAGCGCGTCGCCTTCGGGATGGAGCAGGTGATCGGCAAGCACGAACATGAGTGGACGGCCTCGGGGAGAAATGCCAGCGGAAACACTAATATGTTAGTAGTATCGTGCTTGATATGATTTACGGTCAATAGGCTGTGAGTTGATCGCGGGTTTTCCCTTAAGCTTCGACAGCTGCTTTTTTATCCTTTTGCCAATATGTCCGCCGCATCCATTCGAGTTCTGCATCGCAATCTGCCCATGTTGTTGCTCCGGGCCCGTGAAAAAATGATGGAGCGCTTTCGTCCGCTGATTACCGCGCATGGACTGACCGAACAGCAATGGCGGGTGATCCGCGCGCTCAACGAACATGGCCCGATGGAGCCGCGTCATATCTCCGATATCTGCACGATTTCCAGCCCGAGCATGGCCGGCGTGCTCGCGCGCATGGAGAGCATGGATCTGGTGATCAAGGAACGTTTCGCGGAAGATCAGCGCCGCGTACTCGTGTCGTTGACCGATACGAGCGTCGAACTGGTGCGGGCGATTTCGAAGGAACTCGAGACGCACTATCGCGATCTCGAGCGCAAGGTGGGACCGGAAGTCGTCGAGCGCGTTTATCGCGCGGTCGACGATTTACTCGCCGGTTTGTCGGAAGAGGATGAGTGAGCGGCGCGGCGCCGGTGATGGCGCGCTCGCGTGGTGACGCGGTGGCGCCGATTTACCAGCCGTAAAAGCGTGGCCATTCGACGCTATCGCCATCCGGCGCCACCGCGTGATACGCGGGAAATTGCGCGCCGGTCGCACATGCGTGATTCGGCAGGATGCGCAGTTTCATGCCGATCGGAAAGCGCTGCGCGATGTCGACATCATGCGTACCGGCATCCGCCGACGAAAGAATACCGTGCTCCTGGTTCGCGCCGCTCACCACATAACCGGGCAGTAGCGTGCCATTCAACAAACACGGCTGACCGTAGCCGAAATCGTGAGACTGCCGCGAGGTGCCGCGATCGCGGCTGAGCGCCATCCACCCCGCGTCGAGAATCGCCCAGCCCTTGTCTTCCTGATGACCGATCACGGTTGCCAGCACGCTGAGCGCGATGTCTTGCAACGCGCACACGCCGACGTTGTGCATCACCAGATCGAACAGCACATAGACGCCGGCCCGTACTTCGGTCACGCCTTGCAGATGCCGCGCGGCAAGCGCGGTCGGCGTGGAGCCGACGCTGACGGCCGGGCACGCGATGCCCGCTTCGCGCAGCCGCGCGGCGGCGCGCACGCAGCCCGCGCGTTCCTGTTCCGCGAGCGCGGCCAGTGCTTCGGGCGTGTTCAGTTCGTAGCTGGAACCGGCGTGGGTCATCACGCCGCCGACTTTCGCGCCGTTCTCGTGCAGAATCCGCCCGACTTCGAGCAGCGTCTGTTGTTCGGGGCCGATGCCCGAACGGTGTCCATCGGTATCGACTTCGATCCACACCTCGAAGCTTTCGCCGTGCTGGTCGCCGAATGCGGCGATCGCGGCCGCGGCGCCCGGATTGTCGGCCACGATCTTCAGATCGCAGCCCTGGCGGCGCAGCGCAAGTGCGCGCGGCAATTTGGCGGGGACCATGCTGACCGCGTACAGAATGTCGTCGATGCCGGCCGCGAAAAACGCCTCCGCTTCCTTTAGCGTCGACACCGTGATGCCGCGCGCGCCGGCCGCGATCTGCGCGCGCACCACATCGATACATTTGGTGGTTTTCACATGCGGGCGGAACGCGACGCCGAGCGTGTTCATCTGCGCCTGCATGCGCGCGATGTTTTTCTGCATCCGCGCGACGTCGATCAAGGCGGCCGGGGTTTCGATCTGTTCGAGTTTCATGCTTGCACCTGAAGAGCGAGGTGTACGGGATTCAACGTTGGCGATGGCCAAAGCGCGCGAGCCACGGCACCAGCGCGTCGAGCGACGGCGCTTCGATCTCCGGCGCCCGCGCGCCGTCTACCAAAGGCAGGCTGACGCGGTTATGCCAGTAAGTCCGCAAACCGACAGCGGCGGTGCCGAACATGTCGTAACTGGAACCCGCGACGAACGCGGCGCGCTGTGGCGCGACGCCGAGCTTGTCGAGCGCGAGCCGGTAGGGCAGCGGGTCCGGCTTGTAGACGCCGGCTTCCTCGGCGGTCACGATCGCGTCCCAACGCAGCGGCAGCAGCGCGGCCGCCTGGGTGCCAAGGCGCGTCGAGCAGTTGGTGACGACCGCGAGCTTGGAATGCGGCGCGAGCGCGCGCAATGCATCGAGGGCGCCGGGCCACGGCGTCAGGTTCAGCCAATCCGCTTCGAGTGCGCTGGCGGCGGATTCGGGGAGGCCGACTTGCGCGGCGGCATCGCGCACAAGCTGTTCGTAAGGAACGTAACGACCGCAGCCATAGGTGAGACGCAGATAGGCGGCACGCCATGCGCGGCCAACCGGTTCCGAGCCCGCCGCGCGGTTCCACGAACGCCACGAGTCGAGTAGTGCGGTCAGCAGGTCGAACAGAACGGCGTCGGGGTAAGCGGGGGGAAGGGCAGCGGCGGTCATGATCGAGCGTTCTGCTGGCTATGGCGAGGTGAGTCGATTATAGGATTTCGTTGATCGGCGCACGTTCAGCCGGATCGATTCAGAGATTCAGTGTGGGTGAATCACCGTCGCCATGGCGGCAAGGGCCTGAACCGGCTCTGCAGATACTGCATGAAATGGCGCGTGCGCGCGGGCAGGCCCGCGCGCCGGTGCGTGAGCGCGATCACATTCGCATCCGGCGCTTTCCAGCCCGGCAGCAGGCGCACGAGCCGGCCTTTCGCCAGGTCGTCGGCGACGTCCCATTCGGAGCGCAGAATCACGCCGCGTCCTTCGCACGCCCATTGACGGATCACGTCGCCGTCATTGCAGCTCAGATGCGTGGACACGCGCACGCTGCGGCGCGCGCGGCCTTTGCTGAACTGCCACAGCGACACGTCCTCGTCGTTCTCGCGCAACACGATGCACGGCAGCGTGCTCAATGCATCCGGTGACTCGGGCGTGCCGACGCGTCTGACGAGCGCGGGCGCCGCACAGAGGAATCGCGCATTCGGCGCGACCGTAAAGCCGACCAGATTCGACAGCGGCAACTCGCCGATATGCACGACGATATCGAAGCGATCCGTCGTTTCGGTCAGCGGACGGTCGGACAGTGTCAATGCCACGTCGATAGCGGGGTTCTGTTGCTGGAACTCGCCGATCACCGGCGCCAGATGGCGTCGCCCGAAGCCTAGCGGCGCATTGATTCTCAGCGTACCGACCAGGCCGCCGCGACGCGTTTGCAGATCGTCGAACAACGCGTCGAATTGCTCGACCAATGGCGCGCCGCGTTCGCATAGCAGCAGGCCTTCATCGGTGAATTGCAGGCGGCGCGCGCTGCGGTTCACCAGTTGCGCGCCGAGTTTCTTCTCGAGCTGTTGCAGGCGCTGCGTGACCGCCGATGGCGACAGCGCCAGCTTGCGCGCGGCGGCAGCGAGGCTGCCGCTTGCGCGCAGCGTCAGCAGGAAGCGGATATCGGCCGAATCGTTCATGTCTGCGAGTATCGGAGGTGGAGTCTCGCAGCATAATGCGTCGGTGCCGTTCGCAGAGTAAAGTGGCGCTTGCGGTTTCGTGGCCACGCTGGCGTTCGGCTTCGGGGTCACCGCTGTGTCCGCACCAACGCGTTTGATTCGTTCCTTGGAAGAGAAGTCCCATGCCGTCGCCAGATCAGCCGTCCACTGTGTCGCCGAGCAGCGACGCCACGCCCGAAATCCCGCTGAAACAGGCGGTTTTTCTGCACACGGGCTGGCGCAGCGCGGGCACGTGGGTGTGGTCGCGCCTGCGTGAACTGGAGCGCGCGGCCGGTTTCTACGAGCCGCTCAGCAACGTGCTCGCCGATCTGACGCTCGCCGGCGTCGCCGCATCGCAACCCACGCTGACCTCCGGACATCCACCGCTCGGCGCGCCGTACTTCGATGAATACCGGCCGTTCCTGCGCGACACCGCACGCGGAGTCAGCGGTTACGACCGGCGCTTCAGCATCGACCGTTTCTCGCGCGAGCCCGACGCGACGTTCCCGGCATTGCACGCGTATCTGCGCAATCTGTGCGAGCAGTCCGTCGAGCAAGGGCGCGTACCGGTGTTCAAGTTTTGCCGTTCGGGCGGCCGGCTGCCATGGCTACGGCATGCATTTGCCGACGCGCTGCATGTGGGCGTGCTGCGCAATCCGGCGTCGCAGTTTGCTTCCGGCTGGCTGCTGCGGCAGCAGTGGAGCAATGCGTTTTTCGTCGCCGCGCCGTTTCGGGTGCTGGGTCTGAATCAGTGGGACCCGCAGGTGCGCGAGGTGGTCGACATGTGTGGCGTGAGCTTGCCGCCGCTCGCGTCGATGCCCGACGACGCTTACGCGATGGCGTGCGAGCAATACGCACGCACGGTGAATAGCGATAACGCGTATCGCGCGTTCATCGCGTTGTGGATCCTTGGCGCGCTGCGCATGGGCGAGGGCATCGATCTGCTGATCGACATGGACCGGCTCGGCCAATCGCGCGAATATGGCGCCGGTTTGCGCGCCGCGTTCGACGCGCAGTGCGGTTTGTCGCCCGAGTTCGGCAACGCGCGCGATCTGGTGGAAGAAACGCGCCGCAGCGCCTCACGCATGACCGCGATAGACGGCGGCGCGCTGCGCGCGGTGCATTCGGTCGCGCTGAAGTTCCTGAAGGCGCAGGCCGGCATCGACCCGGCGTTCGTCGAAACCGTGCGCCAGAAAATGGTGCTGGCCAACGAACTCACCGAAGCGTGGCGGTAGGCGTCAACGGCAGTTATGGCGGCGTTGCTTTAGCGAACGCGGCTTACGCAATGCCCTTTTTCCGTTCGGTCATGCCCTGCGCGCGCATTGCTTCATAGCTCTGCTTGTCGATCGGCACCGCGGCCGGTTCGCCCAGGTCGCTCAGCCTGACGCGGAAGTTTTCCCGCGCGCTCCACGCGGAGACCGCCGCGACGATCGTGATCGCGAACGTGATTGCGCCGATCGTCAGCGGCACGTTGTTCGATCCCGGCGGCGCGACGTAGGCGAACAGCGCCGGCAATAGCGCGGTAATCGTCGTGCCGATGTTCTGGCCGATCGCCATCGCCGACACGCGCGAGCGAGTCGGGAACAGTTCCGGATAGAAGCTCGGGAAGATCGCGTTGTAACCCTGGTAAATGACGCCCCACATCAGGATCGACATCACCATCGCG